>JAYORB010000161.1:0-1501 GCA_038123155.1 Aquiluna sp. | reverse complement strand
TCTCTATGAGCCAACCTGCGGAGAGCTTGACGCTTTCACCATCGTCCATCTTCCACTTCTGCATATCATCCGGAAACTCGAGAGCTTTAATCGAGCTCACCACAGGATTGGTGAAGAAGCTGCCGCAGGATCTCGAGTTTGGATCACTCTCGTCGATAACCATGCCCTTTGATCCTCGAAGTTCGAGCACCACCTCTCTCACCTGCCCAAGCGGCAGCTGTGAGCCATACTCTGCACCCACGTGATTCGTGATCTGCCCTGAAGCCATGGGGACAGAGAGACCACCTAGCTTGTAAAGCTTGAACTCAACCCAGCCAATTACCCCTCTTAGGCCGCGCTTTAGGGCGCTGTCTCGATAGCTGAACTCGAAGAACTCCGCTGGCCTAATGGAAACCTCGTGGCTTGTAGCATCTAGAAACTCGACGCGAGTGATGACCTGCGAAACCTCTTGGCCGTAGGCGCCAACGTTTTGAACTGGGGTTGCCCCTACGCTCCCCGGAATACCGCTCATGGCCTCGATGCCCGCATAACCGCGCTCGATGCACCATGCCACAAACTCATCCCAGCTCTCGCCAGCTTGAACCCTTAGCGTTACTGTCTCGTCCGTCTCGTCGACTACCTCAATGCCACGATTTGCAACGTGGATGATGTTCCACTCGCTCATGTCATCGGCGAAAACCGTGTTGGAGCCGCCGGCGAGGATGTGGTGTTTTTCATCTGAGAGCCAGGCCGCCTTGGCCGTCTCATAAAGTTCCTCGGTGCTCTCGCAACGAACAAGAGTTTTTGGAACACCGCCAACCTGCATGGTGGTGAGATTTGAGAGCGCTACTGGTTCAACCAGACTCAAAACTGCACCCAGGCCTGTGCCTTGCCCAACACTGTGTTTCCCTCAAAGGTCGTAGTCAGGTCAATTCTTGCCTTTGAGTTCTCCTCATCCAGAGAAGCTACGGTGGCAACCACGTTTATCAACGCTTCGCCTTGGGGTGGGACAACAACTGGCTTAGTAAACCGAACCGAGTAGTCAACTACCTCGCCTTTACCCTCAAGCCATGCGATCACCGGTTGAATCGAAAGTCCCATCGTCAGCATTCCATGAGCGAGGACTCCTGGGAGTCCAACCTGCTTAGCAACATCGTCTCTGTAGTGAATTGGGTTGAAGTCTCCCGATGCCCCCGCATAACGAACGAGGGAGTCGCGGGTAATTGGAAATTCTCTCTCGGCAACAACCTGACCGACTTCAAGTTTCGCGAACTCAGGCATCTTCTCCCCTAACCACGAGGGTTGAGATCGCGGTGCAAACAAGCTTGTCTTGCTTGTCGAAAATCTCGGTATTGAAGGTGACCATGTGGTTTCCGCCCAGGCTCTTCACGCTCGCGACCTCTAGCTCGCTGGTGAGCTCATCGCCTGGCACAAGTTGCCTCTCATAGACAAACCTCTGCTCTCCATGGACCACTCTTGAGAAGTCAAGATTCGCCTCAGGGTCTGAAATCACCAGGGATAG
>JAYORB010000160.1:0-1515 GCA_038123155.1 Aquiluna sp. | reverse complement strand
GTTTCGAAGCTGCTGACGGTGGTTTGGCTATCAACATCCTGAATCTCAAGCATGGCCGAGGTCAGATCTCTTGAGTAATCAAGTGCCACAACAGTTCTGGCTGGCGTGATACGTGGCACGTTTCCGCCGTTGTTGAAGTCTGCTGACACCTCATCGCGTTGCAAGCGAATATCGAGCTCTCCACCGGCGAACTCAAACCGACGGCCTAACTCGATTTCATAACCAGTAAAGGTTGCATCACTTTGCATGAACTCAGCTAACAGCAGTCCGCCGTGATCCCCATGCATGCCATGTTCTTCATCGCCGTGGTCTTCACCTTCGTGCTCCTCATGCTCTTCTTCACTCTCGTCTCGGAGGTAAATGTAGTTATCAACACGATTCCGATAGATTGAAGCGGAGGCATACCAGTCGTTGGACTCGTAGCTCAAGGACAGATCGAGGTTATTGGAGCGCTCGTTCTTGAGATTTGCGTCCCCAACCTCGTATCGAGCCGTCGCCAGATGCTCACCGTTCATGAATAACTCCACCGCGGACGGTGTTCGATTCACAATGCCAAGATTCATTGAAGCGGTAAGGCTGTCACTGATAGCGCGCCCGATGGTGACGGCACCACTCATCGACTGATCCTTGAAGGTAAAGGGCTCTAGCTCGAAGCCTTCATGCTCTTCGTCGTGATGCTCTTCCTCACCTTCATGCTCCTCTTCCTCCTCGTGATGGAGTTCGCGAATCGTCCCCTTTCTTTCAATATCGTCCCAGCGAGCTCCGAGGTCGATATCAAAGCCATTGGCCTCCAATCCTGCAAATACGCCAAGGGTCGTCTCCGTAGATTTCACAGGCTCCATAAATGCCTCTTCACCCAGGATAGATATTTTCTCGGTCACCTGATTCAGAACGACACGTCGGGGCGCGTCATCCGTACCTAGGTTAACGACCACTTGCACCTCTGTTGATTCGTTACTGAAGAACGTGGGTTCCTCGGAATGCTCTTCGTGCTCTTCCTCACCCTCGTGTTCCTCTCCCTCATGTGCCTCCTCGGCGTGTTGCTCTGTGAGAAGGTAGTCGGTGTCGCGCAGGCTGAACTGGATGTCCTTTATCAGACCACTGCCAAGAATGAATTGTCCTTCGAGTGAGAGAATTTCAGAATCAGTCGTCGAGAAGATTTGCTCATCTTCATGTTCACCATGACCTTCTTCCTCATGCTCCTCGCCTTCTTCGTGGCCTTCTTCATCACCGTGCTCACCCTCATGCTCGTCTTCGTGACCGCCATGGGCGCCGTGAAATGGGATGCCATAGGTAGAGCTTAGATCCTGAAATGACGCCCCGAGGTAGCCCCAGTCACCTGTTCTCGACACGCCAAACCGGTGGGTTGTGGTTTCAAAATACGAGTTCTCGAGACTAGTCATGTCCTCATCATGTTCCTCGTGATGCTCCTCTTCTCCCTCGTGCTCTTCATGTTCTTCATCGTGCTCTTCCTCATGAAGCACCGCACCTCGTGGAATGTCGTAGCTGTCGGCG
>JAYORB010000159.1:293-1520 GCA_038123155.1 Aquiluna sp. | reverse complement strand
CCTCCGTTGCCTATGACACTGACTCCGAGCAGGGCATCCAGTACGTTTCGTTCCTGGTTGAGCTAGATGGCGTTGAGTTCGCTGTGGCGCCGGAGAGATGGCTCGCAGAGAAGGTTGTTCAGCCCAACGGCATTACCGAGATGACCTTCGTAGCGACAGATCTCTTGGTTGGAGACATCACAGGTAACTTCGATTACATCGTGGTTGAAAACTCGATTCTCTATGACGGCGCGGCAAGGCTGAAGCTCGTTGTCGATGCTCAGGGAACCCTGGTTTCCTCTTCGCTTTCGATTCTCCCTAGAGATTCTGCCTAACCAAGCTTTTCAACCTTCACAACATCACCAAATTCACCCGATTCAACGTTGGTGATCTTCCAACCCTCATGGGTGACACTTTCGCCTTGCCTGAGAGGTGTGTTGATGGTGAAGTCTCCCTTCTTGAGGGTCACCCTGGATGGAGCAATAACGCTAAATGGGCCATCTTCATAGTTGCCTGACTTAGAGGTATCAACCTCATAGACCAGCGCACCCTCGGACTCTTTTCCTAAGAGTGCGTCGTAGCCGGTTCTGCGCCTTGACTCAACGACTATTGCCTTGCTGCTCGACAGCGGTATTACAACACCCTCGACGCGCTCTCCGGGCCAGGCAACTGGTGCGACCAGGTGAGTAGATGTTGCACTATCTGTCTTGCAGTGAAGCTGAGAGTCACTCTCAACACCTAGAACGAACCTGTTCCAAACTGTGAGCTCAGGGTTTCCATACCAGAGCATCACATCAAAGCCCATGTTGCCAACAAACCCAGAGTCGGTAAGGCCAAGCATGTGGCCAAACTCGTGGATCCAGTTCTGGATATTCCTTGGCCAGTCGCCTCCCTGGACCATGGTGTTATAAACGGTGCCCTCACTGGTTTTGGCAACTAGTGAACTACCTGGCATACCGGCCTCGGCAATAAAAGTCCCAATGCTGTTCTTTGGCACCTCTGGCGTATGCGTCAGGATCACAACGTCTGCTCCTGTGAAGTCGATCTCTGCATCGCTCGCTGCAACAGCAGCTGCAACGTAGCTGCTGTATGCGGCCCCATCAAAGTTTGGAAAAACGCTCTCTAGGTTGTAGCTCTCCAGTGTTCCCGGCAGGTTTGAATAACCCTCAGGAACACGGAAGGTGATCTTGGTCTTTCCATCGCTCATGCGCGACCAGAAATCGCTAATTGCCTTGATGCCATCTGCAA
>JAYORB010000159.1:0-283 GCA_038123155.1 Aquiluna sp. | reverse complement strand
GATCGGTAGTCCGCAAAGTCCACAGGAAGAATCTGGACTACCACTTCATTGTCCATGATTGCCCTGTTAGCAGCCATCGGGAAACCAGAGACCATGTGTGGTCTTCCTGGCCAGCTGTTGTCCTTTTCCTCTAACCTGCAAGGCTCAATGTTGCTAAAGCCAGAGGTAGCGGTAAGCGTAGTTTCAGGAACCTTGTCGCTCACCTGAGGAGTGATGTAGACCATCGGGGAGTAGCTAAAGGTGCTCTTAGCCGGCACTGCAACCGGCACCTTTGGCTTCATGG
>JAYORB010000158.1:0-1524 GCA_038123155.1 Aquiluna sp. | reverse complement strand
GTACTCAAAAGGCCCTTCTCCCGTGATCGCAACGTCCAACCAGGCCGCATCTGGGGCCTGAGTATCAACATTGAAAGCTACGGAGATCCTGCTCGAGGGACCGGTGTTTCCATAAGCATCAGAAAGCACACCAGGGAGCAGGCTCAACAGGATCTCTCCCTCTTGACAACCGGAGGCAACTACGGTGGACAGATTTAGCTCGACATCAGAACAACCGACAACCTCAAAGTCACTGGTGGCAAGCATGAGAGAGTCTGAAATGCTGAACTGGGCAGTTAGCTCATTCTGCGCCAAAAGCCCTCCCTGGGCTAACCATGCAAACTCAGGGGGTGTTGCATCTACTGTTGCGCTTGCGACCACCTCCTCAAGAGGTGCTGAATTGTTGTCCCCAATTGAAAGTGCTCGAAGAACCAGCGCAACCTCCCCGTCTGCACAGCCTGTCACGGTGATCTCAGCGATAGTGTCTGCTGTTTCGATTCCTGAAATCGCACATCCCGCACCAATCAGTTCGAAGTCATCAGTTTCAAGTCCCAAGATTGCCTGCGAAAGCTCCAGAGAAAAAACTGTTGTCGATGCGTCAACCTGCTGGCCCGAAAAGCTGAGCACCTGGGCGGGGATTGAGTAGGAGAGAACGATTAAGCCATCACCGGTGCGTACTCCTCTTTGATGCTCAATGTTGTCGGTGTATTGGGTGGCAGCGTAAGAAGAACCTCCGCCCCCACCGCCTGCATCTGAACAGCAGGAGTCGTCGTCGGCGCCGCCACCGCCACCGCCATACCAGCCGCCTCCTCCGCCGCCGCCTCCAGCGTTCCAGCTAGTGCCGCCTGTACCTCCGGTTCCAAAATTCCCAGCGGACGCCGCTGAGCCACCATTTGAGTATCCGGGATTTCCACCCGCACTCTCGGTGCCACCCTCACCGCCGCCGCCTTGGCCTGAGCCTCCAGAGTCACCCACTAGACCGCCTCCAGCGCCGCCAGCGGCCCCAGCGTAGCCTCCAGCGCCGCCGCCTCCTCCTGCGACCACAATCCGATCTTGAAGCGCAAGCCCAATTCTGATGTCGGTCGCTCCGCCTCCAGATCCCTCATTGCCACGATTTCCACCGGCTGCCCCACCGCCGTTGAATCCTCCGGGCGCATTTGCGCCCTCAGTGCCCTGGCCTCCCACAAATAAGTAAAGAGTGGAAGGTATGGCAACAAGCGAACCGGAGACTAAACCTCCTCCTCCCCCGCGAGCTCCAGATGCCCCGTAGATTTCAAACCTGAGATTTACGGCAGCGTCGGGAACCTGCCAGGTCTGCATTTCACCTGTGTAGCTGAAACTGACGCTGCATTCGCTGCCCTCGCAGATTGGCTCTCCTTGAGCCTGCACGGGTACCAAGAAGAACGAGACGAGAAGAGAAATCATGAGTAGTGAGTGCTTTTTCATGCCGCAAAAGCTAAGGCCGTCTTCGTTTTCCTGCTGAGAGTTCTCCACAGCAGGCGAGAAACCCTGGCTACCCGGCCATCACCTACCATTGAGGTGTGC
>JAYORB010000157.1:0-1537 GCA_038123155.1 Aquiluna sp. | reverse complement strand
ACGTTCACAACCAGCACGACCTTGCCAGCGAAGTCAGTGAGCGACCTCGAGGACCCATCGAGCATGGTGAGCGAAATCTCTTTTGTAAGCATGCGAAGAAGAACAGCCAAGGGCCGCAGATAATTTCAAAGAGTTTGGCTAGCTTGTGCGCAAGAGCTTGATTGCCCCAAGCCGTAAGCCCAGGACGATGAACCCAAGCGAGATAAATCCTCCTGCGATGAGCAAGATGTAGGTAATCATTCCAACTACGCCACCCTCACTGCCTGGGTTGATAAACCAGTATGGCCACCAGCCATCAGCAAGCCCGCGGATGATGGAAAGAAATAGCCAGATAAGCGGATAGACAACGACCCAGAGCGCTTTTCTCAGCTTGGGTTTTGCCCCTCTGATTGAAAGCAGGTAATCAACTGCGATGGCAATTGGAGCCCAAGTGTGGATGACAAGGTTTGGAATTCTTGGCCACTCATAGCCGATATCCTCTGGCGCAACCGCGGAGTCGCCAAGAAGCGCGTGGTAGACAACTCCTACGATGATCATCGAGACGGTGACTATGAGCCTGAGGATGTTTTGCCGCTCGGTTTCGGCCTTCCCTTGAAGCAGCCAGATGCCGCTTAGCAGCACCACAATCCCGGCAAAGATCGAGCTGTCAATTGAGAAGAATGCAAAGTATTCAAAGGGTCTAAAGCGGTCGACCCTGATGCGATCCGCTACCTGCCAGACAACGCTGCCCAATAGGGAGAGCCCGAGTAGCACGCGGAAAGCTCCAAATGCGCTTTTATAAAGCATCCTAAGAGCCTAGGCCCAACAGGAACTTTGCAACGGCATTGGCAAACTCGGTGGGTTTTTCTTCATTTGGAAGGTGACCGGTCTGCGGGATAACCACCAGCTCCGCGCCCATTATTTCGGCCACCTCGATGGAGTCTTCTGTTGCGACTACCTCGTCGGTATCGCCGGTGATTACGAGGGTGGGGATGGTTATCTCTTTAAGGCGCTCGCCAATAGTCCGGTCTCGCGGGGCTTTATTGAACTCCCAGAACGCTCGCTCCCAACCAATAACTTCAAGCGGCGCGGTGTAGCCCTTTAGGGTTTCCTCGGTAACGGCGCTCTCGTCGAAGTAGCTGGCATAGAGGATGTCGAGGCCGCTGGTGGCAATTGTTGATACGAGCAGTGGACCTAGGTGGTCTAGTTGTGGGATGTCATAGATCCAATTGATGCCGCTTGGTCCGCCACCACCGGATAGCACTGCAGGCGCAAATAGCACTAGGCCTGCCAGCTTGTCTTGGTGCTCGACCGCGTAGCTTGCGGCAATGGAACCCCCGGCGGAATGGCCGACCACAAAGACGTCTTTCCCTTGACCGAATAGTTCGATTAGCTCATCCAGTACTTGAAGCTGACCGGGGGTGCCATAGGGGTTTGTTTCCCAATCAGTTGGTCTTTCAGTAAAGCCAAATGCGGCCCGGTCGTAGGCAATCACATGCCCAACCTCGCCAAGAATCTCGAGGTTTTCTTTATACGAGAATGCGCTCGCTCCAAAGCC
>JAYORB010000156.1:0-1552 GCA_038123155.1 Aquiluna sp. | reverse complement strand
TGCGAGGCTCGAAGTTATTACAAAGGCTGTAATCCTGATTCTCACAACCTTGATCCCTGCCCTCCTTGCAGCCTCGGGGTTGCCGCCTACGGCGTATAGGTGGCGACCGAACTTTGTTCTATCGAGCAAGAAGGTGCCGGCGAAAATGATGAAAAGCACAATCGGAATCACAATTGGGACTCCAGAAATCTCAATGACATTTGATGCGCTTCTGTTGAGATTGAGTACGTAAATTACCGCTCCACCAACGACGGTGATGAAAGCTAACTTGATTAGCAGCAGAGAAACTGGACGGTTGACGAGCCCGCTCGCTGATCTGCGGTAGCGATCATAGAACCCCAACCCCGCTGAAACCGCAACGACCACGACCAGAAGAAGCCAGCCACCCCAAATTGGCAGGGTGTCATTCATGATTGCTCTAACCTCTGGCACCTCGACTCGGAACAGACCTCCATCACCGAGCAGGATTAGAGCAACACCTTGAAGACCCAGGAAAAAGGCAAGGGAAATTACGAAAGAGGGTACGCCGACCTTGGCGACGAAAAAGCCAAGAATGAGTCCGAGAATCACACCAACCATCAGGGCTGAAACCAAGCCAATTGGCCAAGGAACCCCAAAGGTGGTTGTCAGGTAAAAGACATCCATCGCGACAGCGGCAGCCACGCCGGCCGACAGGTCAATCTCCGCGATTAGAAGCACGAAGACCAGCGCAATGGCCAAAGTGGTCAGCTGCGCCGCCTGGACAAACAGGTTCGCAAAGTTGAGTTTGGTTAGAAAATAGGGGCTCAGGTAAGAGAAGAGCGCAGTTAGGACAAGTAGGGCTCCGGTCGCGGGAAGAGCTCCCATGTCTCCGTTCTTAATTTTTGAGAAGTAGGCCTTGACCTGGTCGACGAGACCACCCTCGTGGCCGGATGAGATTTCCTGAGGGGCCAGGTTTAGCCCTGTTTGATTCGGGTTCGACATCTCTACTCCTCAGTGCTCTTCGTGCCGGTGATGTATCCGACGACGTCATTTTGAGTCGTGTCTGAAGTCTTGATCTGGGTAACCATGCGACCTAGGTAGAGAACAGCTATCTCATCGCAAACTTTGAATACATCTGCAAGGTTGTGGCTGATAATCAGCACAGCTACCCCAGAGTCCGCTAGTCGCTGAACAAGATTCAAAACCTGTTCAGTCTGAGCAACGCCCAGTGCGGCGGTTGGCTCATCCAAAATTACGAGTTTTGCATTCCGGAGCACAGATCGTGCGATAGCGACGGTTTGACGCTGACCACCCGAGAGTGATGACACTTTCTGTCTCACCGACTTGACGGTTCGGACGGAAAGAGATTGCAAGGCTTTAGTTGCCTGCAATTCCATACTTGGCTCATCCAGAGTTCGCTGCATCAGCTCTTCTCTGCCGAGAAACATGTTTTGAACAATGTCTAGGTTCTCGCAAAGCGCCAGGTCTTGATATACAACCTCACTCCCCAGCTCCGAGGCCTGAATCGGGTCGTGAATGTCTACCTCTTTACCCTCAAATAAAACTGTTCCGCCGTCGTAAGGCTGAACGC
>JAYORB010000155.1:0-1561 GCA_038123155.1 Aquiluna sp. | reverse complement strand
ACCTTGCAAGCTTAATCCTGGGTGGGATATTTTTTGAGCGACTTTCCAGCGAGGCTGTTTACGGCTTCGCTTAGTCGTCCTCGTAGCGGTCTTCGCCGTCTTCGTAGTCGTCGTCATACTCATCTTCATAAACGAAGATGTCTGATTTTCCGCCCCAAGTTGCCTCTGCTCCGGAGTGGCCAACGACGAAAGTCATAGCGCTCGCTCCAATTGCAGCTGAAACCATGAGGAAGCCAAGTGCTTGGGAGAACAGCTTGGGCCAGTTGTATTTGATAGAGAGCCAAACGGCGACCGCAATAGCCAAGGTGCCAAGGGCTATCGGCATCATCATCTCGCCATACTCGGAGTGAGGCTCTGGCTCGTAGTAAACCTCCTCAAGCGCCTCACCAGACTGCTGAGCAATAAACACAAACGGGATAGTCAACGCAAGCGCAATCACGCTTACACCGAGATACCCGGCTCGAAGCTTTGCAAAAGCAGTTACGACAGCCACCAATATCGCCGCGATTGGGAACAGAGTCGTCGCAAAGTGGACGGCGAGAGGGTGGAGCGGGAGACCCGCGACCATCAAGAAAAGCTCTTCCAACTACTTATCCATTCTGTAGCTGGGGAACTTCTCGGTGATCTTTTCTTCCTTGTACTCGGGGAAGAACATCCCTGCAGGGCAATACCCCATCGCTCCAGTGAAGATCATAAAAACTCCAAACGGGGCAAGCAGCCAATACCACTCGCCCATGGTGACAGCGCTGACAATCAGCGCGACACCTAGCAGGCCACGAACCACCCTTCCAAGGTTTGATGACATGAACTCAATGAACTTTCTGGATTGTGGCGTTAGCTTCATTTGTGCCTCCTCCTTCAAGCTAGCAGGTACATACGGCACACTGTCTCAAAAAAGACTTATGGTTGGCTGAAAATTAGGGACCCCTCGCGCACCCGTCAGAGCTTCGCTACCCTTGCTATCTTTCGATCCTGGGGGATTCACCAAGGTGACGCCACGCGAGGAGTCACCCACGATTCTATTGCCGACTAGTTCTGTGGGAAACCCAGGTTCAATCCGCCATGGGACGGATCCAGCCAACGAGAGGTAACAACCTTGGTTTGGGTGAAGAACCTAAAGCCCTCTTCGCCGTGCGCCCGGCTATCGCCAAACAGCGAGTGCTTCCAACCTCCAAAGGAGAAGTAGGCCACCGGCACGGGGATTGGGACATTGATTCCAATCATCCCGACCTCGACCTCGTGCTGGAACCTTCTTGCGGCTCCGCCGTCATTTGTAAAGATGGCAGTTCCGTTGCCAAAGGCTCCGGAGTTGATTAGCTGCAGGCCTTCCTCGTAGCTTGCGACCCTGACGACAGAGAGCACCGGCCCAAAAATCTCTTCCCTGTAGACCTTGGAAGAAGTCGGCACTCTATCCAGGAGCGTTGGTCCAAGCCAATAGCCTCCAGCATCCCCGTCTGGATTCACCTCACGGCCATCGACCACAACGACCGCGCCATCGGCAGCGGCTATGTCGATATAGCTCTCAACCTTGTCGCGGTGCTGCTTTGTGACAAGTGGTCCC
>JAYORB010000154.1:353-1578 GCA_038123155.1 Aquiluna sp. | reverse complement strand
GTTTAGAAATGAGCCAACATCAAAACTTCGCCATGGCCCAGAGGCTGGGTTGAAACTGTATAAATCCACGGGTATGCCCTGGCAGGATCTTGCAATTTTCAGTGACATTTACGATAAACGAGGATTCCTAGCGACTGGATAGATTAGCCGGAGCCACCTGCCAGAATTGAACTGGCGACTGGCTGTTTACGAGAGTCCTGAACCCCTGAAAACACTTTGGTTTCGCGCCAAGTACAAATAGACCCTGTGTTCTGATGTGTCAGTATGCCCACGGTTGCTCCCGAGTTAGCAGATAACCTCAGCAACCAGTCTGCCGCCGCCAGATTTACGAAACTCGAGGGACCAGTTATCGTTTGATAACTCATCGAGGAGGCGACTACCAAGACCCTTCCTTACCCTCTTGCCCAAGGGACCAGTGCCATCATCCAAGACTTCTAGATACAAGACATTCTGCTGATTTTTCTGTGAAATTCGGATTTCAACCATCTTGGCAAACCCATGCCGAATTGCGTTAGTGACAGCCTCCTGAACCAAGGCAATTATTGGCCTCTCTTGTGACGAAGAAAGGTTCTCGGGGAGCTTTTCCCATTTGATCACCGCATAGCCCTCCCAGTCACTCCTCAATGCCTCAAGAGCTTCACCGAGAGACGCGCCGCTCAAACGCCTGAAAGTCTGCTCAGCGTCCCTGATTACCTCCATAACCCGCTGTTCAATCTCTGACAATCCGAGGCTGTCGGTCGTCTTTTCGTTCAGCTGGATTGCGAGTATTTGGTTTTGCACGGAGCTGTGAAGGTGCCCAGCCAATTGCCTTCTGAGGTACTCACGATTGGCCCAAGAAAGGGTGGATTTGTCTCTTAGCCTTGTGAGTAGCACGGGGGCTTCGTTGGCATCAGTGCCGCTGAGCTTTAGCGCTGAGAAAATGAGGGCCAACAAAGCAAAAAAGATTAGGTTTGCGACCACCCCCGACAAGACCCGAATTGGGTCCAGGTTTCCCCAAAAAATCAGCTGATTGAAAAAAGTAACCGTGGAGCTAAGGAACATAAGCGTCAGAAAGAATATGGGTAGGACTGTCTTCTCTTTTGACTTTGCCCGCTCGGAAAGAAGTTTCCCAATCGCGAATCCGAGCGAAGCAACTGAAAATCCAATAATCGCTGCAATAGGTGCACTGGCTGCCCGATCCTCAGACTGATGCTGGTTGGTCGCCATGATCGTGATGCCATAAACA
>JAYORB010000154.1:0-343 GCA_038123155.1 Aquiluna sp. | reverse complement strand
GGCTTGATGCACCTTGTCATCACCGTTTCCAAGGCCTCCTCAGGCCCTGTATCGGCATCGAGCTGCCTGAAGGCCTCGGAGACTTTTCGGCGCAGCGACTCGAAGAAGTCAGCTATTTCTGCATCAAATACTTGCGGTGATTGCAGGGCTGAGTTGGTCTCCAATATCACCCGCTGGGCAGAACGCTGCTCTCGCCTGCTTATCTCAAAAAGGGAACTGAGCACTATGCCTATTGCTCCGAGCCCACAGCTCAATGCAATTGATGTCAAATTTATGGAAACTGGTCTGAGGCCGACTAGCTGTTCAAACCAGGAATAGCAGAGCAAAGCCAGAACTCCCGTTG
>JAYORB010000153.1:0-1588 GCA_038123155.1 Aquiluna sp. | reverse complement strand
TAGCAATCGACTCGTTGCCCGAGGCACATGCTGAAACAGCCGTTCGAACACCTGCTCGAGCACCGAGTGCCATGCCGACCGCTGCTGCAGGACCATTTGGCATGAGCATTGGAACTGTCATGGGCAATACTCGCCTGGGGCCTCGCTCGTTCAGGGCATCGTAGGCATCCAAGAGCGTCCAGACACCGCCGATTCCGGTTGCGAAGTCGACGGCAAGTCGCTCGGGCTCGGCCTCGGGCTCTCCAGCATCAGCCCAGGCCTCGCGGGCCGAAATTAGGGCGAACTGGGACGAGGGGTCAAGTCGCTTTGCCTCTTGAGGAGTGAGAACCTCGCTCGCTGGGACTTTGGCCTGGCCGGCAAAAGTTACGGGTAGCTCGTGCCTAGCAACCCATTCTTGTTCAAGAGTTGAAATACCTGAGTGGCCCTCTAGGAGGGACTTCCAGCTATCAGGTGCGTTGCCGGCAAGGGGAGTAGTTGCCCCAATGCCGGTAACGACAACTCTTCGCAAAACTATCCCTGGTTTGCGGTGATGTAGTTGACTGCGTCAGCAACGGTGATGAGGTTCTTTACTTCCTCATCTGGAATCTTGACGCCGAACTTGTCCTCTGCGTTTACCACAATGGTCATCATCGAAATTGAGTCAATGTCGAGATCGTCGGTGAAGGACTTGTCCATCTGAACAGCGTCAGCTGCAATGCCAGTCTCATCATTTACCAGCTCAGCTAGTCCTGCTAGTACATCCTGTTCAGATAGAGCCATGGTTTTCTCCTAATTGGGTCGTTGATTATCGCTTTATTTTATGGGAGTTCTACAACTTGGGCGGCATAGGCAAGCCCCGCGCCAAAACCAATTTCCAGGGCATATCCGCCTGATTTGATCTTGCCCTCATCCAATAGCCGGTGCATTGCTAGTGGGATTGAGGCAGCGGAAGTGTTGCCCGTGTCAACGATGTCCTTTGCAACTACTACGGATTCGGGTAAGCCCAGCTGCTTTGCGAACTCGTCGATAATTCGCTCGTTTGCCTGGTGGGTCACCAGAGCTGCTAGGTCAGCCGGCTCCAGCCCAGACGCCTCTAGGGCTTCCTTGGCAACTTTTACCATCTCCCACACTGCCCAGCGGAATACCGACTGGCCCTCTTGAACTAGGGTGGGCCACTCACCCTTGCCGTCTCTGAAGTCGAGAATTGAGCCCGTCATGCCGACCTTGTCCCAGTTCTCGCCATCTGAACCCCAGATGGTCTTCGAGATTCCAGGGTGGTCGCTCGGACCGACAATGGCCGCGCCGGCTCCATCGCCAAGAAGGAAGCTGATTGAGCGGTCCGTTGGGGAAATAAAGTCCGAGAGCTTTTCGCCTCCCACGACTAGTACAAACTTCGCAGTGCCGGACCTAACGAGCGCGTCGGCTTGAGCTATCCCGTAGCAGTAACCAGCGCAGGCGGCGCTGATGTCATACGCTGCAGCATCTTTGGCACCAACTTCCGAGGCGAGCAAAGCCGCTCCAGATGGCGTTGCGTAGGGGAAAGAAATGGTCGCCAAAATTACTGCATCAATCTCAGTGGGATCGACGCCAGCTCTTGAAATAGCCTCTT
>JAYORB010000152.1:0-1610 GCA_038123155.1 Aquiluna sp. | reverse complement strand
AGAAAACCCCTCCCGAGGGAGGGGTTTTCTTTTACTCGGACAAGGGTTAGAGCGATCACCACATCGGCTATCGGCACCGGCCAGCCATCAGAAACCTGTTCGTCGTGTGTGTCCAAGAAAGAGCACAACACCCCCTGACTTTGGCAGGGGGTGCTGTTGGTTTACAGGCCAGACATCTCTCGGGCTTGTCGAACGAGACTTTCCTGGTTTTCGCGGTTGTCGACGTGGGAGTTGGGGGACTTCATTGGCCATCCACCCTTCTTGTCCTTCTTATCCCGGTAGAGAACGGAGTGCTGGCTGAAATACTTGCCGGAGTGGCTCCTGGCCTCTTCAGATAGGAGACAGTGGAGGGTTGTTTGTGCAGCTTCCTCGTTGCTATCACTCCAACGAGCCGTAAGTGGCTGCAGTATTCGAAGTAGAAAGTCTCCAGCCCCGAATGCCCCTCTGCCAAAGTTTGATCTCGCCCAA
This sequence comes from Aquiluna sp., assembly GCA_038123155.1. Taxonomy (GTDB): domain Bacteria; phylum Actinomycetota; class Actinomycetes; order Actinomycetales; family Microbacteriaceae; genus Aquiluna. The sequence goes on along the minus strand of JAYORB010000152.1, from coordinate 1,142 downwards.
CCCGGATGAATTGAAGCCACAAACAACTCAGGCTCACGCTTGGCAAGCTCCTCTGCATACATGACCGCGGCAAGTTTCGCTTCACCATAGGCCTGAAAAGACGAGTACTTCCTACGGGAGAAATTCAAGTCATCTAAGTGCAATCGAGGCATACCCGACTGCCCCATGCCACCAGCGTGTACAACCGAGGACAGGATTAGAACCCGACCATCTTTACTCTTCTTTACCTGTGGCAGCAGTAATTCAAACAGTAGAAAGTGACCGAGGAAATTGCTTTGGAAAGTCTCTTCGATTCCATCATCAGTCAGAATTGCGCTAGCTCCGTTGGGCATGACGCCCCCCGCGTTTCCGACAAGGCCATCGATCACCTGGTGGCTTTCCTGAATGGCCTTCACGCAATCTTTAACCGATGCCAGCGATGACAGATCACATTTCACCACCTCAACCGTTCCTCGCAGCTGGGCTAGTTCGGACGCAGCACTTTCAGCCTTGGCCACATTTCTACTTGCTAGAACTACGTGTGCCCCTTGCGTGACGAGCTGCCGGGTGGTGGCAAAACCGACGCCTGAGTTAGCCCCGGTGATCACGTAAATCTTGCCGCTTAGGTCTTTCTGTAGGTCTTCAGCCGAAGCCGCCAGTCGTGTGATTGCCATAGAGTCTCCTTGAGTAACTAACTAGTTAGTTATTATTATGCCTTAGAATGTTGCCATGTCAAACAAGACGGCCGCACCTCCATCGCGAGAGGTAATTTTTCAGGCTGCCCTGGATGAATTTTCATCAAATGGACTTGCGGGCGGGCGCGTAGACGAGATCTCAGCTCAAGCGGGATTGAATAAAGCGAACCTTTATCGGATCTTCGGCTCAAAGAAGAAACTCTTCGAGGATTGTGTTGAGTGGGCGGCAAGCCATCTAGACATCGGCTCAATTGAGCATGTGTCCGATTTGGAGAACTATGCAGTTGGTCTGGCAAGACTCAGCCTCAAGGATGACCGGTTCTTGCGTCTCTTTGTTTGGGCCGCAATGGAGGGCTTATCGCTGCCGGGTGGAGACAATTGGGACAAAAAGATTTCCAACATTGCTTCTGAATTGGAAGTTACATCGGATCGAGCTGCCATGATCATCTTCCAGGTGATAACCAATGC
>JAYORB010000151.1:0-1628 GCA_038123155.1 Aquiluna sp. | reverse complement strand
CGAAAAGGCGACACCACTCACCCCAGAGATCTAATCAGGGCCAATGTAGCGGGAGCTAAAAGCGTCATAGTTTTGGACGCTGACCGCAGCGGGGATTCGATGATTGTCTCAACGGTGCTGGCGGCCAAATCGATTTCAGACAATGCGGAACAAAGATTCATCGCCGAAGTCGATGATAAAAATGTTGCTGAAGCACTGGAGGAATCAACCGGCGGTCAGGTTGTCACAGTTATCCCAAGAGATGTGATTGCCAAAATCACCGCTCAGGCATCGCGTCAGTCAGGAATTCCAGCGGTCATCCTTGAGCTTTTGGACTTTGCTGGCGACGAGATTTATTTCGCAGAGATTCCTGCCCTGGTGGGAAAGAGTTTCTTTGAGACGCAGCTTTCGTTCAACAACAGCGCAATCATGGGGGTTGTTCCGGAAGGCCGCTCGCCCGTTCTAAACCCAGCCGCCGACTACAAAATGGCCAAAGGCGACAAGGTCATAGCCATTGCGGAGGACGACGACAAGGTCATCTATACCGGTGTCATGGAGGATGTTTCACGCAAGCGATCGGTGAGTCGAAGGCGGACTGAAACTAAACCAAGAAACCTGTTGGTAATTGGTTGGTCCGAGATGGGCCTGAGCGTATTGGGTGAGCTAGCCGCCTTCCTTCCAAAGGGCTCGACTGCCGACGTGGTTTCCCAGGAGAGATTCACCGAGGATTATCTGGAGCAGGAGACTTCTATTGGGACCCTGAAGGTCCGCTACATCAAATCAACCGGCAAGTTTGATGAGCTCAAGGAACTTGTAAAGAAGAAGAGCTATAACGAGGTGTTGATCCTTGGCTATCGCGGCGAAAACGTCACCGAGGCGGAAGCTGACGGCCAAACCCTCCTGGCAACCATGCAATTAGCGAGAGTGTTCAGCAAAGAACTTAAGGGGGGAACAGCCCCAAGGCTGGTGGCAGAAATCCTTGACCCACTCAAGGTGGACTTAGCTCGAACATCCTCAGCGGATGATCTAGTTGTCAGCGAAAACCTTGCTGCTCTTCTAGTTGCTCAGCTGAGTGAGAATCCAAAACTCGCCAGCATCTTCAAAGATTTATTTGATCCAACCAAGGGTTCTGCGATTCATGTGAGGCCACTAGCCGACTACGCACCATCGGGGAAGCAGGTGAGCTTTGCCGAGTTGGTGGCTGCAGCTTCGGCTAGATCCGAAACCGCGATTGGTTGGAGGTCGAAGAGTTCCGACCAAGCGACACGCAAAGTCCAGCTAAACCCTTCAAAAGACTCGATCCTGACCCCAGTAGAGGGAGATGGGCTGATCGTAATTGGCCAGTCAATCTAAACCAAACTCTACAGAGGCCACCATGCCAAGGACAATGCTTCGTTACGCGATTGAGAAAATGAGCCGGGAGGAAAGAGACCGCTGGCTCAGTCAGCGATCGAAGCAATAACTGGCACGTGGTCACTCGGGCCTTCACCCTTGCGCTCGTCTCTTTCTATAGTTCCGCTTTTGATTCTCTCGGTTAGCTCTGGGGAGCTGAGAATAAAGTCAATTCGCATCCCCTCGTTCCTTGGGAACCTGAGGTCTTTGTAGTCCCAGTAGGTGTAACCATCGGGGACAAACTCCCGGTGCAGGTC
>JAYORB010000150.1:0-1643 GCA_038123155.1 Aquiluna sp. | reverse complement strand
CTAGGACATAGATCTTTAGGCCTTCGCCACTTACATCAAGTTGCGGTGCTCCGCTTCCACTCACTACTTCAGGTTAGCGGGAATCGTGTGGCCCATGCGTGCTCGCTTGGCTTCAAGGTAGCCGAGGTTTTCTTCTGCCAGGCCGACAATTAGAGGCACAGTCTCGTTGACGGGAATTCCACCGTCTTCGAGGTAGCGCTTCTTGGCTGGATTGTTTGTCAAAAGTCTTACGCTCTTGATTCCGAGGTCGCGCAAAATTGCTACAGCGGCCCCGTATTCACGAGCCTCGCTTGGAAGTCCTAGGGCAAGGTTTGCGTCGACGGTGTCCAGACCCTCCTCCTGCAGAGAGTAGGCCTTGAGCTTGTTCAAAAGTCCAATACCGCGACCCTCCTGGCCACGGAGGTAGACAACTACTCCGCCAGTTGGCTCGGTGCCGATGGCATCCATCGCTCCCTCGAGCTGAGGTCCGCACTCGCACTTTAGAGAACCGAAAGCCTCTCCGGTAATGCACTCGGAGTGAAGTCTCACCAGCACATCCTCGCTGCCAATGTCTCCAGCAATGATTGCTACGTGGTCGGCAGTCGTCTGCACGTCGTAGTAGCCGCGCACTTTGAAGTCGCCGTGGGTGGTAGGAAGCTTGGCCTCTGCCTCAAACCGAATTCGGTTGCTGCTGTTCTTTCGCTCCGGGGAGCGCTTCTCCAGGTGATCACGGAGGTGCGAAATTGTGCTCATAGGTAAGTCAAACCTCTGGGCTACCTCAAATAATTCCCCTCCGCGCATCATGGTCCCGTCGTCATTGACCAATTCGGCCATCAAAGCAACCGGTTCCAGGCCTGCCATTTCCATCAGCTCCACGGCTGCTTCGGTGTGACCTGGGCGCTCCGCCACGCCTCCGGGCACCGCTCTGAGAGGGATAACATGCCCCGGTCGAATCAGCGATGCGGGAGTTGAGTGGGGGTTAGCCAGCACGTTTGCGGTGTTAGCTCGCTCCGCAGCCGATATACCCGTGGAGGTTCGGTTAGCGGCATCTACGCTGACCGTATAAGCGGTCTGGTGAGGATCCTCGCTGTTGAGCCACATCAGTGGCAGCTCCAGCTGATTAGCTCTTTCCTCACTCATGGGCGCGCAGAGATAGCCGGAGGTGTAGCGCACCATCCATGCCACCCATTCGGGAGTCGCAAACTGAGCGGCAATGATTGCATCGCCCTCATTCTCGCGATCCTCGGCATCGGAGATGATGACCGGCTTGCCCTCTCTCAGGGCAGCCAGCACCTCCGCTATGCCGCTGTATTCGATCTTCACTTAAACTCCATGAGCCTTTCGATGTGCTTTGCAAGCACGTCAGCTTCGACATTCACCTTGTCACCTGGCTTTTTGTAGCCAAGGGTGGTTACAGTCAGGGTTTCTGGGATCAGACTTAGACCCACAACATCATCTTCAATTTCGTTGACTGTCAGAGATATGCCGTCAAAGGTGATTGAGCCCTTGTGCACCACGTACTTCATCAGCTCCCCTGGAACACGGATTTTCACCCAGTCCCAGTTCTCACTCTTCTCTCTTGAGACAAACTCGCCAACTCCGTCAACGTGGCCTTGAACTATGTGACCCCCGAAACGGGTCTTATTGCTCATCGCCCTCTCGAG
>JAYORB010000149.1:0-1644 GCA_038123155.1 Aquiluna sp. | reverse complement strand
TCGGTTTCTTCCAATCGACCGTTGAACAACCAGCAACTACTGCCGGGGACGTTAATGACTTTGAATTCGAAAGCTTTGCTGCGAGCTACCAGCTAAGCCTTGACGAAGATGGGCTCAGCGTTCTAGGCGTCCAAGAGACCCTGGTCGCACTCTTCCCCGAGCGTGACCAAAATAGAGGCCTTTTCAGATACATACCTGACCGTTACGAGGGTGCCCCTTTAGATACTCAGGTTTTCTCCTTGGTTGACGAAGCGGGTGCTCCAAGGCCGCTTGAGACCTATCTCGAAGGGGACTTTATGGTCGTTGACACTGCAGTTCCGCAAGGGTCATTCCTTCGCGGCAGGCAGACGTTTGTTCTCGAATATTCGCAATCTAACGTTCTGCGCGAGTTTGAAGAAGATGGAATATGGGAGTTTTATTGGGATGTCAATGGCACCGGATGGCTACAGCCTTTTCAAACCGTGAGTGCGAGTGTGGAAATTGACTCGAGCCTGGCTCAAGATCTGGTGGCGGATCGAATCCACTGCTACTTCGGCCAATACGGTTCGGATCAAAAATGCGAAATCAGCGTTGAAGAATCTAATTCTGGTTTCCTCGTTCATGCTCAAGTAGAAAATCTTGGGCCCGGCGAGACTATGACAATCGCGATTGGTTTCAGCACCGACTCCGTTGTCCAAGTTGAGCAGTTCCAGGATGTTCCATGGGTGTCAATTCCTTCCTGGATTCTCTTTCTCTTGCTCGTGCTTGTGATCCTCCCGGCTGCAATCATCTTTAGGACTAGGCACCTGCGTCATGAGGGCGAAATTCGCCAGAGCAGCCCAGAGTACTTGCCGCCAAGAGATCTTGACCTAGAAATGGCAGCGCTGATGCTCAAGAAACCTGGGGCGGTAATGACAAGCAAGCTCCTACAACTCGCTGTAGAGAAAAAGGTCCGACTAATCGAATACGAAAAAGGGAAATGGGGAGTGAGCGTTGAGAGCTCAGAATTACCCCAGGAGGATGAGAAGTTCCTTGTAGCGACCCTGGGAAGTGTTCCGCCCGTCGGAGAGATAATGGCTCTACCGACTTCGCCGTCAGATTTGGGTTCCAATTTCAGCGAATACACCAAGGCCGCGAACGCTCGGTTCAAAGACCTGTATTTGCGTGAGATTCCGACTAGGTCTCGAATGCTTCGTATTCTGCCCGCTGTGGGCATCTCGTTGGCCTTATTCACAATCGGATTTCTTGGCTTGACGCTGTTCCAGCCGGAAGACCCGACCGGAGTCGTACTTACCTTCCCCGCAGTAATCATCACTGCACTCATCGGCTTTCTAATCTCAAAGCGGCCTCTAAATCTTGTTGGCTCTCAAAATCTTCAAAAGCTTTCTGGACTAAAGGTCTACATGGAGCTTGCGGAGGAAGAACGGCTCGCTGTCCTTCAATCGCCAGAGGGGGCTATCCGGCGAGGAGATGACCGTTACGTAGTTCTGCACGAACGACTGCTTCCTTGGGCAGTGCTGCTCGGTCTTGCCAAAGAGTGGGCAAAGGAACTAGACGTGATTGCACCAGTAGCAGCCGGGTCGGGAATCATTGACTCATCACACGGAAACTTTGCAGATAGCTTTAGTTCTTTTGACAGCTCCGAATCTGGATCGATGGGTTCAT
>JAYORB010000148.1:0-1662 GCA_038123155.1 Aquiluna sp. | reverse complement strand
AAGCGGGATTAGTTGACGAGATCTGCAAACCCCATGGCAGTTCCGTGGGAAGACCGAAGAGTTCCTCATTGAAGTAGTTTCCGAGCCGCCCGATGCCTTGGGCAATCAGGATTCCAGGTGCCACTGCGTCGGCCACAGTCAGAAAACGAATGCCTAGCTGCCTAGCGCCGATGTAGGCGCCCATCGCTCCGATGGAGATCGCACCATAAATCGCAAGACCGCCTTCCCAAATTCGCAAGGTGGCTAGTAGGTCTGCGCCCTCATAAAAATAATCGTCTGGATGGGTGATTACGTGGAAGAAGCGTCCACCCAAAATGCCGAAAGGGACCGCCCACAGAGCGATGTCCAGCATGCTCCCACGCTCTGCACCGCGCTTATGCAGCTTGCTGTCAGCAAGGGCCGTAGCGATGACTATGCCTGTGAGAATAAACAGAGCGTAGAAGTGAACCCGAACTGGCCCGAGGTCGATGTAGCTAATTTCAGGAGAGGGAATACCGGTTAGAAAATCCACCTGTTTAGCCTAAACCACTTGCTAACTCGCGAGTTTTCTCAACAAGGGCCTCAAGTCCGCCAGCTTCGTAGGCCGCAATCAGAGCCGTACCGACTATTGCCCCATCGGCGTAGCTATTGACATCCCTGACCTGTTCCCCAGTGGAAACCCCAACCCCAACACACGTTGGAGCTTTGCCCACAGCTCTAACTCGCGTCGCCACCTCTCGTGCCAACTTGTCGACCTCAGCCCGCTCTCCGGTGATGCCCATGGTTGAAACCGAGTAAACAAACCCGCGAGAGGCCGCAGTGTTGTCGGCGACGCGCTCGTCCGAGCTGCTTGGGGCGACCAGAAATACGCGATCTAGGTCGTGCTGATCGGCAGATTCGAGCCATTCACCTGCCTCGTCTGGGATTAGATCGGGAGTTATCATTCCCTGAGCTCCAGACTCCTTGAGCGCCTCGGAGAATCTCTGAACTCCGTAGCGAAGCACTGGGTTGTAGTAGCTCATTACGAGCATCGGCGTCTCCACACGAGCTCGCACACCTCTGATTACCTCAAAGAGCTGATCAAGCTTGAACCCATTGTCCAATGCCTTCTCAGTGGCCTTTTGGATTACAAGTCCGTCCATGACTGGATCCGAATAGGGAACCCCGACCTCCAGGATGTCGCACCCGTTCTCTGCGAGTGCCACAAAAGCGTCAATTGAATCCTCGACTGTCGGATAGCCAGCTGGGAAGTAACCCACCAGGGTCCCTCTCCCGCTCGCCTTGTTTGTCTCTAGGACCGTTTGAACACTCATGCGCCCAAGAGTCCAAAGTAGCGACCTGCAGTTTCCATGTCCTTGTCGCCTCTCCCCGAAAGGTTGACAAGCACCGACGCCCCCTTCGGCAACATCTTGGCAAGGTGAGGTATGCCTGCGAGAGCGTGGGCAGTCTCGATAGCAGGAATGATGCCCTCTGTCCGGGAAAGAAGTCGCATGGCTTCCATGGCCTCCTTGTCGGTTACGCCGTGATACTTGGTGCGACCGAGGTCCTTCAACCAGGAGTGCTCGGGCCCAACGCCGGGGTAGTCGAGCCCGGCCGATATTGAATGCGACTCTGAGGTCTGGCCGTCCTCATCCTGAAGCATATAACTCTTCGCACCGTGCAGAACTCCGGGCACACCCCGAC
>JAYORB010000147.1:0-1666 GCA_038123155.1 Aquiluna sp. | reverse complement strand
TTACATAAGTCAACGGTTTTCTCCTTGAAAGCTCTACAAGTCTAAATCAGCGATTTGGGAAAATGCTTCCGACGCCCTCTAGTCGACTGGTTTTCTGGCGACGAGTCCGTTTGCGAACTCCTCTGCCGAGAAGAAGGCAAAGTCATTTACCCCCTCGCCAACACCCACGAGCTTCACGGGAAGGTCAAGCTGCTGTTGGATCGTGAAGACAATTCCGCCCTTGGCAGTGCCGTCAACAATTGCAATATCTGCATCGTTTTTTATAGCCAACTCGACGGTCTGGTAGGCAACCGAGGCAGGATCCTGACCATCACGCTCAGGCCTAACAATTTTTGCACCTGCGCGATTTGCCCAAGTCTCCAACTGATCCACCGCTGCCGCCCTAAAGGTGTCTGCAGCTCCGAGCACGACCTCCCATTCTCCGTCCCTGAGCCACTTGGCCAGCTTTCCTATGGTTGTCGTCTTGCCGGCACCATTAACTCCAACCACCAGGAAGACATATGGCAACTTCCCATCTGAGAGGTTCAGCTGCATGTCATCCCGATGAAGCTTCTCAATGAGCAAATCTTTGAGAAGCAATCTAAGTTCGGCGCCAGACTTGCCCGCAGACTTTCGCAGACTCTCCGTAATCTCGACAGAGGCCTCTACTCCAAAGTCGGCCAGCAAAAGGATGTCTTCCAAGTCATCAATGTCGACGTTTGAAGAAAACAGCGATCTAATCCCGTCGCTCAGGGATCGTTTGGGTAGCTCAACTTCGACTACCTCAGCCTCTGGCTCGGGTGCTGGTTTGAGGTCGGGTTCCGGTTGAGGGTCGTCGATAACCTGCTGGACTGGCTCTACCTCAGTCGTTGGAGCAGGCTTTTGCCTGGAGGGCTTTTTAGCCTTAGCTTTCGCGGGCTCAGTTACCTCAGGATCTGCGGTCGCTTTGTCGTCAGATAAATCTTTAGTGGGTTTGTCAGGCTCGAGACGTACTCGAGGTTCAGGATCTGGAGTACTGGACTCTGCCTCGAGTTCCGGCTCGATTTGAGGCTCTTCCTTTTTACCCCTAAGTCGCTTGAGAAACTTGAACACTTAGCTGGCCTTCTCGAGCTTCTGCCCAACCACCCTGGTAATGCCATCTTTACCCATGCTCACACCATAGAGAGCATCTGCGATTTCCATAGTGCGCTTTTGGTGAGTGACGATTATTAGCTGGGAGGTCTCTCTTAGAGTCTCGAGAACTTCCAGCAACCTTCCAAGGTTCGCATCATCCAAGGCGGCCTCAACCTCGTCTAGGACGTAGAAGGGACTTGGGCGGGCCTTGAAAATGGCTATAAGTAGGGCGATTGCTGCAAGGGATCTCTCCCCACCCGAGAGAAGGCTCATGCGCTCAATTCTCTTCCCCGCAGGCTTCACTGAGACCTCAACACCGGCCTCCTGCCCGTCCTCAGGCGAGGTCAGGGAGATAGAACCTGTACCCCCAGGGAAGAGTACGGGGAATATCTCTTCAAAGGCTTTCTTGGTGTCCTCAAAAGCTGACAGGAAAGTGGTATTCATCTTCTCGTCGAGGTCCTTGATTATCCCGTTCAGGTCAGCTCTCGCGCTGTTCAGGTCAGCGAGCTGCTCTGTAAGGTATTTGTGGCGCTCCTCCAAGGCGGCGAACTCCTCGAGGGCTAGAGGATTAAAT
>JAYORB010000146.1:0-1668 GCA_038123155.1 Aquiluna sp. | reverse complement strand
GATGCGAAAAGCTCTTACAATCTCGGGATCATTGTTGGCCGTCGGGCTAGTAGTCGTCGTTACAACGAACTTCATTCCTTCACTCTTCGATCAAAGCGCAGGAAATCGGACGGCTTTGGCGATTCCGCCGCTTGCCGAATCTCAGTTGGTTGAGGGCACCAGGGTCTTCGATCTTTCCCTTCAGACCGGCGAAACAGAGATTTTGCAAGGGACCACCACACCCACTTGGGGTGTCAATGCAGGCTACTTGGCGCCAACGATTCGTGCGGCCGAGGGGGAGACCGTTCAGATTAATGTCTCGAATGGGCTGCCCGAGGATACAACCATGCATTGGCATGGCTTGCATGTCCCTGCCATGATGGACGGCGGCCCGCATCAGCCAATCCATGTTGGACAGACCTGGTCACCTTCCTGGCTCGTAGACCAAGCGGCCTCAACAAATTGGTACCATCCGCATCTTCACGGGCGATCCGAGGCGCATGTTAAAAACGGGCTAGTTGGCATGTTCATTGTCGATGACGCTTCAGGGGCTCAATCTGAGCTTCCCAAAGCCTATGGTGTGGATGATATTCCTCTCATCATTCACGATTCGCCAGAGGAACTCACAACCCAAGGTCCCATTCGGGCCTTTTTTGACCGCATCCTCGGTAACCGAGAGGGCGATGCTATAACGCTCGTAAATGGCAGTCCTGAGCCAGAGTTCACTGTTAAGACGGAGCTGGTCCGTTTCCGGTTGCTAAATGGTTCTATCGGCGATGTCTTCAACCTGTCCTTTTCAGATAATCGTGAATTCTCGGTCATTGCATCCGAAGGGGGGCTCTTCGGCGCACCCGTAAAGGTTGAAGAGATTCAGATGTCTCCTGGAGAGAGATACGAGATTGTCGTGGAGTTCAAGCCCGGTGACGATGTTGCACTGATGAAATCGATTGTTGATGAGGGTGCCGAGGATAGCCCTGCGACTGCCCTCGTGCACCTTGGCACAGAGTCAGCCCTGCAGTCGTCACAGGGATTGCCGGTGGAATTCGGAGCGCTGCCCCTAGTGGACCTCGACTCAGTTTCAAGGGTAAGAACCTTTGAGATGTCGGGGGTCGAGATAAACGGCTTGATGATGAACATGGATCGCATAGACCAGGTAGTCCATGCAGGCTCCAGTGAAATTTGGTCGGTAACAAACATCGACCGTTTTGAGTTTCATAATTTCCATGTACACGGTGTCTCTTTCCGGATTCTCGAGATTGGCGGCGAGCAGCCAGCTGACTATTTGGCTTCTGACAAGGACACAGTTTTCATCCCTCCAAATACAGAGGTGAAGCTATTCGTCACATTCCCAGACAGTGCGAGCGACGGTTGGCCGTTTATGTTCCATTGCCACTTTTTGCGTCACGAAGGAAGAGGGATGATGGGTCAGTATCTTGTGGTTGAGGCGAACCAGAGCCTGAATCCAGCGGACCACAAGATTGCGTCGGGAATGTCGCACTGATCAATCTTGGAGACGCATGTTCCCCCAGATGTTCCCCCACCTGAGCACTTTTCGCTGATGTTCGCCTGTGTTCGTTAGTGTTCGCATCCTAGAAAACACTAGAAAAACGAACACCAGCGAACAGCTACGAACAACCTGCACTTAACTGGGGGACAAGGGGTCGTGGGTTCAAATCCCGCCAGCCCGAC
>JAYORB010000145.1:0-1702 GCA_038123155.1 Aquiluna sp. | reverse complement strand
TGATGTTCTGGGCCGTCATGGTTATTACGGTGGTTGCCGTTGCAGCTTTCACCCCACTTCACCTAGCACGAGTATTTGGACACTAGGAGACGATCATGGCTGTAGTTATCGAGACCCCGAACGCTCCTAGAACCCGCAAGCAGGCAAACTGGGAGAAATACGGCTGGCTCTTTATGCGAGTCTCCGGACCGCTGCTGATTGTTTTGGTGTTCACGCATCTGGTCGTCAACCTGGTAGTCGGCGATGGCATCAAGGCCATTGACTTTGCCTTTGTTGCCGGCAAGTGGGCCGACCCGTTCTGGCAGGTTTGGGACATGGCGATGCTTTGGTTAGCACTGATTCATGGCACCAACGGAATGCGCACGATCGTGAACGATTACGTAGAGAAAGAGTCGCTGCGAAAGGGGCTTGTCACAACCCTCTGGGCAGTCGGCGGCTTGCTGATTCTTCTCGGAACGCTTGTAATTTTCACCTTTGACCCATGTCCGGCAGGAGCTGCGGCAGAACTGCTCCCATCATTCTGTCCAGCAGGCTAGTGAGGAACTCTTGAGCACAACTGACAACGTCACCTATCACTCGCACGACGTAATCATCGTGGGTGCCGGCGGTGCCGGCATGCGTGCCGCCATTGAGGCAGGCGGTGAGGCGAACGTTGCAGTTATCTCGAAACTGTTCCCAACCCGCAGCCACACCGGTGCCGCACAGGGCGGCATGGCAGCAGCCCTCGCGAACGTCGAGGAGGATAGCTGGGAGTGGCACACCTTCGACACGGTCAAGGGCGGCGACTACCTCGTTGACCAAGATGCCGCTGAGATTTTGGCCAAGGAATCCGTCCAGGCCGTTATCGATCTTGAGAACATGGGCCTCCCCTTCAACCGCACTCCGGACGGCAAGATTGACCAGCGTCGCTTCGGCGGTCACACCCGCGATCACGGCAAGGCACCGGTTCGAAGGAGCTGCTACGCGGCGGACCGCACGGGTCACATGATCCTGCAGACCCTCTACCAAACCTGCGTCAAACTCGGAATCGAGTTCTACAACGAGTTCTACGTATTGGACCTGGTCATGAACGAGGGCAAGCCTGCTGGCGTTGTGGCCTATGAGCTTGCCACCGGAGAGATTCACGTGTTTGCCGGTAAGTCGATTGTCTTTGCAACCGGCGGGTTCGGAAAGATCTACAAGACAACGTCGAATGCTCACACTCTGACAGGTGATGGGGTCGCGATTGCCTTCCGCAGGGGTATCCCGCTTGAGGACATGGAGTTCTACCAGTTCCACCCAACCGGACTTGCCGGCCTTGGCATTCTCCTCAGTGAGGCAGCTCGAGGCGAGGGTGGCATTCTGAGAAATGCCTCTGGAGAGCGCTTCATGGAGCGCTACGCACCAACAATCAAAGACCTCGCTCCGAGAGACATGGTTGCCAGAGCTATGGCCAACGAAGTTCGAGAGGGTAGAGGGGCTGGACCAAATAAGGACTACGTACTCCTTGATCTGACTCACCTCGAGCCAGCAGTGATCGACGCAAAGCTTCCGGACATCACCGAGTTTGCACGGACTTACCTTGGAGTGGAGCCCTACACCGAGCCAGTGCCGGTGTTCCCAACTGCCCACTACGCGATGGGCGGCATCCCCACCAACATAAAGGCCGAGGTGCTAAGTGACAATGACACCGTTATCCCCGGCCTCTATGCTGCCGGTGAGT
>JAYORB010000144.1:0-1713 GCA_038123155.1 Aquiluna sp. | reverse complement strand
AGTAAACTCGCCGCGTGGTGGAAAACGAAGTTCAGGAGCTGGCCTGGGTTAGGACCCTGATGGCCGACTGGCAGCTCATCGCCGATGCTGCCTTCTCTGATCTCGTTCTTTGGGTGCCGAAGCGAACCAAGCTTCACGTTTATGCTCACGCTAGGCCGTCAACGGCCGCGACTCTGTTCTACAGGGACATCACCGGGACAGCAGCCAGAACAGATTGGCGCAAAGCAATTGATGAGGCGTGGGACACCGGGAAGCCCGTTATTGCAAGTCAGGTGAGCGAATACAGCGGCACCGCGAGCAAGATATCTGCCTACCCAGTTTTCCAGCCAAAGAAAAACTCCAAATCCAAGCCGGTCGCGGTGATTACTCGTCACACCAACCTCGGCGAATCGCGTTACCCAAACAAGCTCCAGCTCAACTTTGTTGCCTGTGCGGAGCAGCTGCTCGAAATGGTGAGTGCAGGTGAGTTTCCAATTCCCGAAGCAGGAACTGATTCTCGACGCGGAGCACCTCGAGTAACGGACGGACTCATCAGGCTGGATAAGAGCGGCAGAGTTCTTTTCGCATCGCCTAATGCCCTTTCGATGTTCAATAGGTCTGGTTTGGATGGAGAGCTGGAGGGCAGGCTCTTCTCAGATTCGGTAAAGGGTCTTAGTCCAGTCTCGGGAAATGTTGACGAGGGGCTGCCCCTGGTTCTAACCGGCAAGGGTGCATGGAAGACAGATATCGAGTTTGAGTCGATGGTGCTGTCCATCAGGTCGATTCCTATCACCTCAGCGGGCGAAAGAAGCGGGGCTGCAGTTTTGTGTAGGGATGTGACCGAGCTTCGCGTTAGAGAGCGAGAGCTGCTTACAAAGGACCTAACTATTCGTGAGATTCATCACCGCGTTAAGAACAACCTCCAAACCGTCGCAAGCTTGCTTCGAATTCAGTCGAGGCAGTCGAAGTCTGAAGAGGTGAAGGACTCACTTGCCCAGGCCATGCGCAGGGTGTCGTCAATTGCAGTGGTTCACGACGTGCTGTCTGAGGGCATTGACCAGGAGATCTCCTTCGATCAGATCTTTGACCGCATCCTTCAGCTCATCCCAGAGATTGCCTCTGGCTTTCACAGCAAGGTAAAGACGGTGTTCTCGGGCAGCTTTGGGGACCTTGATACAGACAAGGCAACCACGCTTGCACTAGTGCTTACGGAGTTGGTCGCCAACGCGGTCCAGCATGGCCTGGCCGATGCCTCAGGAGAGATTAGTGTCGAGGCGGTGAGAGACAATCACCTACTCCGTGTTGAAGTCACAGACAATGGCAGCGGTCTCGTGGAGGGGAAGATAGGCACAGGGCTCGGCACGCAAATAGTTAGGACCCTCGTTGAGAGTGAACTTCAGGGAAAGATCGCCTGGACATCGCCAATTAGAGGCGGTACGAAGGTGAGTGTAGAGCTGCCCGTTTAGCCAGCGCGGCGAGCACGCGCATAGCGACGCTTGAGCGAGCGACGCTCGTCTTCACTCAGACCACCCCATACGCCGGTGTCCTGGTTTTCTTTGATTGCGTACTCAAGGCACTGAGCGGAAACATCGCATTGACGGCAGATTGACTTGGCTTGCTCGATTTGCTCCAGAGCTGGTCCAGTGTTCCCCACGGGGAAGAAGAGCTCGGGATCTTCATTGAGGCATCGGGCCTGATTTAGCCAGGTCATATCCATAGTTTTCTGTTATTCCT
>JAYORB010000143.1:0-1714 GCA_038123155.1 Aquiluna sp. | reverse complement strand
CTCCTAGACCATTGATCCCGGCGCTAGATTTCGCGAATCGCCAGATCCCAGCGCACGGCACCATGGCTGTTGACTTTGAGCAGCGTGTCGACTTCCACCGGCTCCGCGAATACCGCCTAGCCAGGGCAATGCAGGCTCTAGAGGCAACAGAGTGCGGCGCCTTCTTGCTCTTTGACTTTTACAACATTCGCTACACAACCCAGACCTGGATTGGGGGCGCTCTGGGCGACAAGATGAGTCGCTACGCCCTACTAACCCGCGATGGTTCTCCTCACATCTGGGACTTTGGCTCTGCAGCCAAACACCACAAACTTTTCGCTCCCTGGCTAAACCCTGACCACTCCCACGCCGGGATGCTTGGGCTGAGAGGGGCAATCCATCCAGAGGTTGGCCTTATCAAAGAGGCCGTTACAACAATCAAGGGCCTGCTTCACGATGCTGGTTTGGCAAATGCTCCAATCGGTGTTGACCTTGTCGAGCCAGCATTCCTATTTGAGATGCAGGCTCAGGGAATTGAGGTCGTTGACATCCAGCAGGACATGCTCGGAGCTCGGTCTATCAAGAACGTCGACGAGATCATGCTCTTGAGCCAGGCTGCTGCAATGGTTGACGGCGTTTACCAAGACATCACCGAGGCACTAAAGCCTGGGGTTCGCGAAAACGAAATTGTTGGACTCGCAGCCAAGCGACTCTATGAGCTTGGCTCCGATCAGGTTGAAGCAATCAACGCGGTCAGTGGCGAGCGTTGCAACCCACATCCTCACAACTTCACCGACAAGATAATTCGCCCTGGCGACCAGGCATTCTTTGACATCATCCACAGCTTCAATGGCTACCGCACCTGCTACTACAGGACCTTTAGCGTTGGCTCCTCCACCCCAGCACAGCACGATGCCTACGCCAAGGCCAGGGAATGGATGGACCTGGCAATTCAAAAGGTCCGCCCAGGTGTTGGAACCGACGAGGTTGCTGCGCTATGGCCTAAGGCCGAAGAGTTTGGTTTTGCCAACGAGATGGACGCCTTTGGTCTTCAGTTCGGCCACGGCCTTGGACTCGGCCTCCACGAAAGGCCAATCATCTCGAGGCTCAACAGCATGTCTAACCCGGTTGAAATTCAAGCCGGCATGGTCTTTGCTCTTGAAACCTACTGCCCAGCTTCAGATGGGGTCAGTGCAGCGAGAATCGAAGAGGAAGTTGTCATCACTGAAAACGGCGCTCAAGTCCTAACTCGGTTCCCAGCTCAGGAACTCTTCGTCGCTAATCCTTATTAGGTCTTGGGGCGCTGCGGGTAACTTCTGCGAGAGCAGCCCAATCCTTGGAGCCCAGCTCTGGGTCTCCTAAGGCCTCACCGAGTAGTTCATCAAGTATTTGCGCGGTGGGGAGTGAGAGCCCAGCATCACTTGCAGCTTGCATCGCCAGTCGGAGATCTTTCCGGCCGAGCTCAAGGGAGAATAAAGTCGGCTCGTAGCGCGAGTTGGCAATTTGATCACCGTAGCCCGAGTGAGCAACTCCACCAAACAACGTGCCCCTCAACACCTTGATGAATTCGCTTGCGCTTATGCCTTGTCGTTCGACAATTGCAACACTCTCTGCAAGGGACTGAATAGTGTGGAGAATGTTGTAGTTGACGGCAATTTTCACCAGATTGGCCTTAGATGGTTCTTCTCCCAGGACCCAGGTTTTTTTACCCATCAGTTCCAAGAATGGCCTGGCC
>JAYORB010000142.1:0-1742 GCA_038123155.1 Aquiluna sp. | reverse complement strand
CCTCTACATCTTCGCGGGCGCAAGGAAGAAGAAAGGTGAAAAGCTAACTACTAGGACCTACGCAGAAGTGCTTTCCTTGGCTGAAGAGCTAACCAATTGAATCTCGAGGCCTAGCACGTTTGCAATTGCCAGGAAGCTCTTCATGGTTGGGTTGCTCTCCGAACTCGAAAAGAGTCGTCGAATTTGCGAACCGTTGACACCGATCCTCTCCGCAAGAAACTCCTTGGTCAGGTGATTCGCTTTCCGAGCACTATCTAGCTCGTTGACCAAACGGTCAATCTCTTGGATTAGACCGAGCTCGCTCAGGTAGTGCTTTCTAAACTCAGCCGACTCAAGCTCATTTTCAAGATACGCGTCGAAACTCTCAGTCTTCACAGCTTCCTCTTTTCGTAACTTATATGTTACATTATTGGAAGCTTCGGGTCAATACCTAGATAGTGGCAGCGTCGATAACGAAGCGATAGCGCACATCAGAATTGACAACCCTTTCGTAGGCAAGGTCGACTGCTGATGCTGCAGTGGCATCCAAAAGCTCGATATCGCTGACGATGTTCTTTTCTCCGCAAAGGTCGAGCATCTCTTGGGTGTCTGCAATGTTTCCGGTATTGATCCCAGCTATCGACCTCAAGCTGGTAACCAGACCGCCCGCGTTGAAGCTTTGAGGATTACCCGAGAGCCCCAGGTAAACAAGCGTCCCGCCAACTCTCAAGGTCCCAAGCAGAGGATCAAGGTCAAGATCTGCACTTGTTGTGTTGAGGATTAGATGGAAGAAATTCTTGTGTGACTCATAGATCTCACTTGTCATCAGGTAGTCAACTGCACCCATCTGCTTGGCGTCTTCTGCCTTTGAGGGCGTGTGGCCTAGCACATAGACCTCGGCTCCCATCGCGACAGCAAGCTTGACGGCTAGGTGACCTAGGCCGCCAAGGCCCATTACACCGACTTTCATGCCAGGTCCGGCCTTCCAGTGCTTGAGCGGGGTGTAAACAGTTACGCCTGCACACAGCAGAGGTGCACTGGCGGCAAAGTCGATGTTCTCGGGTACCCTCAGTACATAGTTCTGATCGACCACAATGGCGCTTGCGTAGCCGCCGTAGCTGGGTTCTCCGTCGTAGTGGTGACCGTTATAGGTCTGCACATTTCCGGTGCGGCAGAAGTTCTCATTGCCACTTTCGCAAGGCTCGCAGGTTCGGCAGGAGTCCACGAATGTGCCGACTCCAACCCGATCTCCAGGCTTGAAATTCGTAACGTTCTCACCGACCGCAGTGACCAAGCCGACGATCTCATGGCCTGGAACCATTGGGTAGGTTCCCTCAAACCACTCGTCTCTCGCCTGGTGAATATCGCTGTGGCAAATGCCCGAGTACTTGATGTCGATGGCAACCATCTCGGGGCCTAATGGCCTTGTGGGCACCTCTCCTTTTTCAAACTTTGCACCGGGTGCTGTTGTGATGATTGCTTTTGCCTTTGACATCGATCTCCTTTGAACCCGTCCAGCCTAAGGGAACCAAAACAACCAGCGAGCGGTTGAGGAGAAGGTGAAGAAACTGCGCGTTATTTTGCTCGTCGTTCTGGGAGCAATCCTTGTCGTCCCGTTTCTGATACCTGTGAATACCTCCGGCACCCTCACCAAGGAAGAGGCAGCGGCGAACCTTTGGGCTGGGAAGTCGAAGTTTGTTGAGGTTGTAGGTCACCAGGTGCACTTAGTTGAGGCAGGTGACCCAAGCTCTGAGCGCCTTATC
>JAYORB010000141.1:0-1749 GCA_038123155.1 Aquiluna sp. | reverse complement strand
TATGTCGATATAGCTCTCAACCTTGTCGCGGTGCTGCTTTGTGACAAGTGGTCCCATGTCGCAAGACCTGCGGCCATCACCAACCTTGATCTGCTTCATCCGCTCGACAACCTTTGGAATCAGCTCATCGGCAACTGGCTCTACCGCAACTACAACCGAGATAGCCATGCAGCGTTCACCTGCTGAGCCGAACCCTGCATTCACGGCGGAATCAGCTACCAGATCTAGATCAGCATCCGGTAGCACGAGCATGTGATTCTTGGCTCCGCCAAGAGCCTGGACTCGCTTGCCGTGCTTTGCCGATGTCTCATAGATGTACTGTGCGATCGGGGTTGAGCCAACAAAAGATATTGACCTCACCGCTGGATGCTCAAGCAGGCCATCAACGGCGACCTTGTCGCCGTGAAGCACATTGAAGACGCCGTCGGGCAGTCCCGCCTCCGAGAGTAACTTCGCAATCCACATCGCACTCGATGGATCCTTTTCGCTGGGCTTTAGAACCACAGTGTTGCCAGCTGCGATCGCCACCGGAAAGAACCACATCGGAACCATCGCGGGGAAATTAAACGGACTAATGATGCCGACAACCCCGAGCGGCTGCTTCATGGAGTAGACATCTATAGAGGTTGAGGCATTCTCCGAGTACTCACCTTTTAGAAGGTGTGGCAGGCCACAGGCAAAGTCAACAACTTCCAGACCTCTATTGATCTCACCCAGGGCATCAGACACAACCTTGCCGTGCTCCTCAGTAATAATCTCGGCTAGCTCAGACTTCTTGCTCTCAAGCAGCTCGCGGAAGCGGAACATTATGGCGCTGCGCTTTGCAAGCGAGGTGTCTCGCCATTCGGGGAAGGCGTTGCTCGCAGCTGCTACGGCAGCCTCGATGTCGCCCTTGTCGGCAAAAACGACCTCTTTGGTCTGTATCCCTTTGGCTGGATCAAATACCTGACCCCTGCCAGAGCCACTGCCTTGAAATTCTTTACCGGCAACCCAGTGAGAAACCAACTTCATCGTCTACCTCGCTTCACCAAAGAAGACTACCTTTATCAATGGCACCGAAACTGGAGAGATTGTGGCTGAAATAGCACGTGAAATAGAGGAGCTAATCGCCTCCCATCCGCCCGTCCAGGCAAAGGTGCTCTTTGCGCTTCGCGAGCTGATCAAAGAGCTTGCTCCCGGTGCCACTGAACGCATCTCATACGCAATGCCCACCTTTGAAATCTCAGGGCAGATTCTCATTCACTACCAAGGCTTCAAGGATCACAACAGCCTCTTTCTGGGCGCGGAGGTGCCAATCAGATTGGCGGATGAACTTGGGGACATGGTCACCTCCAAAGGGACCATTCAGTTCGATAAAGAAAAGCTCCCCAAAAAGAGTCTCGTGAAAAAGCTGCTCACGACGAGGATCAGCATCATCAACGAGAGTTTCCCCAAGAAAAACGGCGATTACCTCTCTTTCTATGACAACGGCTACCTAAAGTCCAAAGGCAGATATAAGGAGGGCCAGATGCACGGCTACTGGCACTTCTATCGCAAGGATGGCTCGCTGATGCGCGAGGGCAAGCTCAACATGGGTGAACCTCAGGGCGAATGGAGTACTCACGCTAGGCACTGAGGTTGGTCGTTAGCTTCAGATGCAACTAAACTCTTGCGGGTACCAAGGAGAATTCGCCTAGTGGCCTATGGCGCACGCTTGGAAAGCGTGTTGGGTGCAAGCCCTCGGGGGTTCGAATCCCCCATTCTCCGCCA
>JAYORB010000140.1:0-1755 GCA_038123155.1 Aquiluna sp. | reverse complement strand
ACCCTTTGAGGCAAGCACCTGCTCGAGCTCTGCGACACGGTCAAAGTGGTTTTCCAGTGCGTTCTTGTTACGACCTGTGATCATGAGAAGGTCGGAAAGCCCAGCTGAGACGGCCTCTTCGACAACGTATTGGATAACAGGCTTGTCGACAATCGGGAGCATTTCTTTAGGCATGGCCTTGGTTGCGGGGAGAAACCTGGTGCCGAGACCTGCGGCGGGAATTACCGCCTTGCGGACTTGAAAGCGCTCTTGGGACATGGCTAAAGCCTAGACTCAGAATTCAGCAGATGCTCATCTTTGGAAACTATGCTTTGCGTTCGATGAAGGAAACTAAGAGGTTGATCAGAAAATTTTTTGCGGCTCTCGCTGTCTCGCTGTTTGTTGTCGCCGGAGCTGCGCAACCTGCAAGTGCAAATGTTTCAGAACCCGCATTTGACATGGTTCAGGTGAGCTCGGTGTGGGATGCGGGACACAAGGGCGCCGGCGCCTCGATCGCATTTATTGACCAGGGCGTAAACCTCACTCACGAGTATTTTCAGGGCCAGGTCATAGATGGCTTCTGCCTCTACGCCTCATACACAAATAACTATTGCCCAAATGGCTCGAAGAGCCAGACCGGTTTGATTGCCGCATCCCAAAGGATCGTCAACAACTTCCCCGTCTTTGCAGAGAACCACGGAAACATGGTTGCGGGTATTGCCGCAGGTAAGCCGAACAGCGTTGCGGCTGGGGGCATAGCTCCAGAGGCCAAGATCGTCATGGCCAACATCGATCTCACACTGGAGGGCATCACCGCTGCCACCCGCTACATCTCGGATCGTGCCGAGGCGAACAACACAGTTGCGGTTTCACTCTCATTTGGCGGCCTGTTCTCGGAGATGCCAAGAAGCTGGTTGCTTTGCGATAACAACCCGGCGCTCGCTGAGCTTGCAACCCTTATTGGCGACATGCGAGACAGGGGAATCATTACCTTTGCTGCTGCTGGCAATACTCCGGTTTTGGACATCGCTACCTCGGTGTTTCCAAGCTGTCTGCAGGACGTGGTTGCCGTTGGTTCGGTGAACTCATCTGGTGAGGTCTCTTGGTATGTCACCATGTCCGAGAAGATTGAGTTCCTCGCACCTGATTTCACAAGGTCGGCTGACACGCTTGGCTATCTCGCAAGCTCGGGAACCTCTGCCGCCACACCCTTGGTTGCAGGAGCCTTCACCGTTTTGAAGCAGGCGTTTCCTGAGAAGACGAGTGAGCAGGTTCTTGCTGCAATGAAGTCCTCGGGAACCTTGGTCGACGACGTTATTCGCAAGGGCATTCCTCTGGTGAATCTGTCGGCTGCGTACGAGACCCTCTCAACATCCTCGGAGACTCCGGAAACTCCCGCTGAGAACCCTGAGCAAAAAGTGACGATCGGTACCTTCAATGGGTATATTGCCATCTACACCAAGGGTTACGAGGGCCAGCGCTTGACCGCCAAGGTTGCAGGAAGGTGGCTCAAGGTGGACCCAATCACTTTGGTTCCAGGCAAGAGCTATTCGTTGACAAAGCGCAACACGGGAGCTGGCTATCAGATCAATGTCGAGGTCTACATCGACGGTGTGTTGAAGGCTGAGGACACTGTCCTAACGCGCTAGAACAAACCTCACCAAATTTGCAGGGCCGCCCAGCTCCCTTAGCCGGCGCATCCCAAAAGCGAACCTGACGAGCGGCGCAAGAGGTCCAAAGACTCTCGTGAAGACCTTTGCACGCGCTATTCGGTCC
>JAYORB010000139.1:0-1757 GCA_038123155.1 Aquiluna sp. | reverse complement strand
CCAGGCAGTTAATGCGCAGCCTCGCGGACAAGGAGAAGACCCCCATCGTTGTTTCTTTGCCAGTGGAACTCGTGATTCGAGCTTCAACGGGACCGGCCAGGGCTTCCTAAACAGCAACAAGTTGACAATTCCCAAACCAATGCTCTAGTCTTTGCAAACGATTGTAAAAAGTCTAGGATTTTACGTTCAGAGAGTCGGGGCGAGGAGTATCGAGATGGCACGAGCAAACTTATCTATTGGATGGATCGGCGCGGGACGGATGGGTCTCCAGTTGGCGACAAGACTTCTTGACGCGGGATACGACGTCGCCGTTTACAACAGGACAAAGTCTAAGCTCGACCCACTCATCAGCCTTGGAGCGACAGCAGTTGATGCGCCCGCAGACCTAGCTGACCGCGACCTAGTTTTCAGCATGGTATCCGCCTCGGATGATTTGAAGGCAGTCATGATTGGAGAGAACGGCCTTCTCACAGCCTCCGTGGCGCCCCGGATTGTGGCCGACGTGTCCACCGTCTCCGTCGAAGCGTCCGCAGAAATTCGGAAGGCTGCGGGCGCGCGAGGCACAGGCTTTCTTGCCACGCCTGTGAGCGGCAACCCGGCCGTCATCGCTGCTGGGAAGCTGACCGTTGCAGCCTCGGGGCCCAGAGAAACGTTCGATGAGGTTTTGCCAGTTTTAGAAGAGTTTGGCAGCGGCGTCACTTACGTAGGTGAGGGAGAGGTGGCGCGCCTCGTAAAGATTGCGCACAATGTGTTCTTGGGCGTAGTCACCCAGTCTCTTGCCGAGATCACAGTGCTGGCGGAGAAAGGTGGCGTGACCAGAGAGGCCTTCCTTAGCTTTCTAAACAATTCCGTGATGGGGTCTGTGTTCACGCAGTACAAGTCCCCAGCTTTCGTAAATCTCGATTTCGAAGCGACTTTCACAATGCCGTTGCTACTGAAAGATTTTGACTTGGGTCTGGGTGCCTCAAAGTCACTTGATGCTCCCATGCCCATTGCCTCCGCCACAAGAGAGATAGTCGCCCAGGAGGTTGGGAACGGGAACCTGACAGATGACTTCGCGACTCTACTGGTTCGTGTTGCCGAAGGTGCAGGCTTGGAGCTCAAGTCGGAGAACTCTTCGATTACAGATGGCCTGTCGTAGGCTGAAGGAAACTGAGGAGAATCGTCTCATCGTCTGTTTTTGAGGAGTTTTAGGTTGGCTGGAATTAGAAGTCACTTGCGGATCGGTCAATTCAGCGAATCCCCCGTGCTTGCAATCGCCAAAGCTTTAGGTCTAGGGGAGAGGTATGGGCTCGAGTGGACAACCCAGAGGGTTCCGTCGTCTCCCGCCCAATTCAAGTCACTTGTTTCGAATGAAATCGACATTGCTATCACGAGCCCCGACAACGTTCTCCTCTACACCTCGACAGCTGATAATCCGCTCGGTCAAAAACTGAACCTGCGGCTGCTCCGAGCAATCGACCGAGGTTTGGGTTTGGCTCTTTACACTCGAACCGACCTAGACCTAGCCGCTCTTCGTGGTGAAAAAGTTGGAGTGGATGTCCCAAATTCTGGTTTCGCATTCCTTCTCTTTGCTCTGGCTGGACGTTTAGGTCTGTCTCGTGAAAATTACGAAGTTTCTTCCGTTGGGGCGACCCCAAAGAGATTGGACGCCTTAGTTTCAGGTGAAATTTCTGCCACCATTCTCAACGCCGAGACTGCGCTTAAAGCCGAAAGGCAAGGGCTTCAGAGGAGAGCCACCTCGCACGATGTGAGTC
>JAYORB010000138.1:0-1799 GCA_038123155.1 Aquiluna sp. | reverse complement strand
GCAAGGCAAAAGGTTGAAGAGGTCGTGGACGATGTCCGCAATGAGGCCACTCACTTTGCCGAGGAGGTCAAGTCGAAGGTAGGGAAGAAATAATGGCCGAAAACAGGGACGTTATGAGGGAGTTTGCTCAGAAGCAACTCAAGAAAAAGCAGGACTTCCGCACCTACATGTGGGTCTACGCAGCAGTTGTAGCACTGACGTCCGGTGTTTGGTTCATCACTACCCCGAACGCCCCCTACTGGCCAATCTGGGTTGTCTTCGGCATGGGCATTGCCGCAATCTTTGTTGGGCTTGATGCCTATGGTCGCCTCGGTGGCAAGCCAATCACCGACGATCAAATCGATGCAGAGGTTGAGCGCCTGAAGCGCAAGGGCTAGACTTTGCCAGGTTGCCCACAAGGGCAAAAAGAACATACGTGAGGTTTTTGTGGGTTCAGTAATTAAAAAGCGCCGCAAGCGCATGTCGAAGAAGAAGCACCGCAAGCTTCTTCGCAAGACGCGCCACCAGCGTCGCAACAAGAAGTAGTAACTACCCGCCCATTAGGAGCGGGTTTTTACTTTTAACCCCTAAGTTCCCTCCTGCGCTGCCGCAAGATTTCCCAACCCGCTGCAACTGCATAGCGCCGCAGCTGTTGATCTGGATTGACGGCGACCTGGTTACCAACCGCGCTCAGCATCGGCAGGTCATTTACCGAGTCAGAGTAAGCCCATGACTTTCTTAGGCTTATGCCGCGCTCTTTAGCCAGGTTCTTTACCGCCTTGCGCTTGGCCTTGCCGTGTAGCGGAGCACCCACCAGCTCTCCAGTCAATACATTGCCGTCGTGGCCGACGATGGTTCCAAGGGCTCCCGTTGCACCAACGTCATCGGCAATGACCTGAGCAAGTTCGACCGGAGCTGCGGTGACGAGCCAGACCTCGTGGCCCTCGGACAGGTGATGCTTCAGTCTTTCGACCGTTCTTGGCCAAAGCCGAGGTCGTATTTCGCTTTGGTAAACCTCGTCAATTAGACCCTGCAGCTCTTCGACGGAGTGGCCCTTTGTGAGCATCAGGGCACGATCCTTGAAATCACCCATCTTGGAGTTCTTCTCTCCGCGCCGGATGTACATCACGTGCTCCCACATAAACCGCCAGATGTCTCTGCGTTTTATGCTCCCGCCAGTGAAGGCGACTTTGCCAAAGAGGATTGAAGTTGAACCGCAAACCAGTGTGTTGTCGACGTCAAAAAATGCAGCAATTTTTTTGGGTGGTTTGGACTCGGCTGGCACCGAGTAAGTCTATGCCTTTAGCCAATTGGCATAGTCTGTAGCTATGCCAGATCACATTTACATCAAGATGGTCTCACGCATCGGATGCCACCTCTGCGAGGGAGCCAAGCTGGACATGGCCAGGGTGCTAAAGCACTTCCGAGAGATTCACCCTGAAGCCGAATATTCCTTTCACGAGATAGATATCGCTGACCAGTCAGACTTGCAGCGGTTTAGTGACGATCTACCTGTCGTCATGATCAACGACGAGGTTGTTGCCAAGTGGCGAATCCATGACCAGGAATTCTTAGAAAAGCTGGAAGCTCTGGTTTGAGAAGAGTAATTGTTTGGGCGCTGAAGAACTTTTGGTTTCCCATTCTGGTCTTCGCCTTGGCACAGCTTGGTAAGAGGTATAAGTGGGCTTCAGACTTTCATGCGAAGCTGAGTAAATTTAAGTAATTGTTGCATTATTGCTACATAGCATTTATGCTACATTCATGGGTCGCAAACCAAAGTCTCAAGAAGAGCGGGTAGCTAACCGCGTCGAGGAGATGCG
>JAYORB010000137.1:0-1804 GCA_038123155.1 Aquiluna sp. | reverse complement strand
AGTAAACTAAAGCCAGTTTCGATCCGAGGTGATAAGTGCAAGCTGGCACTCGCCTCACCATACGCCTCGGCATCGCCCAGATAATCGGCTGGGGTTCCTCCTTCTATCTCCCGGCAATCCTCGCTGTTCCAATAGCTCAATCGCTGGGAATCACAACCGAACTCTTTTTCTGGGCCTTCACGATTTCGCTATTGGTTTCGGGGCTCCTCGGACCAAGAGTTGGCAAGGCCATTGACCGCCTTGGTGGCAGGAAAGTCTTGCCATGGGGTTCGGTCGCCTTTGCCATCGGCTTGGCATTGCTTGCCACCGCTACTGAGCCAGTGCAGCTGTTTGCAGCGTGGATCCTGATCGGGGTTGGCGGCTCAATGGGCAACTACGATGCTGCATTTGCAACAGCGGTGAACTTCTTTGGGAACAGGTCAAACAAAGTCATTGCGGGCATCACGGTTTTTGCCGGATTTTCCTCGTCGATCTCTTGGCCCCTTACAACTCTGCTATTGACTGAGTTTGGTTGGCAGTGGGCGGTCTGGTTCTGGGTTGCAGCACATCTACTTGTTGGCCTGCCTCTAAATCTGACAATTCCTCGCTCTGAGCGAAGAGAGGTTCCAGACATGACGGGGCCGATCCGGAAGATGGTGAAAAACCGCTTCCGCTTTGATTCGCTTTTGGTGGTCTTTGCAATCATGTTTGCCCTCGAGGGTTTCATTGTCAGCTCTGTGAACACGACCTTGCCATTCATGCTGGGGGAGCTCGGAGCATCGATCGAACTTGCACTTGTGGCATCGATTGTCCTGGGCCCTGCGCAGGTGATGGCGAGAGTGCTGCTTTTGGCACTTGGTAAGTGGGCAACTCCGATTAGGGTCGCAGCGATATCTATTGCCGCCCACCCACTTGGGGTTCTGGCTATCTGGCTCTTTGGGACAAACGGGCTCATGGCCTTTGTGATCCTTCACGGCATTGGGGTTGGGCTGAATCCGTTTATTCGGGGCTCGCTCCCGCTACTTTTCTTTGGCTCCGATCGCTTTGGCCAGCGTCAGGGCTACATCATGATGCTGAGCAAGGTTGTTTCGGCCCTCTCACCAACCGCGCTCACTCTGATGCTGCTTGCAAATCCGCAACTGGCTATAGCCGCAACTTTCACAATGGGAGTTATTGCCTGCCTGCTGCTCGTTTGGATCTACCTGCTGTTTAGAGCACGCAACCCAAAGCACCCTGAAACGGGAGAGATAAGGGAGATTAGCTAGCGCCGCAGCAGCTGCTTCGGGTCGCCGCTTTCTACCCAGTCGATCAGGCCGGGCCACGGGCCCCAGCCATCGTCAAGGCTGAAGTGACCAGCGCCTTCAAACACGATCGGTTCAATTCCCAGAGCTGGTTTGTAAATCTCAACTCCCCTTGGCAGCCACCGATCGTTATCTCCGGCGATGGCGGTCAATGATCGCGCCCATTTCTTTGCCTGGGGTTCGAGCAAAGGATTGGTTAGGTCCATTGGGTCACCTTCAATACCCGAGGTTTCGGAGGTCATTTGTGGGTCTGGGGGAGCAACCAGCAGCACCCTGTCAAAGGGTGCGTTGAATATGTCCCCGAGAGCTCCATAGAGCCAGTTAATGGTTCCCAGAGAGTGGGCAATGCAAATCTTGCTACCACCAGGAACCTCATCCATCATGTTGCTCTCCTGGCGCAACAGATCCTGCCACTCGTGGGGCTTGGGGGTGTCAGGGTCTGGAAACTGCGGGTACCAAACCTGGTTGCCTCGTGATCTGAGCTCGGCTGCACTGAGTCTCATCCAGTGGCCCTCGGGACGGCG
>JAYORB010000136.1:1037-1805 GCA_038123155.1 Aquiluna sp. | reverse complement strand
CCGTCACGCTCTTCGCCAAGTTTCTTGGCTGATCAACATCCAGCCCCTTGGCGCTTGCGAGCTCGAGAGCAAAGATTTGCAGCGGCAGAACGGCTAGCTGAGCGGCCATGAATGGATGGGTCTCGGGAACAAAAAAGACCTCGTCGGCACTCTTACCAACTTCGCTGTCGCCCTCCTCGGCGATGGCGATTACTTTTGCACCCCTAGCCTTGATCTCTTGAATATTTGAGACAACCTTTGGGTGAAGAGAGTCTTCGCCTCTGGGGGAAGGGACAACGACTAACACCGGCTGCCCCTGCTCAATCAGTGCGATTGGTCCGTGCTTGAGCTCCCCGGCAGCAAATCCCTCAGCATGGATATAGGCAAGCTCCTTGAGCTTAAGTGCACCCTCCATAGCAATCGGGAAGCCAACGTTTCGGCCCAGGAAGAGAACTGACTTCGCATCTTTGAGTTCTTTGCCAAGCTCACGCATGCGGTCCACGGACTCGAGAACCTGCTTCACCATTCTTGGAAGTTTCAGCAGCTCGATTCCTAGTTCCCTAAGGTCACCCTCTGGCATGGCCTTGCGCTGCCAAGCGAGCGATAGGGCAACCAATTGACCAGCGGTTATCTGAGCAGTGAAGGCCTTGGTGGATGCCACGGCAACCTCGGGCCCGGCGTGGGTATAGATGGTGGCATCTGACTCCCTTGCCAGCGTTGCTCCCTGAGTGTTGCAAATAGAGAGAACTTTTGCGCCACGCTCCTTTGCGTATCGAACTGCCATTAGGG
>JAYORB010000136.1:0-1027 GCA_038123155.1 Aquiluna sp. | reverse complement strand
TCAATGATTGGGTCTCGGTAACGGAATTCGTGAGCTAGTTCCACGCTCGTTGGGATTTTTGCCCACTTTTCGAGCGCATACTTGGCCACCTCGCCCGCATAGGCAGCAGTACCACAGGCAATGATCGTGATTCGGTTGACTTCGCTGAGCCGATCTAGTCCCGCAAACTCACTCAGCTTGACCGAACCGTCGGACGCGAGTCTTCCCATGAGAGTGTCGCCAACCGCCTGTGGCTGGTCCGCAATCTCCTTAGCCATGAAGGACGGCCAGCCCCCTTTGGAGGCCGCTGAGGCGTCCCAGTCAACTGTGAACTCCTCGGGACTGACGGGATCTCCCTCGAATGTGGTGACGGTAACCGAGTCACTCCTGAGTTCAACTAGTTGATCCTGCCCAACTGAAACCGCACGTTTGGTGTGAGCGACAAAGGCTGCGACATCACTACCGAGGAAGTTCTCCCCATCTCCAAGTCCAATGACAAGCGGGGAGTTTCTCCTGGCAGCAAGCACCAGGTCTTTGTGGTCCTCATGAATGCACAACAGGGTGAAGGCTCCCATGAGCCTGTTCACCACAGCCCTGAATGCTGTTACCAGGTCTCCAGATTGTTCATACTCCCTGGCCACGAGGTGTGCTGCAACCTCGCTGTCGGTCTCTGAGCTGAACTTGACCCCTGCGTCTAGCAACTCTGCCTTAAGCTCGGCAAAGTTTTCGATGATGCCGTTGTGAATTAGAGAAAGCTTGAGGTGTTCGCCACCAAGGTGGGGGTGGGCGTTTGTGTCGGTTGGCGCTCCATGGGTTGCCCAGCGAGTGTGGCCAATACCGATATGAGCATCACTGATTGGGGTCTTTTCGAGGTCCTCCACCAATACTGAGAGCTTTCCAGCCCGCTTTCTTGTCTGCAGCCCAGCGTCCTGATCAATTACCGATACGCCAGCGGAGTCATAGCCTCGATACTCCAGGCGCTTTAGGCCACCAAGCAAAACATCGAGTGTTGACCCCGGGCCCACGTAGCCCACGATTCCACACATGA
>JAYORB010000135.1:0-1808 GCA_038123155.1 Aquiluna sp. | reverse complement strand
GGGGCTGCAATTGTCACCAGCAGCACCCACTCCAGAAGGAGTATCAAAAGATAGAGGTTGTTCTCCACCTAAAGAGACTACTTGTCCAGTGCTGCCCTGAGTTCTTTGAGTTGTTTGGCTGTTAGTCCGCTCGCAAAGTGACTAAAGACCGCGGCTGGGTTACCGGTCTGACCGACTAGGTCAACTAGTGCTTTGGCGGTGTGCTGCTCTCTGGTGGTTAGCGCCTGGAAGATAAAGCCTCTGCCCGGACCCGATGACTTAGTGATCAGTCCCTTTTCTTCGAGTCTGGATAGCACGGTGAGGATAGTGGTGACCTTGATGCTGTCATCGCCGATTAGAGCGAGGATTTGCTGGCTGGATAGTCCAGCTGGCCTGTCCCACAGGCAGCCAAGAACCTCAGACTCCAGCTCACCCTGCTTTCGCTTTGCGCTCATGCAGGAATTCTACATGGTGTAGAAGTTAGTCCTTGGGAGCGTGCACCGGCTTTACGCCTAGCAGTAGGGCGCTACCCAGAAGCAGAATGATCATCAGGCCGATAATTCCCCAGAGAGGAGAGAAGAGGCCGACGAACAGAGTCCAAGCAGCGGGAGCTAGGAAGCTGACCGCACGACCGGTGGTCGCATAAAGACCAAATGCCTCACCCTGTTTGTCGTCGGCGGAGAGCCTGGACATCATTGTTCTCGAAGCTGCCTGGGCTGGGCCAACGAATGTGCATAGGAACAGTCCAAAACCAAAGAAGGCGACCGTGCCAGCTCCAGCAAAGACAAATACCCCCAAGCCTCCCAGGATTACCCCGCTGAGCGAGATGAAGACAACTCGACGAGAGCCGATGCGATCCTCAAAGAAGGCGCCAACAAAGGCTCCAAATCCAGCAACGACATTTGCGGCTATACCGAAGATGATGATGTCGGTCAGCCCAAGTCCGAAGGCCAGCCCACCCAGCACTGCGCCGTAGGCAAAAACCCCATTCAGGCCGTCTCGGTAGACCGCCGAGGCAATCAAGAAACGAAGCAGGTTCGGGTTTTCCTTTGACATCTTTACCAGCGAGCGAACAAGTCCGCGATAGGCCGCAAGGATTCCTTCCCTTTGGCCTTTCTCCGCGGTTGCTTTGGCCTCAGGAACGTTCAAGAGGAGCGGAATTGAAAATATGAGCACCCAGAACATGCTGATCAGCATGACGACCCGGACAGAAAGCGCGTCGGAGTCCGGGATTCCTAGCATCTCCGCACCGCCGAATTGGATGATCCACAGCGCCATGACCAGCAGAACTATTCCGCCCATGTAGCCAAGGCCCCAGCCAAACTGGCTTACCTTGCCTCTTTCGGCCGGCTTTGCAACGACATTGAGCATCGAGTTGTAGTTCACGCTCGCGAACTCAAAGAAGATTCCGCCGACTGCAAGCAGGGTCAACCCAAAGAAGAAGAATGAATCATCTGGTTGAACGAAGAACATCAATCCGATGGTCCCGGCAAACAGCCAGGTGTTAATCATCAGCCACAGTTTCTTCCGGCCCGATGAGTCTGCCCTTCGCCCAACAATTGGAGCAATGAGGGCGATCAAGACTCCAGCAATGATTCCCGATACTCCGAGCCAAAAGCCCGTGTACTGCTCAGCCTCGCTCTGCGATAGACCAGCTGGGGCAAAGACTGTATCGGTGATGTAGCGCCCAAAGATGAAGGAGGTTACAACGGTCGGAAAGGACTGCGATGCCCAGTCCCAGAGGGCCCAGGAAATGGTGCCGCGCGGCTTACTAGTTTCAACAGCTTCATTGCTCATGAGCTTGAGAGTAGTCCTATTGCAGGCCAATT
>JAYORB010000134.1:0-1838 GCA_038123155.1 Aquiluna sp. | reverse complement strand
GTCGACCCAAACGACATTCAATCGCTCCCCCAAAAACTCCTTGATTACACCCGCAGATTTGGCCTAATCGTCGGCCTCGCCGGTCTTCTTATCTTCCTTGCAGCAGACGTGGCTGCCCTATTGCTCGCTCTTCAGGTGCTGGGTGGCGTAGTGGCTGGAAGACTGATCGGCAGTTTAAGGCGCAAGCTGAAGGTGATTTCGGCAATCCCAGGAATTATCTGGCATCCAATGCTCGGCTCACCCGCGATTGCACTAATCCTGATAACCCTCTTGGAGTCAACCCTCGAAGAGTGGGGCGGCTTCCTAATCAACTTCTACATGGCAGTGATAAGTATTGTGCTGTGCTTCCCCCTTGGCGTTTTGCTTGCTTTGGGAAGAAGATCCTCTTTCCCGATCATCAGACTTGTCACCACCACCTACATCGAGCTGATTAGGGGTGCGCCACTATTTGTGCTTCTACTGCTAGCGGGCGTGGCTCTAGAGTTCTTTATCCCACCCTCAATAGCCCCAGACGCCATCTTTAGAGGCGTAACGGTATTTACCCTATTCACTGCCGCATACCTGGCTGAAATTGTCCGGGGAGGGCTGCAGTCGATTCCTAAGGGGCAAACCGAAGCAGGAAAGGCCCTGGGCCTTAGCACCACGAAGATCACCTATCTGATCACCATGCCACAGGCGCTTAGAAACGTGATTCCTGCGCAGATTGGACAGTTCATCTCACTGTTCAAGGACACCACGCTCGCTGGTGCGGCACTAAATATTCTTGATGTTCTAAACGTTGGAACAGCAATCACGAAGCAGCAAGACTTCTTAGGTCAAGGCCTCATCTATGAGGCACTGGCCTTTGTGGCGCTGCTGTTCTGGGTCGGCTCCTACGTCATGAGCCGTGAGAGCCAGAGACTAGAGAAGAGACTGGGAGTTGGTGTGCGATGAGCAAAGAAGTCTTCAAGGACGCAATGCGTATGTCTGGGGATCGCTCCTCAGAAGATGCGATAGTCACAATGGAGGGCGTTTATAAGCGCTTCAAGGACTTTGAGGCGCTGAAGGACATCAATTTCCAAGTAGGCAAGCAAGAGGTTGTTGTTGTCATTGGCCCAAGCGGTTCGGGTAAGTCAACACTGATCAGGTGCATCAATCGCCTAGAAGAACACGACGACGGCCGGAT
Source organism: Aquiluna sp. (assembly GCA_038123155.1). Lineage (GTDB taxonomy): Bacteria > Actinomycetota > Actinomycetes > Actinomycetales > Microbacteriaceae > Aquiluna. The sequence goes on along the minus strand of JAYORB010000134.1, from coordinate 673 downwards.
TATCGCTGTCGGCACCGAGCTCACAACGGACGTTCGCAACATTCAAGAGATTCGCAAGGAGACCGGCATGGTCTTCCAGAGCTTTAATCTCTTCCCTCACCTCACAGTGCTTGCGAACATTGCTCTTGCGCCACGGCAGGTCAGAGGAGTGCCCAGGGCCGAAGCCGAACAACTTGCCAGAGAGCTGCTCGAACGAGTAAAGATTCCAGAGCAGGCCGATAAGTACCCTGCCCAGCTTTCAGGAGGTCAGCAGCAACGCGTTGCAATTGCGCGATCCTTGGCCATGAAGCCCAAGGTAATGCTGTTTGATGAGCCGACCTCCGCGCTGGACCCAGAGATGATCAATGAAGTATTGGACGCAATCAAGCAGCTAGCCAAAGAGGGAATGACTATGGTCGTGGTAACCCACGAGATGGGCTTTGCCAAAGAGGTAGCTGACCGAGTTGTCTTCATGGCAGACGGTGAGATTGTTGAGGTTGGCACCCCGGCCGAGATTTTCGATAGCCCTCAGGAAGAGCGCACGAAGAAGTTCCTGGCTCAGATTCTCTAGTCCTGGAACAGGACCGTAGTTGTTTGGCCTGCTACCTCTGCAGCGCCAGTAACCTCGCCCAAGGCGGTGGTTCCCGACCTCTCCCCCTCAACTGCGATGCTCCAGCTTCCCGCAGGAAGATCA
>JAYORB010000133.1:0-1847 GCA_038123155.1 Aquiluna sp. | reverse complement strand
CAGGAAGTCCATTGGTTGGTGTGGTTTCGGTGGCCTCCAGAGGAAGCCCTACAAATGCAAAAACCGCAAAGCCCAATGCAATCAGCATGTTTAGTGGTGCGGTTGCCTTACCGGTCAGGTATTTCAAAAGGGTGTTCATTTTTTCTCCAGTTGTACCGCTTAGATAACCCCGCGATTACCGGAAATAATCCCCTGCTAGTTCAGTAGCCGCGAGATCTGATCCACGTGCTCTGCTGATATCTGGTGTCCACCCGGATGCGTAAAACGAGTAACCTCAGCGCCTGCTTCTCTCAGCTCTCGCTCAAAGATCTCAGAGATGGGCTCTGGCGCATAGGGATCTTGCAACCCGTTTGCTATGAACACCCGCTTAGAGCTCAAGTTGGCCGGTTTCTCTGTAAGTGGCTTGGTGGAGCCAAATGCGACGACTACTGACAGGGCGCCTGGGTGCCGAATGAGAGTTGCAAGGGCAGTGTTAGCACCATTGGAAAAACCACAGGCGACAACGGCTCCAGCATCAAAGCCATATTCATCGCTCGCGGCATCTAAGAACTCGGCCATTTCGGATGCAGCCTGAATCACGGAGGCCTCTACGAACTCACCCGAGGGTGTCCTCTGGAAAAACCGATTCATACCGTTTTCATTCACCAGACCCCTTGGGGATAGCAGGTTGCTGTTCGGGGTGAGGCGCTCACCCAAAGGGATGAGGTCGTGCTCGTCGGCACCTGTGCCGTGCAGCAGCAGTGTGGTGGTCTTTGCACTCTTGTCTATCCAGAGATGCGGGCGGGATAGGGCTGACAACTAGACCTCGATTCTTGGAAGGCTTGCCTGGATTTGCTCTCTAGATGGCTCGAGCCAGGGAGGGAGCCTGAGGGCTCTGCCAAGCTCGAGCAGCGGTTCGTCAATGTCAAAACCCGGGCTGTCAGTTGCGATCTCGAAAAGCACTCCGCCTGGCTCGCGAAAGTAGATGCTCTTGAAGTACTGCCGGTCCATGATTTCAGTCACTGGAATTCCCTGACTGGTGAGCTCATCGCGCCATGACTCCATTGTTTGAAGATCGGGAGCACGAAATGCCACGTGGTGAACCGTGCCACCAGCCTGCAGGCCTCTGTCGCTAACACCTGCCTCGACCCGAACCATTGCTCCGCTTCCCCCTTGGCCCATCTCGAATTGGGCGGCCGAGGTGGTCTCGGTCGAGCTTTGCATTCCTAGGAACTCGGTGAGCATTATGGCCGTTGGCTCAAGCTGAGCTTCACTGAAAGTCACGGAGCTGAGGCCCTTGATCGCGTGTTCCTGCGGAATACCCGCCTTGCCATCCCAGCCGGACCTGCTGTCGCCCTCGACACCAACTAGCTCCAAACCCATGCCGTCATAGTCGCGAAGCAAAATCTTCTCTTGACCGTCCGTTGTTGAGATGCTTTCCTGCTCGACATCAAGAGACCTAAGCCACTCATTCCACCAGCCAAGAGATTCACGTGGGATGGCGAGGGAGGTAGCAGTCGTCAGCCCGGCACCCTCCTTGCCCTGCCTAATGCCCGGCCACGGAAAGAAAGTCAGCAGCGACGAAGGAGATCCTTGCTCATCTCCGTAGTAGAGGTGCCAAACATCAGGAGCATCAAAGTTGACGGTTTGCTTCACCAGCCTCAGGCCCAAAACCTTGGTGTAAAAATCAACGTTTTTTTGGGGATCGCTTGCCAATGCGGTGACGTGGTGAAGGCCGAGGGGGCGGATGTTTGTCATGGCTAACTCAACCAGTTGAGGTTGCTTAGATTCCAGAGCTGAAACATTTCGTAATGGTGGCAAGTGAGGGATTCGAACCCCCGTAGGCATACACCAGCTGATTTACAGTC
>JAYORB010000132.1:0-1878 GCA_038123155.1 Aquiluna sp. | reverse complement strand
ACCCTTTCCAAAGATCCCACAAGATGAATTCGTCACCGCTACTCGCTGGAATGGAGAGGCGCACTTGTCCGGAAAGCAGGCCGAAAAAATTGTGGCCGCGGTCACGATGGCGCAGGACAAAACTTTTGCGAGGATATGCCCTGACTGTGGCTTGCTCCAGCATCTCATCTAAAGCCTCATCAGTAACATATTTCGCCCACCGCTCTCTACGAAGCGAGTCCCGTAATCTCTTATGCTGAGCCATGGACGACAGACTAAGTGGCTCGGATTTGAACGACAAGTCAGTTGGGTGCATTAGTGATTTCGCAAACCTCCGGTTTGCTGCGGTTCGGCCTGCCCAAAAAGAACAAAGACGGCGTCTCCGCTGGGGCGCTGCGCGGGATTAAGCGCTAGCTATCAAGATGAGGAATTGTGAGAACTACGCTGCACGATCTAGGGGCGGCCCAGCCCCCCTCCGTCGTCATAGAGTTCACTGACAAGATGATCGACCTTTAATCTCCGCCGTATGGTGCGGGTGGAGTGCCATCGTCACTTCCTCCCTCCCCAGTATTTGGTCCATCGACCTTACTAATAGATGCTGTATCTCCTGATTCATAGAGGCAATCGGCATCTGATCCAGAGCTGTCGCAGCTGTCTATCTCAATGGTCCCGTTAAGTGGATCAGTAAAGTTGACGGTCAACTCACCTTCTGGTGAAGGTAAAAGCCCGAGGCTTGAAGAGTAAAATCTTCCAACCTTACCTACTATGTAACCCTCAAAGTTTTGGGTTGCAGGACCATCAGATGATAAACCCCCCACAGTCAGGCGAGCCTCTGTTCTATCAGCATAAATGCGGCTCGTGCTGATGTTGATGATTCGCAGATTATCCTCGTCAGCCCACACCCCCTCGACTGCAAAAGGGTTAACTGCGGCTTGTTCATAAGCAACAGCAAAATTTTGTGCGGATTGAGTCCAAACAAGCCAGCTTTCTTGTCCATCCGTCGGAAAGTTGTTCACGATGGAGAAGCCATTGGCATCCCTCAGGAACTCTCCGGTCGAAAGGCGATGAACTGTAAACGTGCTTCGACCTATCTCCAAGCCGTCAGCAAAGGCAACCGCCTCGTGTTCACCTGTTCCCAAGTTGGCGAAGTTGAATAGCAGTCCAAAGCCATTGTCCGTGTCTCCGCATACGGACAAGGTATCGCCGCGACTTGTGCCATAAGCAGCCTTCAGCCCACTACTGCCATCAATGACAATCTCAATCAGCTCTGCATCGCAGGCCCAACCAGAGAACATGTAGATACCACTGGTATTGGAATCTGGTGAGGGATTCTCAAGAGCCCCCTTTGTCTGGGCAAAACTGGCTGCTGGGAAGCAAATCAAAAAAAGAGCGGCTATGAGTTTCATTTTTGACTCCTGTCGTTGAAGGGGAGGAGTCTGGCTGACGCATCACTTCAGAGTCTGTCACCTAGATGACAGGCTCCGCTTGGGCAGACCCGAGCTGTGCTTTGCAGGTTTGCTGGCAGTCCTTGTAACTAGGCTAGCGCCCGGCCCTCTGCGAGCTGCTATAGCCCCAAGACCATAGTTGAAGAGCAGGTCGCAGCAGATTCAAGCGTTTGCAGTTACCCAACGCATCCCCAGAAGGGTCCAAAGGATAGTGTTGATACACGAGTCGAGTCAGAGCAAATATTTCAGGCGAAACACTGCGTAGCGCTGCGCGTTGCGAAGCACCAGATGCCTATAGGCGGTGTCACCTCGATAAAGGGCTGACACATCAATGATCGAGCTCGCAGAGCATCCCTACTCGTTCAATGCGGTACAGGAAGCAACATTAACTCTGCTATGTGAATTTGGGTCTTGGTTTGGGTCTTCGACCGTGTTGGCCAGCATTGAGATTTTG
>JAYORB010000131.1:0-1878 GCA_038123155.1 Aquiluna sp. | reverse complement strand
GCAACGTGGACTGAAGTGGGAAAGACGTCATTCGAGGACTGACTCATGTTCACATGGTCGTTTGGGTGAACTTCACTTCCCAGCTTGGCGGTCGCCAAGGTGGCTAGCACCTCGTTCATGTTCATGTTTGAGCTGGTGCCGGAGCCCGTCTGGAAGACATCGACGGGGAAGTGTTCGTGGTGATTGCCTGCAATGATCTCCTCGGCCGATGCCTGGATTGCAGCTGAGATCTCTTTGTCTAGGCGACCAAGGCTCGCATTGGCTGCTGCGGCGGCCTTTTTGATTCGTGCAAGGGCAATGATGTGCTCTTTTTCGAGGGGAGTTCCGCTGATGGGAAAGTTCTCCACTGCTCGCTGGGTCTGAGCGCGGTATAGAGCATCCTTGGGGACTTGAACCTCGCCCATCGTGTCTTTTTCGATGCGATATTCCATGATTCCCTAACTTTCCAGCTGACCTCTTGAGGTGGTGAGCTCTACCAGGCCCTCGGAAAGCCTGTACTGCGCTCCAACCACTGCTAGTTTGCCACTTTCCACCCTCTCGCGGATGAGTGTGGACATTTCTAAGAGCTCATCGATGGTGTCGCTGATGTGGTTTCTGTTTATGAGATCGATATCCTCAATCCCCTCAGCCCTTGAGGCCGTTACAGTGGAGGAGATTCGTTCGACTAAATTCTCGATGTATTCGCCACCAACTTGCAGCTTTCCGTCCACGGAGTCCATAGAGGCTCTCACTGCACCGCAGCTATCGTGACCGAGCACAAGTATCAAGGGAACTTTGAGTACTTCAACGGCAAACTCCAGCGATCCGACGATTGTTCTTGCAATAATCTGCCCAACGTTTCGAACCACAAATAGATCCCCAAGCCCCACATCAAAGATCATCTCCGCCCCTAGCCTCGAGTCAGAGCATCCAAACAAAGCTGCGAAGGGTTCTTGAGACTTTGCAACAGACTTCCTTAGCTCAGCATCCTGTCTTGGATGGGCGGGAGTGCCAGCGACGAAGTTTTTGTTGCCTCGGACAAGGGTTGCCCAGGCTTCTGATGCGTTAGTTGGTCGCAATGTCCTCAATTTCCAGTGAGAGCAGCTCCGCGAGAATGTTGAAATCCTCTTTGCTGGCTGTCCCATAGATTACAACCGCGGAGTCTCCAAAGCTGTGAAGCATGGCGTATTCCTTGGTACCTGGGGGATTGCTTGGCGTGAGGGTGGGCCAAATCTCCCAGGTTCTGCCAGCAATTTCAGTCTCATCCTCTAGCCAGTTGCCCTGAAGAGTCAGGGCTGTCCAGCTTGGATTCACTTCAAACCCCTGTGTCAGTCCAATGAACTGGTTGTCTTCAGTCACAAATCCGATGTACCAGCTTTGGACCCCGAGGTCATTTTCAAGCCTCGCGGCATTTGACCACCAAGAGTCTGGAACTTGTGGTGTCAGCACCTCGAATCCCAAGGAGGCTTCCGCCTCTGCCGCGATCTGCACATAGTCAACCGCAGCGATTCGGTTGCTGTCGTCTCGTGGCACTCCCAGGACGAGCAAAATCACGAGGCCGAGGGTCGCGACCATGGAGAAGATGAGGTTGCGAACAGTCTGCTTGGCTCTTCGCTCAGCGGCTGCGCTCACTTAGCCTCACGCTGCTTTTGAGCTGCATCGAGCTTCTTTCTGGCACCGCTTAGCCACTCCTCGCAAATCTTTGCGAGTTCCTCGCCGCGCTCCCAAAGAGCCATTGATTCCTCCAGGCTCACGTTCTGCCCTTCAAGCTTGGTGACTACCTGTTGGAGCTCGTCACGAGCCTGCTCGTAGCTGATTGCCTTGTCCTCTTTTGCCATTACTTCTCTCTAACCTCATCGGCAGTTGCTGAAATTTCCTGTTTTGCAGTTTGAATTCTTA
>JAYORB010000130.1:0-1885 GCA_038123155.1 Aquiluna sp. | reverse complement strand
TTTAGCTCCTCGGTTGACAGGTGGTGTTCGTTTCCCGGTACTTTTACTGTCCATTCGCTCATATACCCAGCCTAGCCCTGCGACTCCTTCTTTCGGTCCCCCATTACCCAAGCTGCAAGGAGTGCAGTCAGAGCCGAGAACAATCCAATGCCAATCACCATCAAGAAGGTTGCAATTACCCTGCCGTCTGCCGTCACCGGAAACTTATCGCCATAGCCAACAGTTGTGACCGAGGCGATTGACCACCAGACAGCATCACCGAAGGACTGAATGTTAGAACCGTCGGCATATCTCTCCGCCTCGTATATCGAGAGCGCCGCTGTGTAAAGAATCAGTGGAAAGGTAACGCCAACAATCATTCCAACCCTGGACGAGCGAGTGTTTAGGTAGGGCTCAAGGCCCCTAAGGACAACTATCACCCTCAGTACCCGAAGACTCCTGAAGGCCGGAAGCAAGAGTGCAAGAAGGGCAAGCCAATTTTCCCGGATGAATGCGAGCGCACCTTTCCAGGTGAGAAGCTCGCCTCCTGCGTGAATGATTCTCAAGACGACATCAACGGCAAAAATCCAGAAAATAACTTCCGCCACAAGCTCGAGCGAGGCGTAGATGTCTGCAGGTGGCTCAACCAGGACCTGAACCGAGTAAATGCCCAGGTAACCAAATCCAAGGACCATGTAGAGAAACTCGACTCGATCAAAGAGCCTGCCGAGCATTTCGCGAAAACTTGCCACGTTGACATCCTTTCAACAAGCGAGTCTATTGATCAGCTAGCTGATTGCCCTTAGCGGGAACCTAAGATACTCAGCTTGCCAGGCAAGGTTTGGGGCCTTCCACGCAAGATCATCGGCAAGCTCAGCTATCGCCGCCCAGAAGAACACGTTCACAAGGTCAATGCTCAAATAGCTGATGGTGTCCCCTGGAAATGCCTTGCCTAAGAACCTCCTCAGCAGGGTTGGCAAATCTCCGAGGCCATGCTCGTGAAGCTGGCTTCTCACATCCATCTCAAGTTCTCGCGCGCGCCTTGGGTTCCAAGGGAGCATCGGGTTTGGGTGGTGCAGCATCTGACTCAGCTGTAGCGCCTCGCGATAGCGAATGTCCTCGAGCTGATCAAAGAGCGGGATGAATCTGTCTATTTCGTAGCCAGCCTTGCGAAGGTCAAGGATGTCTGGATAGGCAATGAAACGATAAAAGGGGACGTGTGGCCTGACGGGCTGGTAGGGAAGAGACGTGAAGCTTGCGGCTAGAGGGTCAATGCCGACTGCCGCAGCACCCCAGGTGTTGAAGGCCTCATCCGGGTATGGGATGCCCTCAAGCTCTTCTGGTTTTGCGTCACTCATCTGGCTATTCTCCCTGCAGAGATTCGCTCTGAGTTACTTTTTCAGAGCATCTCGTGTCGGACTAGGGTTGCGTTTCTATCCTGTCCAACGCCGATTGCAGAGATTCTCGTCCCGCTCATTTTCTCGAGGGCTAGTACATAGTCCTGAGCATTCTTTGGCAGATCCTCAAAGGTCTTTGCACCTGTGATGTCCTCGTCCCAACCTGGGAACATCTCATAGATGGGCTTTGCGTGGTGGAAGTCAGTTTGAGAAACGGGGACCTCTTCAACCCGCTTACCATCAACCTCGTAGGCAACGCAGACCGGAATCTCCTTGATGCCGCTGAGGACGTCCAGCTTGGTTAGGAATATGTCGGTTAGGCCATTGATCCTGGTCGCGTAACGAGCAATTGGAGCATCAAACCAACCACAACGACGCTCACGCCCGGTTGTAGTTCCAACCTCGCCACCTTGCTGACGAAGGTACTCACCCCACTCATCAAAGAGCTCAGTTGGGAACGGTCCTGCACCCACTCTCGTGGTGTAGGCCTTGAGAATCCCGATGACACC
>JAYORB010000129.1:0-1897 GCA_038123155.1 Aquiluna sp. | reverse complement strand
AGCGGAGCACCGCAACTTGATGTAAGTGGCGAAGGCCTAAAGATCTATGTCCTAGCCACTTCTTGGCACACCCAAATCATGGACGGTCTTCTCGCAGGGGCTCGCAAAGAGCTTGCGAAATCCGGTGCGACGGACGTAACAATTTGGCGTGTTCCCGGAGCATTTGAGCTTCCCCTTGCCGCCCAGAGGGCAGCCGATGCGGGTGCTCAGGCAGTTATCGCCCTCGGAGTTCTGATCCAAGGAGAAACTCCTCACTTTGACTATGTCTGCTCGGCAGCAACTGACGGACTCACGAGGGTCCAATTAGACAACAAGGTTCCAATCGGATTTGGCCTACTAACGGTAAACAATGAGGCCGAGGCCCTGGCACGGGCAGGTCTCGAAGGCTCCAAGGAAGATAAGGGAGCCGAGGCTGTGCAGGCCGCTCTCAGCATGGTGGCACTGGGCTAAATGGAATACCTCCTCGCTCTTGGAGTGCTGGTAGTGGTGTTTTGGCTTATGTCGACGCCATGGAAACCAAAGAAGAAATACATTGGCGGCTCATCGGCCGATGTCTTTGGCGTATTCAACGAAATCTTTAATCCCGCGGCTAAGAACGCCTCGGAGGTAATTGAAGAGCAATCGAGGCAAACCAAACCCATACCGCCAGCTGAGGACAAGCCGAATACCTAAACTGGAGCTCTGGAGGAAAAATGGAAATCGCAGAACTCGTTCGTAACTCACTTCTCGTATTGCACTTTGTTGGATTGGCATCGCTGTTTGGCGGTTTTCTAACTCAAATCAAAGCCATGTCTGCCGGAGCGGCAAAGATCATCCCCGCGATGGTTCACGGCGCCTGGACGGCTTTCGTAACTGGGCTGCTGCTTGTTGGTGTGGCGGAGTGGCGGATTGCAATGGGGGCAAACTTCGAAGTTGATCACGCAAAGATCGCAGTGAAGACAGCAGTTGTGCTGGTAATCCTCGTACTGGTGATGCTCAATCGTAAAAAGGACTCGGTTAGAGGAAATGTGCTTGGCCTAATTGGCGCCCTCACATTGAACAACGTGGTGCTGGCGGTCTTTTGGTAATCAGCGCATAAACAGCGCTTTTAGCCGCACGGTTGTAAACCAAAGGCCTCCAGCGATCATCGCCAGGAAGTAGGCAACGTGGCCGAGAAGGCTCCAGTCCACGATGCCGAGCATTAGCGATCTAATCAGCTCAACGCCCTGCCAAAGTGGCAGCGCCTGAACAATCATCTGAATCCACTGGGGATAGACACTTACTGGGAAAAAGGTTCCGGAAAAAAGGAACATCGGCAACATAAAGAATGTCACCCAGTTCATTTGCTGGAAGCTCTTGAGATAGCTGGTTATCGCCATACCAATAGATGCAAAACCGAAGGCAATTAGCGTTGCTGCAGGTATTGCGAGTAGGCCCCAGGCGTTGGTTACTAGCCCGAGCGGCGTGACAATAGCCATAAAACCAAGCGAATAGGCAACGCCACGAAGAAGCGCCCAACCAATCTCCCCAAGCGCAACATCCATCGGGCCAAGTGAGCTGGAGAGCATGACCTGATAGATCTTGCCGAAGTGCATCTTGAAGAATACGTTCCAGGTGGAGTCATAAACGGCACCATTCATGGCACTAGTCGCAAGGAGTGCTGGGGCAATGAAAGCTGCATAGCTAACCGGCCTGCCCAGGCCATCTTCTAGGTTCCCGATCAGCTGCCCAATACCGAAGCCGAAGGCGAGAAGATAGAGGACCGGCTCCACAAACCCAGAGAGCACCACCATCCAGTTAGAGCTCTTGAACGCCCTGAAGCCTCGCTCAAGTAGCGTAAAAGCCCTACCCGAATAGATCGAGCTACCGGGCCTCGAGCTTCTTCGCTCCTGAATGGCGACCGCCTGAGAGACAACCA
>JAYORB010000128.1:0-1969 GCA_038123155.1 Aquiluna sp. | reverse complement strand
CTCTAGGCCTAGACAGCGCAAGGGAAAAGGCTAAGCACCTCTCACCTAAGGTTGGCTAGCCCCCGTTAGTCTGCTCTTCGGGAGCAGGGGTTTCCGTTGGAGCCGGCTCCATGGACCCATCACCTGGCGAGTTTGGATCTGGATTGTCCGGCTCGATGCCACCGATGCACTCTACGTAGAGCACGATGTTCTGTTTTTGCTGGGCTTCTCCAGGAAGAATTGACTGTTCCAAAACCACATTGCCCGGAGTTCCCGTGCAGAGCTCAGCATCCAGGATTTCAACAGCAACCGTGTAACCAATAGCGGGGTCAGTCAGGATGCCCCTGGCCTCCAGAACCTCGAGGTTTCTGACGTCTGGAACCTGGACGGTGCCATCGGAGAGTATTAGGTTCACAACGCTACCCAGAGGCAGTCTTGCGTTGGTCACCGGATCCGATGCAATCACGGTCCCCTCTGCAACCGAGGGTGAGCCGACCACCGTAATTGAGCCCACACTCAGCCCTCGGTCTTCAATCAGCTTTACAGCATCTGCCTCTAAGGCCCCCACGACATTTGGAACCGTGACCTCGGTTGCGCCTGATGACACATAAAGGGTTACTGGTGTGTTACTCAGCACGACTGTTCCAGACTCAGGCTCCTGGCGGATGACTACACCCTCAGGGACCGTCTCGCTCTTTTCGTAGACCCTAAGTACCACGAGGTCTTGGTTCTCCAGGGTGCCAACAGCATCGTCATAGAGAGAACCGACCACGTTCGCCACCTCAATACCGCTGGAGGGTGCTGTCGGAGAGGGTGTCGAACCAAGGTTCATCACCCAGAACAGCAGGCCAACCAGGATCACCACGACTCCGGTGCCGAGGCCCCAGAGGACTCCAGCACCGATCTTGTTGTTGGTTGTGGTTATCTGTCGGCTTGGCGCGGTCTCGAACCCTTCCAGCAGCGAGGTTGGGAGCGATTCGGGTTCGGTTATTAGCTCGGTTGCTTCAACGTCGACCGGGCTAATTTCCTGAATCGGCTTTTCAATCTTTTCCGTGAGTGGTGAGCCAGTTAGCGCAGCTTGCAGGTGCTCGCGAAACTCCTCGGCGGTCTGGTAGCGCTCATCGCGATCTTTTGCCATGGCCCTGGCCACGACAGCATCTAGTTCTCCAGAGACTTGAGAGTTGTGACTTGAGGGAAGCGGGGCCTCTTCGCTGACGTGTTGATAGGCAACAGAGACCGCACTCTCGCCTTTGAATGGGGGCCTGCCGGCCAGTAGCTCGTAGAGGATAACGCCGGTTGAATAGAGGTCGGTCCTCGCATCCACCGCATCGCCTCTGGCCTGCTCAGGGGAGAAGTACTGGGCTGTACCAACAATGCCGGCCGTCGCAGCCTGCGTTGCCGAGTTGTCTGAGACGGCCCTTGCGATACCAAAGTCCATCACCTTAACCGAGTCGTTGTCGCCAACCATGACGTTGGCTGGCTTGATGTCGCGGTGAACTACTCCTGAGCGGTGGGAAACCTCCAGAGCACTGAGGATTCCAGAGACAAACTTGACTGCTCTTGCCACCTCAACCTTGCCCTCGTGAACGATGTCTCTAAGGAGGCGACCCTTGACAAGCTCCATGATGATGAAGGGAGTCTTGACCTGGTTGCCATTGGCATCTGTGCTTTCCTCTTCACCCGCGTCATAGATGCGGACTATTGAGGGGTGAGCCATGCGAGCTGAGGCCTGTGCCTCCTGTCGGAACTTGGCCTCAAAGTTTGCGTCGTTGGCAAGGTCGGACTTCAAAAGCTTGATGGCAACAGTTCTGCCCAGGCGGGTGTCATAGCCCTCGTAAACCTCGGCCATCCCCCCGCGACCCACAAGTTGACCGATACGGTAGCGCCCGGCGATCAGTCTTTCGTTTTCGTTCACGCTGCTCTTTCTACTGGGTGAAAGTCTAGTTTTGGCAAGCTACAGCCCCCTGACCGACTCGGTCACATTGTTGTT
>JAYORB010000127.1:0-2012 GCA_038123155.1 Aquiluna sp. | reverse complement strand
ACATTGCGTTGGCGATTCTTGCTCGGATGGGAAAGATTCGAATCTGGGTCGGGCATGTTTCAAACACCGTCGTTGGACTAATAGCCATTTGGTGTATTTCGATTGCGTGGGCGCTGGCGATTTTTCCGCTTATTTCACTGGCAGTGGCGTCAATTACCCTGACGCTGCCCAGAAGAGCTCAGTAGCGTTCGTCTCGAACGACCTCAACCTGGCTCACCCAGCAGCTGAGTGCGTAGAAGGGGAAATAGTCCTTCTCAAGTTTTTCGAGAATAACCTCGAGAACATCATTGCTGACCACCGACTCAACTCTCACGTTCCCACCGTCAACGTCCGAGGCCCGCTGGTCCCGAGGGCCGGTGCCATGGGCGAGGGTTGAGGTGAAGCCCTTTGCGCCACATGCTCGCAGATCCCCCTCAAGCCTTCTTGCAAGGGCGGCCTCAATGACAATTGTCACGAGCTTGCGCTGTTTCATGATCATCAGATGACCCCCTCCAGAAATTGGCTAATAGCAAGCATTGCAGGAATTCCCAGCGTTAGGTTGAACGGAAATGTAATGCCCAGGGAGGCGGAGAGATATATGCCTGGTGAGGCCTCGGGAAGCGCGAGCCTTACAGCAGCCGGGGCTGCGATGTAGGAGGAGCTGGCGGCGATTACTCCCAGCGCAGCACTACCACCCACGCTCATGCCTGAAAGGTGTCCTGTGATTACCCCAAGCGAACCCGATACGAGCGGAAAGAGAATGGCAAAGATCACCAGGCCTAAACCTCCCTGGCGGATGTCCTTGATGCGCTTTCCCGCAACGATTCCGAGCTCGAGCAAGAACAGTGTCAGAACGCCTGGGAATAACGCTCCGAAGAAGAACTCGATTTGGGAGTAGCCTCCAACCCCCATGGCGACACCCATCAAGACCCCACCAACAAGCAGCAGAATCGACTTACCGGTCAGGACCTCTCGCATGGACTCGCCCCAGCTGACCTCGCGCTTGAGCCCTCGAGCCGCAAGGGCTAGACCAATGATGATGCCCGGGATCTCTAACACCGCAAGCAGAGTGTTCACATAGCCCTCGACGTAGAGCTGGAGCGAGTCCAAAAACAAAAGCCCCGCCGTGAAGGTGACAAGAGACGTCGAGCCATAGTGTGCCGCGAGGGCGCCTCGGTTGATGGCATCTAGTTTGGTTAGCGCAGCAAGTGCAAAGAAGGCTACTGCCGGCACTACCGCCCCCAGAACCAAAGCCCCGAGCAGAGGAAGCGCCACCTCTTGAACGCTTGATTGACTCAGCGCCACCCCACCCTTGATTCCAATTCCGAGCAGAAGGTAGATCGAGAGAGTCTGATAAACCGCATCCGGAAGTCGCAGGTCAGACCGCACGACTGTGGCCAAAATCCCCAGAACAAAAGCCAGGACCGGGGCCGAGGTCAGATTTGCAAGAGCGATCTCTAGGCCACCCACTAGATACCTACACTTCCGAGTGAGCTAACCAGATCGCCGACGGTACGGTTCGAGCTGGTGGTGTGGCGCAGCTTTGAATTGAGATTTATTTCGTAATGGTTATTTCGGCCAGATTTGGTCTTTGTCAGGTAACCCCCGACCTCCAGGTCTTTGAGGATGTTCACGATAGATCTCGTTGTGACACCGGTTATTTCTGAAAGCTCATCTATTTTCACGTCTGGATTACGGCTGATTGCCAGCAGCACGTGCCCATGGTGGGAGATGAAGGTCCAGTCAGTCATTTGCTACCTAACTCCAAGGTTCGAGACAAACATACATTAGAAAAATAATTCTAGAAAATTATTTCGTATAACCGTCGCATGTTTCAGTCAAGGGCATCTAGACAATTTTCTCGAGTTTGGGCCCTAGCTCCTCTATCCTTGGAGCCATGGAGATCTCAGCGGAGTGTGAACGCAAGGCGGGACTTTGGGAAGTCCGAGTCCCGGAGCTGGGTGACCTAATCATCTCGTCCAAGCGCCTCGACAGTGCGACCGAGCAAATCAAGGACCTCGTGCATGAAAACC
>JAYORB010000126.1:0-2023 GCA_038123155.1 Aquiluna sp. | reverse complement strand
GCAGCATCCCATTGCGAGTCGGGGTTGGTGGATCACCAGAATCGGTGCTGAGAGCTGCAAGGCTTGGTATTCCTATGGCCCTTGCAATCATCGGAGGAGACCCCGCACGCTTTGCACCGTTCGCGAATCTCTACAGAGAGTCCCTTGCCAAGCTCGGCAAGGAGCAGCTTCCAGTTTCTATCCACTCTCCAGGTCACATTGCCGAGACAGACGAGCAGGCAATTGAAGAGCAGTGGCCACACTACGAAACTGCCTTTGGCCGTATTGGTCGGGAGCGAGGCTGGGGGCCAACCACCAAGATGCACTTCATCTCTGAGGTGAATGGCGGGTCTTTGTACGTTGGATCTCCAGACACAGTTGCAAGAAAAATTGCTTATGCGGTTAGCGCCTTGGGTGCCACGAGGTTTGACTTCAAGTACGCAAATGGACCTATGCCTCACAGCAAGCTCATGAAGTCTCTAGAGCTCTATGGAACCCAGGTAATTCCTAGGGTTAGAGAGCTTTTGGCAGAGGAAAAAGCACCCGTTTAGAGGCGCTTATTCACAGCTTCGAGTATTTCCGAAATGTTCGGGCTTGTTCTTTATTGTTCGTTTGTGATTATTTTGTTATGAAATCCGCGGCACTACGCCTAGCTGGGGGATTATTGTTGTCCTAAGAGTCCAATTAGGAGGTTCAATGTTGAACAAAATTGCAGGTCAAGAAGTAGACCGTCGCCTTGTGCTAAAGGGTGCGGCTGCTGGTGGCCTCGGCATCGCCGGCGCAACAATGCTTGCCGGATGTGCCTCAGATAGTGGCCCGGTTTCATTCGGTGTAAGAACCGTTGATGAGTCCCCTGTTAGGCAGGCACAGGCTATCATCGATGCCTACACGGCGAAGACTGGCATCGAGGTTACAGGTAACTTCACCGAGTCAAATGCTTTCCAAAACAATCTTTCACAGTACCTGCAGGGAACCCCTGATGACGCGTTCCAGTGGATGGCTGGATACCGCATGCAGTTCTTTGCTGACCAGGGTCTTTTGGAGGACTTGACCCCGGCGTGGGACAACATCGGGGATCAATTCTCCGACTCATACAAGATTGCCTCGACGGGATCTGATGGCAAGCAGTACTTCTTGCCACAGAGCTGGTACCCATGGGGTCTCCACTTCCGTAAGTCAATGATGGCTGAGATTGGCATGAACCCAGATGACATTTACAACTGGGATGACTTCATGTCAGCACTCAAGGAGCTTCAGGCACAGGGACTTGTCCCACTTGCCGCAGCTGACAAGGGTGGCTGGGAAGCAATGGGTACCTTCGACATCCTGAACGCTCGCATCAACGGTTACAACTTCCACGTTGACCTACTTGCAGGTCGCGAGAAGTGGACCGACGACAAGGTCAAGGAAGTGTTCCGCCACTGGGAGATGTTGCTCCCATACCAGAACACCAACGTTCTAGATCTTGAGTGGGATGGTGCTATGCAGCTTCTTCTCCAGCGCCAGGCTGGCTTCTTCATGAATGGTTCGTGGTTCGGCGGAAACTTCCTCGAGCAGAGCCAGGAAGACTACGACGACCTATGGATCGTTCCATTCCCAGAGATTAACCCGGACCACGCTCGCGACACGATTGACGCTCCTCTGGACGGCATTTGTGTGGCCAAAAATGGTTCAAACCTTTCTGGAGCCGTGGACTTCGTTGAGTTCGCCGCGTCGATGGAAGGTGTGCAAGCTCAGCTTGACACTGGTATTCCTATGACCAGTGCCAACAACGGCCAGGACACAAGTGCATTTGACCCATTCCAGAAGCAGCAGCTTGCTGTTATGGGTGAGGCAAAGTACATCACCCAGTTCCTCGACCGTGACACTCGCCCTGACTTTGCAGGCCCAGTGGTTGGCCCTGCGTTCCAGAGCTGGTTCAAGGACCCATCGAGCGTTGACTCGATCCTTGAGTCGCTGCAGTCGCAGTGGGACGCTCTTCCTCCGCTGTAAGCAGAGGCTAAAAGCAACAGAGTATGACAACAGAAACGGCGGCGCCGAGCAA
>JAYORB010000125.1:0-2029 GCA_038123155.1 Aquiluna sp. | reverse complement strand
GCAGAAAACCTAAAGCGCCAGGTGATTGCATACAACCAAGATGATTGTGCAAGCACGCTGGCGCTTACTAGGTGGCTTAGGTCTTTAGTAAACCGTGACGTCTAGTGGGATTCCTGGACCGAAGGTGGTCGAAACAGCACCCTTCTGAATGTACTTACCCTTTGAGGTTGCAGGCTTGAGCCTGACTACCTCCTCGATAGCTGCATTCAGGTTGTCCTTGAGCTGGTCCGCAGAGAAGCTTGCCTTGCCAACAATGAAGTGAAGGTTTGACTGCTTGTCGATACGGAATTCGATCTTTCCGCCCTTGATGTCCTGGACTGCCTTTGCGGTGTCCATGGTGACGGTTCCGGTCTTTGGGTTAGGCATTAGGTTGCGAGGACCCAGGACCTTACCCAGACGTCCAACCTTGCCCATTAGATCTGGGGTTGCGACTGCTGAGTCGAAGTCGGTCCAACCGGCCTCAACCTTGGCGATTAGGTCGTCATCGCCGACCTCATCAGCACCGGCTGCCTTTGCTGCGTCTGCTGCGGCACCTGTAGCAAACACAATTACCTTGGCCGTCTTACCGGTTCCGTGAGGTAGGGACACCGTGCCACGAATCATCTGGTCGGCTTTTCTTGGGTCAACCCCAAGCTTGAGGGCAACCTCTACGGTTGAGTTCTTCTTCGCACCCGCGGTCTCAACAGCAAGTGTTGCTGCCTCGGCGGTTGAGTAGAAGCGACCCTCTTCAATTTTCTTTGCGGCATCCTGATATGCCTTTGAGCGCTTTGCCATTCTGCTTTTCCTTTTCGGTCACAGTTCGTGGTTTCTGGGGAAGCGAACCCCTCCCACGAGCTTTATTGGTTGGTTACTGGTCGACGGTGATGCCCATGGAGCGGGCGGTTCCGGCGATGATTTTTGAAGCTGCTGCGAGGTCATTTGCGTTGAGGTCCTTCATCTTGGCCTCAGCAATGGTCTCAACCTGCTGCTTGGTTAGGTGTGCGACTTTGTCGGTGTGAGGGGTAGAACTACCCTTCTTGACTCCGGCGGCCTTCTTGATGAGCTCGGCAGCTGGTGGGGTCTTGAGGACGAAGTCGAAACTACGGTCTTCATAAACGGTGATCTCTACTGGAACAACATTGCCGCGCTGGTCAGCGGTTGCATTGTTGTAGGCAGTGCAGAACTCCATGATGTTCACGCCGTGCTGACCTAGAGCAGGTCCAATCGGAGGAGCTGGGTTAGCAGCGCCCGCCTGGATCTGAAGCTTGATCAGTCCGACAGCTTTTTTCTTCGGTGCCATTTTCTTCTTTCCTTAGTTCAGTGGGCCGACCTGGTCAAAGGACAGCTCAACTGGAGTCTCTCGCTCAAAGAGCGAAACCAGTACGGTGACCTTGCCCGATTCGGGCTTGATCTCCGAGATTGTGCCAGGCAGTCCGGCGAAGGAGCCATCCTTGATAAGGATGCTCTCGCCAACCTGGAAGTCGATAGTCATTGGAACGACCTTGGCCTTGGCCTTGCCGCCACTCGATGGAACGCCAGCTGCCTTTGCGGATGCGACCTCTTCGGTCTCCTCCGGGGTGAACAGCGGCTTCAACATCTCAAATGCCTCGTTTGGCCTGAGCGGAGTTGGGTGCTGGGAGTTGCCAACAAACCCTGTGACCGCTGGGGTGTGGCGAACAAGTGCCCAGCTGTCCTCTGTCATGTCCATGCGAACCAGCACATAGCCTGGAACGCGGACCTTGGTGACCAGCTTGCGCTGGCCGTTCTTGATCTCGATGGTCTCTTCCATCGGAACCTCAACCTGGAACACCTCGTCACCACCTGCAAGCGATGCCTTGCGAACCTCGATGTTCTGCTTGACCCTGCGCTCGTAGCCAGCGTAGGAGTGAACCACGTACCACTTACCTGGCTGGCTGCGAAGCTCCTCACGGAATTTGCGGTAAGGGTCTTCCTGCTCGACCTCGGGCTCAGCCTTGACCTCTGGCTCCTCAATGTGGAAGCCATCCATCTCGTGCTCCTGCTCGTTTTCGGCCTGAGCTAGATCCTTGGC
>JAYORB010000124.1:0-2039 GCA_038123155.1 Aquiluna sp. | reverse complement strand
CTCACCTTTTTCTCCAAATGCCTTCAGCCCAAACTTCTCGCCCGCGGCCTTGAGCTTCTGAGCGATAGCAGCCATGGGCGTGCCATCTTGCAGATCTCCATGAGACTCGGCGCGAGTCAGATCATCGAGGGCTGGGAGGAAAGCTCTGATTGCCTCGGCAACCGCAAGCTGCCTCTCCACTCCTCGATCTCTTTCGACCCTGGCCTTGTAGTTCACGAAGTCAGCCTGAAGTCGCTGCAGATCCTGGAAGATCTCTAGCTCTCGATCGATGGCGTCCTTATCGCCATCTTCTGAGCTGGCCTCCTCGGCTGCATCGGCAACTTGCTCGGCCTCCGCAGGCTCCTCGGGAGCCTGACTCTCCTCGGGGTCCTGAGCGGGCTCTTCTGGAAGGTTCTCTTCCGGCATTACTTCTTGTCCTCAGAGTCTGAGTCGTCCTTTGACTCTTCCTCGTCAACAACCTCGGCGTCCACGACATCCTCATCGGAGGCCTCAGCCTGCTCACCCTCGGCTGGCTGCGCCGCATAGATTGCCTCGCCTAGCTTCTGGGAGCTGGTGGTTAGCTTCTCCTGAGCGGTCTTTACCGCCTCGATGTCGTCTCCAGCGAGTGCCGTCTTCAGAGCATCGACATCGGCCTGGACCTCTGTCTTGATTTCTTCCGAGAGCTTGTCGTCGTTGTCCTTGATGAGCTTCTCGGTTGAATACGCCATCTGCTCTGCCTGGTTGCGGGTCTCTGCCTCCTCGCGACGCTGCTTGTCTTCCGCTGCGTGCTCCTCGGCATCCTTGACCATGCGCTCGATGTCCTCCTCGCTTAGCGAAGAGCCGCCGGTGATGGTCATCGACTGCTCCTTGCCGGTGCCCTTGTCCTTTGCGGATACGTGCACGATGCCGTTTGCGTCGATGTCGAAGGTGACCTCGACCTGCGGGATACCACGAGGTGCCGGTGCGATGCCGGTTAGCTCAAAGTTTCCAAGGCTCTTGTTGTCACGAGTGAACTCACGCTCTCCCTGGAAGACCTGGATCGATACGCTCGGCTGATTGTCATCAGCCGTGGTGAAGGTCTCACTCCTCTTAGTTGGAATAGCGGTGTTGCGCTCGATGAGCTTGGTCATGATGCCACCCTTGGTCTCAATTCCAAGAGACAGTGGGGTGACGTCAATCAAGAGCACGTCCTTACGCTCACCCTTGATCACACCTGCCTGCAGAGCAGCACCAACGGAAACAACCTCGTCTGGGTTCACTCCCTTGTTTGGCTCCTTGCCGCCAAGCAGCTTGGTGACTAGCTCACTTACTGCTGGCATGCGGGTAGAGCCACCCACCATGACAACGTGAGCGATGTCACCGACCTTCACGCCGGCTTCCTTGATCACGTCCTCAAATGGCTTGCGGGTGCGCTCCAAAAGATCAGAAGTCATCGACTCGAACTGTGCACGAGTAATGGTCTCGTCCAAGTTCGCAGGTCCCGACTCGGTCAGTGAGAGGTATGGCAGCTGAATCTGGGTCGAGGTCGACTGGCTCAGCTCCTTCTTGGCCTGCTCGGCTGCCTCCTTCAGGCGCTGCAGAGCAATCTTGTCGGAGGCAACATCGACGCCCGAGGTCTCCTTGAACTGCTTGACCAGGTGGTCTACGACCCTCTGATCCCAGTCGTCACCACCGAGGCGGTTGTCACCCGAGGTTGCACGAACCTGGATCGTCGAGAACTCATCGTCCTTGCCAACCTCAAGAAGGGACACATCAAATGTTCCACCACCAAGGTCAAACACCAGAATTAGCTCGTCTTCCTTACCCTTGTCTAGGCCGTAGGCAAGAGCGGCTGCGGTTGGCTCGTTGATGATACGAAGCACGTTCAAACCCGCAATCTCACCGGCTTCCTTGGTCGCCTGACGCTCTGCGTCGTTGAAGTAGGCAGGAACGGTAATTACCGCGTCGGTAACGGACTCACCCAAGTAGGTCTCGGCATCGCGCTTTAGCTTCATCAGGATGCGAGCGGAGATCTCCTGTGGGGTGTACTCCTTCTCGTCGACCTTGAACTTCCAGTCGGT
>JAYORB010000123.1:0-2044 GCA_038123155.1 Aquiluna sp. | reverse complement strand
GCTGCAGTTGAGCTAGGAGATCGCGAGCGCCGGGCATTGGTTTGGTGGTTTTTGTCAGCTCTAGCTCAAGCCTGTTGATCTCATCAAGTGCTTCCTCGAAGTACTCTTCCGTGACCAGATCTCTCACAATTTCGCTGGCTGGTCTACCGTGGTGGGCGTAGGTGAGATTGAACCCTGGGGCATAGGTCTTTGCCCACTCACCCCAAGAGCCGTCGACCGAACCCATTGAGTCGACCAGCACCCCGTCATTATCGAAGAGCAGGCCAGAAGCCTGAAAGATCATCTATTTGGTCTTTGCTTCCTCGTTACGAATGACGATGGTGCGGTAGATGCCCCACTCCGCAAGAAGCAGCAGAAGTATCGGTGGCAGCATGTCCTCAATTAGCCAACCTAAAGATGGCGCAACGAGAGTTCTTTCAAAGTTGTAGACCTCTTTGCCATCAACCATGTCCATGCGGTCGGTGAACTCTATGAGACTGTCCACTCCTGCAAAGCCTAGAGAGAAGGCCATGATCAACACCACAACCCCGAAAACTATGGAGAGCACGAAGTTGAGGTTCACCGCTGCCACACCACTCTTGCGCTCTCTCGGTGGCAGCGCCCTTGCCGACTTAGCCCGAGCGGCGAAGGTGGTGCCGAGAATGATCGAGATCCCGATGATGGCCTGAATGATGACCCAGATCCATGCGTCCAAAGAGGTCTTTGTGATGTCGTAAACCGTGAGGCCAAAGATAATTGCAATTGCGGTGCCGATGACGGGCACTGCATATGCCAGGCCAACGGCCCGTTGCAGCTTTGCTCGGTCTTCGTCTTTTTCACCCTCTGGGATATCGGGTGCATTCTTCCTAAAGACAAAGGCAGATAGCAAGGTGTAAACAACCAACGCCGTTGCTAGAACAATTGGCAAATATACGTTTACAAGCCTCATCCAAACCGGCTCGTCTCGCATGTCATAGCTGTTCCAAGCACCCAGGAAGTTTCCAACGGCGAACACAGCTCCCGCGACCAAAGAGAGAATCACGGCGAGATTTGTAAACCTGTGGGCAGATTTTGATAGCGGGTGCTCCCAGCTGACTCGGAGGCTGACTGCCCTGTGCAGTGACCTAAGCGCCACCAATGCGAAAACCGTTATCCCGGCAAGGAAGATATAGATCTGCCACTGGACTGAAGCGTCTGGATAGATTGGTCCGTCCTCGCCCCACTGGGTGTCGGGGGCGACCATGTCGACATAGCTGCCGAGCATAAACAGCACCCACGTGAGGATGAGTGCCAGGAGAGTATTGCGTATTGAACGCTTCGCGGTTGCGACTTGAGCCATACCTAAAGCCTAGACTTGCCGCATGATTTTGGTAATTGGCGAGGCCCTCATTGACCTCATTGGCGAAGAGGGTTCGGGTGGCCACTACACGGCAGTAGTTGGCGGAGCAAATGCCAATGTCGCGCTTGCTCTTGCCCTTAGGGGCGAGGAGCAGCGCTTTTTAGGTCGTATCTCTTCCGACGGCTTTGGCAGACAGATAGCCAATCACCTCTCATCGCAGGGTGTGGATCTATCGCTTTCAATAGATGCGGAGGAACAAACCACCCTTGCGGTTGCAACCATTGACACCGCCGGCGTTGCTTCCTATTCCTTCTATACAAAAGACACTGCCGACTGGGGCTGGACTCCTGACGAGCTGCCTGATTTGAACGCAGTTTCCTCTTTGAATACCCAAGCAATTCAATACGGCTGCCTTGGCATGGCGATTGGCCCGGGAAACCTGGTAATTGAGGCGTGGCTCAAAGAGATTTTTGACAAGGACCTGCTCACGCTCTCGCACGATCTAAACATTCGTCCGGCCCTGGGTTTCGAAAGAGAAGCTGAGCTGGCCCGAGTTATGAGAGTCAATGGCCAAAGTCACATCATCAAGGCCTCGGATGCGGATATCGAGTGGCTCTATGGTCTTGAACCGGGCGCCGAACTAGACGAGATTGCTGCGGTGTGGTCGAAGGGCAAGCTCGTTGTAGTAACTAAGGGACCGGATGGAGTGAGCCTCTACCGAGACGG
>JAYORB010000122.1:0-2045 GCA_038123155.1 Aquiluna sp. | reverse complement strand
GTCCTTCGTGGGGGGCTTACGACAAAGCCAATCGATAAGCCAGAGCTGATGCAGATTTTGGACTTTAGTGAGCTTGCCGACCCCGTGGTTAAATCTCGCGAGCTCACGAGCGGGCTGAGTGAGTATGAGACTTTGGCCGAGGACTTCAGCCTCTATCGGCTTGAACCGAGTGGGGCCAACATGCTGATAGATGTTCCGCTGAGGGGACGGGCAATTGCAGTTTGTGTTGCGGGAGAACTTGTTATCTCGACATCCAAAGAGGACTCACTAAGTCTTCGGCAGGGAGAGGCTGCCTATTTTGCGGATGCGGCTTATTTTTCGGTTCTAGGCTCTGGAACCGGCTACCTAGCCATGGGCTAGCGGTAGTTCACAAACTGCAGATCAACATCGAGGTCTTTGCTTTTCAATAGCGCAATTAGAGCTTGCAAGTCATCCCGGCTCTTAGAGCTGACCCTGAGCTCATCACCCTGAATCTGACTCTTTACGCTCTTGGGACCCTCGTCGCGGATGATCTTCGATATCTTTTTTGCGTTCTCTTGGTCAATACCGTTTTTCATCGTTGAGCTGATGCGGAATTCTTTGCCCGAGGGCTGGGGCTCGGAGGACTCGAGAGACTTTAGCGAAATGCCTCGTTTGATGAGCTTGGTTTGAAAGACATCGAGTGCCGCCTTGGCGCGCTCTTCGGAGTTTGCCTTGATCAAGATGGTTTCCCCGCTCCAAGAGATTTCGGCGTCTGTCCCCTTGAAGTCGTAGCGCTGCTGGATCTCCTTGGCCGCCTGATTCAGGGCGTTGTCGGTCTCTTGGCGGTCAACCTTGCTGACGATGTCGAATGATGAATCTGCCATTTCTAGTCCTTTGCTTGTCTTGCCGTTGAGGAGCGGATGTTTAGGTCGATAGGCCAGGTGGTGAGCTGCTCGATGTTTGCAAGCTGCTTGTCGTCTCCCGACTCCAAGATGTCAACAATCCAGTTAGCACCGTGCTCGCCCTGCTCCGCTGTCTTCTGGTCAATGGTTGAGAGACCGTAGAACATGCCAAGCGGGTGACCGTCAATGCCAATGACTGAAATGTCCTGAGGAACTCTCAGACCAAGATCTCTGGCGGCCTGGATGGCTCCATATCCCATCTCATCGCTGGCGCAGAAGATGGCAGTTGGAGCACTCCTAGGGTCCCCGAGCATTTGCTTAGCTGCGTTGTAGCCACCTGCGACTGTGAAGTCAGCCTCCGCCATCCACTGGGGGACAAAGTCGAGGTTCGCATCCAGCAGGGCCTCGTGGTAACCGGTCTTTCTGAGGTAGGGCTGGTGAAAGTCCATCTCGCTTGCCGGGTTTCCCGAGATCATGCCGATCTTGGTGTGGCCGAGGGATATGAGGTGCTGGGTTGCAAGTCTTCCGGCGCCCTCATCGTCGATGCTGATTGACCTTGCACCTGGAATCGGCCCACCAATACCGACGATCGGCTTCTTGAGATCCGTTAGACGCTTGAGCTCCTCGTCGGAGACCTTGAGGGCCACGGTCAGCACTCCGTCAACTCGCTTGCGCAGAACGAGGTCTTCAAACACTCGTTTGCGGTGACCGGAGCCTCCAGAGAGGTTATAGAGCGTGACGTCATAGCCTCGATTTACAAGTGCATTCACCGCACCTTCCAACACTGTTGAGAAAAACCAGGTGGCAACAAACGGCATCACTACGCCGATGTTCTTCGAGCGGCCAGTTGCGAGAGTGTAGGCAGATGAGGAGGCCACGTAGCCAAGCTCTTGGGCTGCTTTGAGCACCCGCTCTCTCGCTCTGGCTGAGACATGGGACTTGCCGTTTAGGGCCCTGGAGACAGTTGCGGTCGAGACTCCGGCGCGCTGCGCGACCTCGACGATGCCAACCATGTAAAAGACTGTAAACGCTTATGGCTTTTACCGCTACTTTACAATTTGAAAATCGGGTAGTCTTTCTAATCGCGCCTAGCGCACGGCAAGTTACCCAAGCGGCCAAAGGGATCTGACTGTAAATCAGCTGGTGTATGCCTACGGGGGTTCGAATCCCTCACTTGCCACC
>JAYORB010000121.1:0-2049 GCA_038123155.1 Aquiluna sp. | reverse complement strand
ACTTTGACTTCAGCATCTACATCGATGCCGACCCAAAGAACCTAGAGCGCTGGTATCTCTCCCGCTTTTCTCAGCTCTGGCAAACTGCCTTCACGAACCCCCGCTCCTACTTTCATGACCTCACCAAAGACCTCAGTGAGGATCAGGCCATGGAGCGAGCTAAAGGGTTCTGGAAAGAGATCAACCTGGTCAATCTTCGCGAAAACATCGAACCAACGCGCTCTAGGGCAACGCTAGTGATGCACAAGGGAGACGAGCACAGGGTCGAAAAGGTCCTGCTCAGAAAGATTTAGAGGGCCAATTTCTCGGCAACCAGATTTGCAATCCGTTCGGCCCAACTCTGAGCGCTGCCCTGATCCTTTGCCTCAACCATGACCCTAACCAGAGCTTCTGTGCCGGAGGCTCTAAGTAGAACTCGACCATCCTCACCAAGCTCTGCCTTTGCCTGGTCAACAAGCTCCGCCAGATCTGGATTACCGGCGAGCGCCGACTTGTCGACATCGGGCACATTTATAAGCACCTGAGGATAGGTTTCCATGACCGCGGCCAGCTCGCTTAGTGGCTTCCCCGTCTCAACCATCCTTGCTGCCAGCTGAAGGCCCGTGAGCACTCCATCACCAGTGGTTGCATACTGACTAAAGATGATGTGGCCAGACTGTTCACCACCTAGGGCATAGCCTCCAGATCGCATCTCTTCCAAAACGTAGCGGTCACCGACCGCAGTTTCTAACATCTTGATGCCTGCATCTCTCATTGCCACCTTCAGGCCGAGGTTCGACATCACCGTCGCAACTAACGTGTCGCGGCTCAACTTGCCAGAATCCTTCATCGCCAAGGCAAGAATTGCCATGATGTGGTCGCCGTCAATGATCTTTCCGGTCTCATCGACCGCAAGGCATCTGTCTGCATCTCCATCGTGTGCGACACCTAGAGCTGCGCCGTGCTCAACTACCGCTGCCTGGAGCGCCGTCAATTTCGTAGAGCCGTAGCCCGTGTTGATATTTGTCCCGTCTGGGTCGGCTCCAATGACGATGACCTTAGCTCCGGCGTCGCTTAGAGCCTGCGGGGAGATCGCACTCGCCGCACCGTGAGCACAGTCAACAACGACCTTCATGCCCTCGAGTTTGGTTTCAAGTGTTCCGAGCAGGTGAACTAAATACCTATCCTCTGCGTCAGCAAACCGAGTTACCTTCCCAACCTCACCGCCGAGCGGGGTTAGGGACTTGCCAAGGGCGGCCTCAATCTCATCCTCAACTGCATCCGGGAGTTTGTGACCGCCGTGAGAGAAGAACTTGATGCCATTGTCTGGAGCGGCGTTGTGGCTTGCTGAAATCATCACGCCAAAGTCCGCGCCCAAATCAGCCGTTAGGTAGGCGCATGCTGGCGTTGGGATTACTCCGGCATCAAAGACGTCTACTCCGGAGGAGGCCAATCCTGCAGAGACGGCAGCGGAAATAAAGTCCGATGAGACCCTGGGATCTTTGGCGATGACTGCCCTGGGGCGCTCGCCCCGCTCCCTTGCACCAGCGGCCAGAACAACTGCAGCTGCCTGCGCAAGACGCAGCGCAAATTCAGCAGTGAGGTCTTTGTTCGCGGTTCCACGAACGCCATCTGTGCCAAAGAGCCTGGCCATGGCGGAAGCTTAACGCTTGGAGAACTGGGAGGCCTTGCGAGCCTTCTTGAGTCCAGCCTTCTTGCTCTCGATAACGCGAGCATCGCGGCTGAGGAATCCTGCCTTCTTTAGGGCAGGACGGTTGTTGTCCGCATCAATCTGGTTTAGCGCACGGGAGATTCCGAGGCGAAGCGCTCCGGCCTGACCTGCGATACCGCCTCCATCGATGCGAGCGGTTACGTCGTATGCACCCTGCAGCTCCAAAACCTTGAACGGGTCAGTGATTAGCTGCTGGTGAAGCTTGTTTGGGAAGTAGTCCTCAAAGGTGCGGCCATTAACGGTGATCTTGCCGCTTCCAGGAGCAATGCGAACCCTAGCGACAGCCTCCTTGCGGCGACCGGTGCCGGAGCCTGCCTGAGTGAGCTCGCCACGAGAGC
>JAYORB010000120.1:0-2067 GCA_038123155.1 Aquiluna sp. | reverse complement strand
GAGAGCTCCTTGGGGTAGCGATCGCGATAGGTCTCGGGGTCCATAGAGACAAGCTCGAGCATCTCGTCAATGCGAGCCTCGATCTTCTCCTTGTCCCAGCCTAAGAGCTTCGGCACAGTCGCTATGTTCTCGGCGATTGTGCGGTGTGGGAAGAGACCAACCTGCTGGATTACATAGCCGATCTTTCTTCTCAGCTCGGATGGGTCAACATCAGTGACATCCTCACCGTTGAGAATGATCTTTCCCGAGGTTGGCTCAATCAGGCGGTTGATCAGACGCAGGGTCGTGCTCTTTCCGCAACCAGATGGCCCAACTAGAACTAGAACCTCGCCCTTTTCAACCTCGAGGGTCAGATCCCTGACGGCAGGCTCCGCTCCGGAGCCGTAGCTCTTGCTGACGTGCTCCAAACGAATTAGTGCTTCGCTCATCGAATTCCCTTCGAGATTGTGGCCAGTCTTGCGGCCTGAAGAATTAGGTCAATAATTAGTGCCAGCACAAGGCACAAAATCGTGCCCAGCCAAATCGCTTCAAGCGAGTTTGGGAGCGGCAGCCTGGCAAGGCCGCTCTTGATGAAGTCTCCGAGTCCACCGCCAGCAACCAGGGTTGCGATTGCTGCGATGCCCACAATCAGCATGGACGAGACGCGAACACCGGCAAGAATCACTGGCCAGGCAAGTGGCAACTCGACTCTCAGCAACACCTGGGCTGGGTTCAGTCCCATGCCCTTTGCGCTTTCCAGCACTCCGGGATCAATGCCATCCAGTCCAGTGATTGTGTTACGCAGAATCGGCAGCAGTGAATACAAGAACAGTGCGATAAACGAGGGCGCGAAACCCAAGCCGACTAGCGGGATAAAAATCACAAATAGCGCCAGGGATGGAATGGTCAAAAAGACCGACGCAATGGATAGAGCCAGCTCCCTAGCAAGCTGGTTGCGTCTGGTCACAATGCCGGTGACGATGGCAAACAAGCCAGCCGTCACCAGCACCGTAACCACATAGCCCGTGTGTTGGGCTAACGCCTCTAGAACTTGCTCTTGCCGGGCAAGAGCAAACTCTAGAAGGCTCAGTAGAAAATCCACCGATCTACTAGTCGATTAGTCCCTCAGCGACCAGGTACTCCCGAGCAACATCACCGGGGTCCTGTCCCTCTGCAGAAACGTAACCGTTTAGCTCAGCCATGCGCTCGTTGCTCAGTGGAGCAAGAACGGCCTCGATGATGCCATCGAATGCCTCAGGTGCCTCGTTGTACTTGTCCTGACGGATTGTTCCGGAGACGTTGTAAACGATGTTCACACCTGGGTCCTGAACAAGAGTCAGGCCAAGAGCTGGGATACGACCGTCAGTGGTGAATACCTCACCGAAGTCGCAGTTGTTGTTGGCGGTCTCGGTGTAGATGATTCCGGTGTCGAGAATTCGCTGCTGGCTGTCTGGCAGCTCAATACCAGCGTGAGTCTCGGTAAGAATCAGTCCATCCGGACGGCTTGGGAACTCAGACTCCATGCAGACCACGGCGTCAGAGTTGTCACGCACGTACTCCATCATGGACTTGAGATCGAATGCTCCGCCATTTGCCTCTGTTACCTCTGGGCTCGATGCGAAGCCATAGGTGTTGTTGAACGGCGAACGACCAACCCAAACAATGCCGTTTTCAGCTAGGTCCATGTCGCGGACGCCAGCGGTTAGGGTCTCTGGGTCAAAGCTTGGGTCTGACTGTCCTAGGTGGACGGTCCAACCGGTGCCGTTGTACTCCATGTAGATGTCGATTTCACCCGACTCGAGTGCCGCGCGAGCGACGTTGGTTCCACCGAGGTTTACCTTGTTGTCAACCTCAGCGCCTGCAGCCTCAAATGCTGCAACCATCATCTCGCCAAGAATTAGCTGCTCATCGAAGTCCTTTGATCCGACAGCAACGGAAACGCCTGATAGGTCAAACTCCGAAAGGGCTCCGCCTGAGCTGGCCTCCTCCGAAGCGGCGCATCCTGAAAGCGCCAACGCTGCAACAGCGCCAATCGCCAACATTGAGAATTTCTTAGAATGCTTCATGCTTCTCTCCTTTGGTTTGCCC
>JAYORB010000119.1:1766-2136 GCA_038123155.1 Aquiluna sp. | reverse complement strand
GACTGTGATCACCGTCGCTGGATCTGCAGCTGAGAACGTAGCCGATCTAGCGGACCTGAAGGACCTGCTCGTAGGAGCCCAGACTGGAACCACGAGCCTGAAGGCCATCGAAGAGATCATTCAGCCAAACGGTGGAGCCCAGGTCTTCAACTCAAACGATGACGCCAAAGCTGCTTTGGCTAACGGACAGGTAGACGCAATCGTGGTTGACCTCCCAACTGCTTTCTACCTAACGGCTGTTGAGCTAGATGGCGGAATCATCCTCGGACAACTCGAGGGTGCTGAGGCTGGCGACAGCTTCGGACTCGTTCTAGACAAGGACTCACCTCTAACCGAGGCAGTAACTGCAGCTGTTGACGCACTGCGTGAG
>JAYORB010000119.1:0-1756 GCA_038123155.1 Aquiluna sp. | reverse complement strand
TAGGTGGGGCGAGCAATCGCCCCACCTATTTCCTTTTAGGGACTCAAATGGCACTTGACGATTCGAACATCTCGTCAGCCGAGCGTGCCCGGAGAGACTTCAAGCGCCGGAAGAAGAACAAGTCTGTGGGTCTGGCAATGCTGTCCACGCTGGCCTTTGCTGCCTTTGTTTGGTTTGGTCTCTTGGCTACTCCCGGCTGGCAGCGCGTGGAGGCCAGTTTCTTCAATTGGGAGGTCGCGGTCGAGGCTTTCCCGCGAGTATTCGATGGGCTACTTCTAAACCTTCGTGTTCTGATCGCTGCCGCTTTTCTGGTGCTGGTGACGGGCCTGCTACTTGCGATCTTCCGCACCCTAAAGTCTCCGGTCTTCTTCCCGCTAAGGGTGCTCTCTAGGGGTTACGTGGATCTCTTTCGGGGTCTTCCGCTGATCATCGTCTTGTATCTCGTTGGTTTTGGAATACCTGGTTTGAGACTTGAGTTTCTAGGGCGAGTGCCAGCAGAGATTCTCGGCACAATTGCACTGACCCTCACATACAGCGCTTACGTCTCGGAAGTTTTCCGAGCAGGCATCGAATCCGTTCACTCCTCGCAGCGACTTGCAGCTCGAGGTCTGGGACTGAGCTATTCAAAGTCAATGAGACTTGTGGTCTTGCCTCAGGCTGTAAGAAAGGTTGTCCCACCACTTATGAACGACTTTGTGGCACTTCAGAAAGATGTTGGCCTGATCTCCGTGCTTGGTGCGGTGGATGCCGTTAGAGGAGCTCAAATTGAAGCGGCAAAGTTCGCAAACTTCACCCCCTATGTCGTTGCTGGGCTGCTATTTGTCCTGCTAGCAATTCCAACTGTCAGGCTGGCAGACAGGATTTCACGTAAGTACTCCGAGCGCGAGCAGATGGGCAGTGCACTTTGATTGACTGGGAGAAACCTCGTCTTCGCGTGACCGGGCTTAAGAAGCACTATGGCGATCGTGTCGTCATAGACGGGGTAGACCTAGAGGTTTTTCCGGGGCAAATTGTGGCTCTCATTGGAGCCTCGGGCTCGGGCAAATCAACGCTGATCAAGTGCGTGAATCTCATTGAAGAGATTTCTGACGGACAAATTTTTTTGGATGACGAGTAAATTTCTGCGCCTGTAGTGGATGAAGATGCGATCAGAGCCAGAATCGGACTTGTCTTTCAGTCTTTCAACCTGTTCACCCACCTAAGCATCATGGACAACATCACCCTTGCACTTCGGCATGTGAAGCGGATGAGTAAGGAGGAGGCAACAAGAATTGCCCAAAAGTGGCTTGACCGGATTGGGCTGGGAGATCGAGGAGACTCCTACCCAGACAAGGTCTCTGGAGGTCAGCAGCAACGTAGTGCAATCGCGCGAGCGGTCGCAATGGACCCAAAGGTGCTTCTGCTCGATGAAGTCACGAGTGCTCTAGATCCAGAGCTTGTTGGTGAGGTCCTCGACCTTATTCGTGATCTCAAGCAGACCGGAACTACGATCCTTATGGCGACTCATGAACTGGCTTTTGCTAGGGAGGTCGCAGATTGGGTCATCTTCTTGGAGCAGGGCAAAATCTACGAAGCCAACGAGGCCAAGGAGTTCTTTGCAAACCCACAGCAGGAGAGAACCAAAGCTTTCCTGTCTAGGATGTCGGCCTAGTGCAGCTCATTGGTATCTGGGCAGTTGTGGCTGCAACGCTTGGGCCCATACAGAACATCACCGGGTGGACGCTGTCGGCACTTTTGTGGCCGGGATATGACCCAA
>JAYORB010000118.1:0-2146 GCA_038123155.1 Aquiluna sp. | reverse complement strand
CGCGCTGTAGTTGGCATTTGAAAAAGGATCGAGCCAAACCTCAAAGCGCCTCTCGACATAGTCAAAGAATCGAGATGCCACCAGGGTTCCGGTCACCATCATCACCAGCCCGGCACCAATGTAGAAACCCCTGCCGGTTGCGGTGTAGACCATGACCAAGAACAGCCCAAAATAAAGAATCGAGGTTCCCAGGTCGCGCTGAATGATGAGCACTCCAAGGGATGCAAACCAGAACAGCAGAATCGGCCCAAGGTCTTTTGCCCTCGGCACCTTTACCCCCAGCACCCGCGACCCAATCTCAGCGAGTGAACCCTGTCGCGAGACTAAATACCCGGCAAAAAAGATTGCGAGCAGGATCTTTGCAAGTTCCCCAGGCTGAAAACTCAGCTCGTCCGTGCCAACCCAAAGGGTCGCGCCATTGACTGTCCTTCCAATTACGGGGGCGGCGGGAAGCAAGAGCAGCACCACCGCGGCCAGGCCGGAGATGAACGGAAATCTTCTGAGAGCGAGGTGGTTTGGGATCACTCGAATTACCAGTGCCGCAATCAGCATCGCAAAGCAGCTCAGCCATACCTGGCGCTGCGCAAACAGGTCACTGCCACCGGCTGCCAACTCTGCAAGATCAAGGCGGTAGATCATGGCGATGCCAAGCCCATTGAGCAAAAACGCAAGAGGCAGCATCAAGCCATCCGCCTTCACCGCATACTTGCGCAGGACCCAGTGGACAATCATTGCCGTGAGGGTCGGTGGTCCCCAATAGAGCAGCAACTCCCAGGTCATGATCTGCAAAATCGAGAGCTGAATCTGTGCGAGCGCGAAGGCGTGGATGCCCGAGACCCAGAAGATCAATACGGCCTCAAAGTTTCGCGAGCGCGGAACCGCACGAATCAGGTTTGGTATGGCACTGGTGAGGCTGAGGTTACTCATCCAGGCTCGCCTCCAGCTGACCTAGGATTCTCAGCGCATCCTCGAGTGACTCTGCTGAGATCGATCTGTCAATGAGCTCTTGCTGGAACGGCGAGAGATCCTCGATGTCGATCTCGCTCACCTGATAAGGCTGCGAGAACTTCAGCGGCCCAAGCTGCTCCCTGATGCCCTGGTAGATCGTGACCTGACCCTCGAACTCCGCGACGTAATACCTGGTCTGGGTGTAGCTGTAGGCGATCCAGCCAATGCCAATCACCGTTGCGGCAAGCAGGATCCACCCCAAGATGGTCCTTGCACCACGCCAGCGAATCTTGCGCCTTGTCTCCAGCAGAATCTTCTCGAGCACCTCTTCGGACTCTGGACGGTATTCGGCCGGGTCTTCCGGAGTCTGTAGTAGCTCGAGGAGACTTCTCGGGTTCAGAAGCTGGAGGATCTTGCCGCCTCGGCGCTCCTCGATAACGACCTCGTTTGCCGCACTTCCAACAAACTGTGCACCAGGCTCAAACTCAACCTGTGCGCCCGAGCGCATGATGTCTGCGACCACAACCGTGACGTTGTCCGGGGCTCCAAACTCGAGTGCCTCACCAACAAGCAGCTCCGCTGCCTCCTCGGTTGGAATCTTGCTGGACAAGATCCGCTCCATGACGTCCTCGGGCACAACCCCCGAAAGGCCATCGCTGCAGAGCATCCAGCGGTCGCCAACCTGAGCATCGAAGAGAGCGATGTCGAGCTCGGGTTCGCCCTGAACATCTCCCAACACGCGCATCAGAACGCTCCGCCTTGGATGGACGAGTGCCTCTTCGGGCGTGATTCTGCCGAGCTCAACTAGCCTCTGAACAAAGGTGTGGTCAGTAGTGATCTGGGTGACCTCGCCATCGCGGACCCGATAGATGCGGGAGTCCCCGATGTGAGCCGTGATTATCTGGTCGCCATGGATGAGCATGCCTGAGAAGGTCGTCCCCATGCCCTCAAGTTCTGGGTGCTCCTTGACGGTCTCGTTCAGCATGCCGTTTGCTTCAAGAACCCCTTGCTTCAAGGCCTCAATCGCCTCTTCGGCGCTGTCGTATTTGTTGTCGGTGAGGGCAATGCGCTGGCTTGAAATGGCGCTGGCGATGTCTCCTCCAGCGTGGCCCCCCATGCCGTCTGCAACAAAGAACAGCTGATAGCCGGCATATCCGGAGTCCTGGTTTGAGCTGCGGTGCTTTCCAATGTCGGATGC
>JAYORB010000117.1:0-2165 GCA_038123155.1 Aquiluna sp. | reverse complement strand
GCGGTGAGCTGGACAACAACATCAAGTTTCTTGTCGCTTTCATCCAAGATGTCGTCAAGCTCTTCAACCTGATCGATCGTTCTTGGGTAGCCATCTAGCAGGAAACCGTCCACGGCATCAGGCTGATTCAGTCGGTCCCTCACCAAAGCGTTAGTCAGTGAGTCCGGTACATACTCCCCGCGGTCCATGAATGCTTTCGCCTCGAGCCCGAGTGGGGTCTCATTGCGAACGTTCTCACGGAAGATGTCTCCGGTTGAAATGGCGGGGATCCCGAAGTGCTTTGCCAGCAGTGCTGCCTGGGTTCCCTTGCCAGCTCCCGGAGGGCCGATCAAGAGTATGCGGATCACTTCAGAAGACCCTCGTAGTTACGCTGCTCCATCTGAGCATTGATCTGCTTCACGGTCTGGAGGCCAACACCCACGATGATGAGGATAGAAGTTCCACCAAATGGGAAGTTCTGGTTGGTTCCAATTGCCGTGAAGGCCACGAGTGGAATCAGAGCGATTAGACCTAGGTAGATAGCGCCAGGAGCTGTGATGCGGCTGATCACGTACTCGAGGTACTCGGTGGTCGGACGCCCAGCCCTAATTCCTGGGATAAAGCCGCCGTAGCGCTTCATGTTGTCGCTGATCTCCTCAGGGTTCAGAGTGATCGCGACATAGAAGTATGTGAAGCCCACAATCAGCGCAAAGTAGACAGCCATGTAAAGCGGGTTGTCACCTGCGGTCAAATACGTGGAGATGAAGGTCACCCACGGCGCAACCTGCCCCGTGGTTGGGTCTGGCTGGTTAAACTGCGCGAGAAGGGCTGGAAGATAAAGCATCGAGGAGGCGAAGATAACTGGGATAACTCCAGCCGTGTTCACCTTTACTGGGATGTAGGTTGACTGACCACCATAAGCCTTGCGGCCAACCATGCGCTTCGCGTACTGCACTGGAATCCTGCGCTGCGATTCTTCGACCAAAACTACGAGCCCAACAATCAAGAATCCAACCGCCATCACGATGACGAAGATCTCGATGGTCCTGGTCTGAAGGATCTGTAGCAGGCTGGCTGGGAAGGTCGACGCAATTGATGTGAAGATCAGAAGCGACATTCCGTTGCCGACACCGCGCTCGGTGATGAGCTCACCAATCCACATAATCAAACCGGTTCCAGCGGTCATGGTGATGACCATCAGAGTGATTGAAAGAGGTCCTGTGTCAACCAGAATCGGCAGCGTACAGTCCGCACCAAACAACGCTCCCTGCCTTGCAACCGTGATCAGAGTCGTGGACTGCAGAAGGGCTAGGGCAATGGTTAGGTAACGGGTGTACTGAGTCAGTTTGGACTGGCCAGCTGGACCCTCCTTGTGGAGAGCCTCAAACCTTGGGATAACAACCCTAAGCAGCTGAGTGATGATCGATGCCGTGATGTAGGGCATGATTCCCAGCGCAAAGATTGAGAGCTGGAGCAGTGCTCCACCGGAGAACAGGTTGACAAGCTCATAGAGACCAGAAGTGCTCTGAGACTGCGCGAGACACTGCTGAACGTTGGTGTAGTCAACGTTCGGCGAGGGAATGAAGGATCCCAAACGGAATACCGCAATCATGCCCAGCGTAAACGCAAGCTTGTTGCGCAGGTCCGGCGTGCGGAATGCGCGAACTATGGCTTGAATCACCTGTTACCTCCCCTAGGTTTGACTAGGCGTTGACGCTGCCTCCGGCAGCCTCAATCTTGGTCTTAGCCGACTCGGAGACCTTGTCGACAGCGACCTCTAGCTTAACCGAGACGTCACCATTACCAAGGACCTTCACAGGCTCACCCTTGCGAACTGCACCCTTGGCTACAAGGTCATCGATTGTGACCTTGCCACCCTTTGGATACAGCTGGCCGAGCTTGTCTAGGTTTACAACCTGGTACTCAACCCTGAAAGGGTTCTTGAATCCACGCAGCTTAGGAGTGCGCATGACTAGGTTCACGCCGCCACCCTCAAAGCCGAGACGGGTTGTGGTGCGAGCACCGGTTCCCTTGGTTCCACGACCAGCAGTCTTACCCTTGGATCCCTCACCGCGACCCTTACGAGTCTTGTCCTTCTTTGCACCAGGTGCAGGACGTAGGTGGTGAAGACGCAGAATCTGCGACTTCTCCTTGGGCTCGCTTGCCTTCTTGGCAGCAGGCTTAGC
>JAYORB010000116.1:0-2199 GCA_038123155.1 Aquiluna sp. | reverse complement strand
GGGACCACTTGTCACAAAGCAGCACCGCGACAAGGTTGAGAGCTATATCGACATAACCGCTGCCGATGGCGCGGTCGTTGTGGTTGATGGCCGTGAGGTGAATCCAGACGGGGATGCTGGTGGCTATTGGCTTGGACCAACGCTCCTGGATAGAGTGCCGACTTCTTCCAAGGCCTACAGGGAAGAGATTTTTGGGCCGGTGCTCTCTGTCGTCAGGGTTGCAAGCTATGAGGAAGGCCTGCAGCTAATCAACTCAGGCGCCTTTGGCAACGGAACTGCCATTTTTACAAATGACGGCGGAGCCGCAAGAAGGTTCCAGCACGAGGTCGAGGTCGGGATGATTGGAATCAATGTCCCAATCCCCGTGCCGGTGGCCTACTTCTCCTTTGGAGGTTGGAAGCACTCGCTGTTTGGCGATAGCCGGGCGCACGGCGAAGAGGGCTTTAGGTTCTTCACCCAAACCAAGGTTGTTACCTCTCGTTGGCTGGATCCGTCCCATGGCGGATTGAACCTGGGTTTCCCACAGAACTAGTCGGCAATAGAATCGTGGGTGACTCCTCGCGTGGCGTCACCTTGGTGAATCCCCCAGGATCGAAAGATAGCAAGGGTAGCGAAGCTCTGACGGGTGCGCGAGGGGTCCCTAATTTTCAGCCAACCGTAAGTCTTTTTTGAGACAGTGTGCAGTATCTAGCTGCTAGCTTGAAGGAGGAGGCAAAAATGAAGCTAACGCCACAATCCAGAAAGCTCATTGAGTTCATGTCATCAAACGTTGGAAGGTTCGTTCGTGGCCTGCTGGGTGTTGCATTGATTGTTAGCGCAGTGACCATGGGTGAGTGGTACTGGCTGCTCGCTCCATTTGGTGTCTTCATGATCTTCACTGCTGCCATGGGCTATTGCCCCACCGGCCTACTCTTTCCGGCTTACAAAGAAGAAAAGATCACCGAGAAGTTTCCCAGCTACAAGATGGATAAGTAGTTGGAAGAGCTTTTCTTGATGGTCGCGGGTCTCCCGCTCCACCCTCTCGCCGTCCACTTTGCGACGACTCTGTTCCCAATCGCGGCGATATTGGTGGCTGTCGTAACTGCTTTTGCAAAGCTTCGAGCCGGGTATCTCGGTGTAAGCGTGATTGCGCTTGCGTTGACTATCCCGTTTGTGTTTATTGCTCAGCAGTCTGGTGAGGCGCTTGAGGAGGTTTACTACGAGCCAGAGCCTCACTCCGAGTATGGCGAGATGATGATGCCGATAGCCCTTGGCACCTTGGCTATTGCGGTCGCCGTTTGGCTCTCTATCAAATACAACTGGCCCAAGCTGTTCTCCCAAGCACTTGGCTTCCTAATGGTCTCAGCGGCAATTGGAGCAAGCGCGATGACATTCGTCGTTGGCCACTCCGGAGCCGAGGCAACTTGGGGCGGAAAGTCAGAGGTCTTTATCTACGAAGAAGAGAACTACGACGAGGACAGTTATGACGAGTCAGCCGGTGCCGTTGACTCGAATGCGGCAGACGCTCCCTCAGTTGATGGTGGCTTGTCTATCCAGGAGGTTGCAAACCACAACACCAAGTCTGATTGCTGGGTAGTTATCGATGGGGGTGTCTACGCCCTGGATGGCTACATCGCTAAGCATCCAGGTGGTTCTTCAGTCCTGACAGCGCTCTGCGGAAAAGACGGTACCGCTGCTTTCCAGAGTGAGCACGCTCGTCAAGCCCTTCCGGCAGCTGAACTGGAGAAATTGTTTCTTGGCAAGCTCGGAGAGGGTGTTGCCGGCAATGACTCCGGCTCAGGAACAAGTGGTGCCCAGGCCCCAGAGTCTGGTCAATTGATAACTGAGGCCCAGCTCCTTGCCCACAGCACTCTTGATAGCTGCTGGGCGGCTGTGGAAGGTGTTGTTTACGATTTGTCTGGCTACGGGGCAGAACACCCTGGAGGTACTTCGCAGATACAAGCGTTGTGTGGCACTGACGCAACGGCTGCCTTCAGTGCCGAGCATGGTTTTCTAGGGACACCAGCGAATGTTCTTGCGGCCATGAAAATCGGTGAGCTGGAGCCAGGAGCCAATCTTCCGCCGGCAGACATTGTCTACGGCGAGGGCGACGACGACGCCTAGTTTTTGATGACCTAGTGGTCCAGAGTTTAAAACTTCGCCGTCAGGATTAAGCTTGCAAGGTGACCTACGCCCTCTACCGCAGATATCGACCAGACA
>JAYORB010000115.1:0-2206 GCA_038123155.1 Aquiluna sp. | reverse complement strand
GCAACAAGAGCGGATCCGCGGAATTTCTTCATGTTTCTCCTTGACTATTGGAGTCGCACGCAGGGTAACCCCCACGCAGACGGGTTTAACTTTAGATTGAACTTTTGGTTAATAAAATTTGCTGAGTTTCGGTTTTGTAACACTTTGTTTCATTAAGTTCGTTTCGAAGGTTCCATTGACCTTCGCAACAGACGCCCCGAGCTCTATGCTTTGCGAGTGCGAAGCGATTTGGCGGCGTTGGCTGCCGTTGTCATGTGGGCATCGCTCGCCACACTTGCTTCAATCCTGAGTCACATTCCCCCACTGCTGCTTACGGGTCTGGGGCTACTAATCGGTTCGGCAATCTCGCTCCCGCTCTCGGGATTCAAGATCAAGAAAATCTGGCCGAAACCGCAGGTCTTGCTCCTTGGGGTCTATGGACTCTTTGGCTACCACGCAGCCCTTTTTGCGGGCCTCCAAAATGCGCCAGAGGTTCAGGCAAACCTTGTGAACTACCTTTGGCCACTGCTGATAGTCATCCTGGCGCCGCTGATTGTGAAGGGCACAACACTGCGGCCTCGGCACATCATTGCAGCAGTCACGGGATTTGTCGGTGCTGCCATGGCAATTGTTTCCGGGTCCCAGTTGACGGGAGGTTTCGAGATTGGCTACGTCTATGCCCTGCTCGCTGCCCTACTCTGGTCCACCTACTCCTTGGGCATAAGGGCAATCGGAAGCTTTAGTGTGCCTGCTGTCGGTGCCTTTGGCCTGGTCGCAGGTGCGCTGGCGATTGGCGCACACTTTATTTTTGAGCCTCGAGTGGAAATCACCCCTTCGGACCTCGTGCCACTAGCACTCTTGGGACTTGGAGCTCTTGGAGCATCGTTTTATTTCTGGGCATATGCCCTGCAAAATGGCGAACCTCAGAGGATCGGGCTGATTGCATTCCTGACTCCAGTGCTCTCAACGGTGATGCTGATTCTTTGGACGGGAAGTGCGCTCTCTCCGCTGCTGCTGCTCTCCGCAACATTGATCTTTGTCGCGGCATGGTTTGGCGGTAGGGGCGATAATTAGCGGGGTGAGTGGCGAGAGGTTTCGAAAGCGTGGTCTTGCCGCACCCGTTTACCTGCCATCACTGCTGATTACGGCCGCCGAGGGCGCTCTGCTTCCCATCCTGCCCGTCACTGCGGTTGGCTACGGCTACTCACTGGCTGAAGCAGCGGTAGTCACAACGGTTCTCATGGTGGGAACCATGGTCTTTGAGATACCTGCGTCTTGGATAACCACCCGTATTGGCGAGCGCCGCTCGATGCTGTTGGGGACTGCCCTGGGCGCGCTCAGCACACTTCTTGCATTTTTGCACCTTGGCTACTTCAGCCTGATTGTCGCCGCTCTTGGGTTTGGTGCCGCACACTCGCTGTTTGGCCTCGCACGGCACTCACTACTGGCGGAGCTTGTTCCGCCAGAGCATCGCCCGAAGTCAATGTCACTGCTTGGTGGCATGTTTCGCGGTGGCATGGCAATCGGTCCAGTCATTGGAAGTGCTTTCATCGCTCTCTACGGAGTTGAATTTGGATATTTGGCAGCGGGTGTCATGTGTCTGGCGGCTGGAGCCGCGGTGTTCTCAGTGCCGACAACCAGGCTTAGCACCACGCCCTCAGGCCAAGCAGGAAATGTTTGGGTGGTTGCAAAGCGCGAAGCGCCCAAGCTGCTAACCCTCGGAACCGCATCGGCCATCATTAGCGCCGGCAGAACAATAAGACTCATTGGACTTCCGCTGCTGGCAATCCAACTCCAGATAGACCCCGCAGAGACCTCATTCATTTTTGGCATCACCGGGTTCATTGACTTTTCGCTCTTTTATCTATCCGG
Source organism: Aquiluna sp. (assembly GCA_038123155.1). Lineage (GTDB taxonomy): Bacteria > Actinomycetota > Actinomycetes > Actinomycetales > Microbacteriaceae > Aquiluna. Next base: position 355 of record JAYORB010000115.1, on the reverse strand, counting down.
CATCATCATGTCCCGCTACGGGAAGTTTTGGTCTTCAGTGCCAACACTGTTGGCGCTTGGTACGACCTACCTTTTTTCCTTCATGGTTACCGACGTCGCCACATTCTGGATAATGGCGTCGGTTACTGCGCTGGCAAACGCGGTCTCCGCAGGAATCAACATGATTCTTGGTGCCGATCTCGCGCCCCCTGGCGCCAGGAGCGAGTTCCTAGCCTCATTCCGCATGCTCACATCGGGTGGGGTAGCAATCGCGCCAGCGATGATCTCTGTCCTAACCGCAGGAATTGGTCTCGCTGGAGCCTTAGCCGCAACAGGCCTGTTGAACTTTGTAGGTGCCTTCTTGTTTTGGCGGTAC
>JAYORB010000114.1:0-2209 GCA_038123155.1 Aquiluna sp. | reverse complement strand
CGAAGTGTTAGTGCCCCCAGCAGCAGCGCCGCTAGCGCAAAAGCTCCAACGATACCGAGTTCTATCCAAACCACATCTGATGTAACTGACGAAGTTGCAATCTCATTAAGTGCCCGGACTGCATGGGTCAAGGGAAGCGCATCCGCCACTGTCTGCAGAATGTCTGGCATTTGGCTGAATGGAACAATGATTCCCCCGATGAGCATCTGAGGAAAGATAAAAGCAGGCATGAGCTGCATCACCTGGAACTCAGTCTTTGCAAAGGCAGAGGCCATGAGACCGAGCGCCATACCCAACAGACCATTGACAATTGCCACAATCCCGAGAAGCCAGGTTTCTCCTGCGATCTCCATGTCCAAGACCCAAATGCAGAAACCGAGGGTGACAAGTGCCTGCAAAGTCGCCAGCACACCAAAAGCCAGTGCGTAACCGAAGATGAACTCTTGCCTGCGAAGAGGGAAGGTCAAGAAACGCTCGAGAGTCCCAGATCTGCGCTCCACCAACGTAGTTATAGAGGTGATAACAAACATGATCGTGAAAGGAAAGAGCCCCAACATGGATGGGCCAATCTGGTTGAAGACCATTTGGTTGTTGAATGTCCAACTCAGAAGTCCAATCAGTAGCGATGGAACCGCCAATATGAGAATTACTGTGCGTGGATCGTTCTTGATTTGTGAGAGAACTCTGCCAGCGGTTGCAACTGTTCTATTTAGCGATTTCATTAGGCGCTCCTTCTTACGCTTGCTATGAATGCCTGCTCTGCATTCTCTTGGCCGGTGTCTTCGAGGAGCCTTGGGAGAGATCCGCTGTAGATGACACTTCCCTCTCTCATTAGTACCAGCTCATCGCAGCGCTCTGCCTCATCCATAACATGGCTTGAGACAACCAAAGTTGTTCCTCTGAGGACTAGATCATGAAAGAGTTCCCAGAGGTCTGCTCGCAGCACAGGATCTAAACCCACAGTTGGCTCATCGAGGAGAATTAGTTCCGGGTTTCCAAGAAGCGAAATGGCTAGGGAGACGCGACTTCGCTGACCTCCACTAAGGCTTCTAACTAGTTGATTGGCCTGCTTGTTCAGACCTACCTGCTCGACGACGATCTTGGCACTCTCTCGAGGCGCATTCAACAACTTGGCCGCATACTCAAGGTTGGCCAGCACAGTCAAGTCCGCGAATACGCTGCTGTCTTGAGTCCCATACCTAACCTTGTGCTTTAGTGATGAGCTGCTAGGCGCTTCCCCAAGTACGGATAAGGAGCCTGTGACATTGGCTTGAATTCCGACAATCGTTCGCAACAGGGTTGTTTTTCCTGCACCGCTCGGACCCAAGAGCCCGGTGATAACTCCCTTAGGGATGCGAAGGTTTACTCCGCTAAGCACCTCCGAGCTACCGCGCTTCACGCGCACATCAGACATTTCGATTGAAGTTTCCATCTAAACTCCTAATTTATTCAACATTGTTGAATACTACAGTGAATTGAGCAAATAATTCAATGTCGTAGAATTTAGATATGCGTAAACCAGGTCGCCCTTCAGCAATGGCGACAGACATGGGCTCGAAGAAAGAGGAGATTGCGAAGGTCGCAGGCCGGCACTTTGCAAAGTCAGGCTTCGCAAAGACAACAATTCGCTTGATCGCGTCAGATGCCGGAGTGGATCCGAAGCTAGTCATGCACTACTTCGGTTCCAAGGAGCGGTTATTCGCCGAGACACTTTCACTTCCATTCGACCCCAGACGAATGTCAGGCTTGCTGTCCACCGTTCCAACGAAAATGTGGGGAAGCACTTTGGCGCGCCTTTTATACCTTCGTTCCCCAAAGGGTTTGCCTGTTGAAGTTCTTGAGGGGGTAATCAGGGCCGCAGCAACTCATGATGAAGCAACACAGGTGCTTAGAGAGTTCTACAGGGACAACTTTTTCGGGGTATTTCGCCAGCTAAACCTGCCGAATGCGGAGATAAGAGCAGTTGCTGTTTCATCAGTCCTTGCGGGCTTTGTCTTCACGGAGCGAGTCATAGATGTCCAATCACTGACTAGCACGTCTAAAGGACAAAGGCAGAAATTACTGGCCACCTTAATCCAGGCGGCCATCGACAGCTAGGAACCCTGAGCCACCTGCCAGAATCGAACTGGCGACCTGCTCTTTACGAGGGAGTCCTACACCCCTGAAAACACTGTGCTTTCGCCAAAGGTATAAATAGGTGCTGCCTCCT
>JAYORB010000113.1:0-2246 GCA_038123155.1 Aquiluna sp. | reverse complement strand
GCGCCCTCGCGCAGGCCATCACTGAGTTCAATCAGGCCGTGGGCCCAGCCCTCCCAGGCAACTACTACCAGGGTGTTGGGCGCGGCATTTTGGATTGCGGCATCAATCTCCGCCTGATTTTCGTAAATGCCAGGCTTTTCAACACTCACCCTGAGAGCGTCGATGTCTCCAGCAACGCCGCGACCCGAGATCTCCTCAATGTTTGAGGCGACGTAAGTGGTTCCGCTGGCAGCTATCGCCATTGCCACAGGGTGTTTGCTGCCGGTTTCGACGGCTGCGGCCTTTGCCACCGCCTCCTCGGCGGTAACGCCGCCGAGACCATGGGCTTTGACGATACTCAGCTTTCCATCAGTTAGTGTCCCGGTCTTGTCGAAGACAACCTTGTTTATTTTGGCAAGCAGCCTGAGGCTGTCGGGGTTTCGAATTACGACGGACTTTTTGGTGCCGAGACTGGTTGCCACCACCAGGCTCATTGGTACGGCTATACCTAAAGCGCAGGGGCAGGCGATCACCAGCACCGCGACCGCAGCCTCAAAGGCTCGCGTGCTGTCTCCGAGAGCAAGTGCCCAGACGAAGTAGGTGGCAATGGAAATCACAATGACGGTCGGCACGAACACACTGGAGATGCGATCGGTTAGGGACCCAAGTTGGGTCTTGCTTGCTGTTGCCTCGCGGACCAGATCCGCAATCCTTGAGAGCCGTGAGGTTCCAGCACTTGCGGTTAGACAAATGATGACCTCGCCCGAGAGCACCGTCGCACCGGCACTCAGTGCCTCCCCGGCCCGCAGCTCAACCGGCAGGCTTTCTCCAGTCAAGGTTGAGTTATCAACCGAGGCGAATTCGTTAACTAAATTGCCGTCAGCGGGGATGCGATCACCCGCTACGACAACCACCTCGTCTCCAGCCCTGAGGGTGTGAATGGGCACCTGCTCACGCGTCCCGTTTCGGATGACTGTTGCACTATCGGGAATGGCGCTCAGTAGCGCCCTAACAGAATCAGTTGCACTGCGTCTTGCCCTAACCTCAATAAATCTTCCTAGGAGGACGACCGAGGGCACTACTGCGCTTACCTCGAAGTAGTGGTGAGTGGAGCCGGTGAGCACTAGGTAGATGCTGTAGAGGTAGGCCACCGAGGAACCAAGCGAAACGAGAGTGTCCATGGTGGTGTCGCCGTGGCGAAGGTTTTTGATGGCAGCCGCATGAAACGGAAAGCTGACATACAAAATCACCGGTGTTGCTAGAGCCCAAACCAGGTATTGCTGAGAGTCAAACTCAATACCGGGCACCATCGAAAACACCATCGCCAGCAGGGACAAAACTGCGCCCGTGATGAGCCTCGGCTTGAGAGTCTTGAGCTCTTCCTTGCCCTCTCCGACTTTGTAGCCGGCGCTCGCAACAGCCTCTTTGAGCACATCAAGTTCAATCTCACCGGAAAACTGCAGGTGAGCCTTTTCGCTTGCGAAGTCAACGTAGGCAGTTACGCCATCGACTTTATTTAGTGTCTTCTCAACTCTTCGGGCGCAAGCCGTGCAGGTCATGCCCTCGATGTCGAGCTCTAGGAGGTTATTAGCCATTTACGGTTGCAAAACCAGTTGCCTGGTAGCCAGCCTCTTCGATTGCTGCCGAGAGCTGGTCCTCGCTAACACCCTCTGATTCAATCGTGGCCTTGCCTGCGGCGTGATCAACCTGGACATTGCTGACACCCTCTAGGGTTGCAAGTTCATTGGTGACGCTCATGGCGCAGTGGCCGCATGTCATGCCCTCGATGCTGATTTCAATCTTGCTCATTGCCTTGCTCCTTCGTTTTCTACGCTGCAGACTCCTCCTGAGCACAGCTGCGGTTTTTCTTTGGCAAATCTCATGTGTAGCCAGCAACCGGCACAAAACCCAAATGCTGCCTCTGCAAATAGAAAGCTCATGCAGAGTGCGCACAAACCCAGCACGATCTCATCTCGCATTCCAAGCCACCCCATCATGAAGCAGGCAATTAGCACCATGCCAAACCCGATTGACCAGGCAGTTTGCTTGGGTTTTGCATCAACCCACTCGGGCACCTGGTTTCGCACGAAATAATCCGAGATGCGAAGCGTGGGAGAGAATCTCTGTCCGGCAAAAAGCCTTACGAACATCTCGAACATAAAAAACGCTCCAAAGGCCCTCAGCAGCGAGAAGTCTGAGGTGAGGGCGGCCGTCATCCAGCCGGCAAAACCGAAGACAAACAGCAATCCAGCTGCAGCTCTTACCGA
>JAYORB010000112.1:0-2273 GCA_038123155.1 Aquiluna sp. | reverse complement strand
ACGCTGAGTTGATCGACTTGGCCGCCACAGGCGACATTCCTTGGGTTGTATTCACGGACAGCGGTGATTTCTCTTCTAATTTGTCTTGGGAAGAGCTCGATTCGATGCTGATGGTGCTCTCAGCAAATCTGGGGCTGTCCTTGGGCTACGACTTCCCGCTTGAACGACTCTGTGAGCAGCTCGGGCCAGGTTCATGTGAGTCATACGAATTTGAATTCGAATTTAACCTTGGAGGTACTTCTTCGCCCAGTCTTTGCGACCCTTGGGACCAGGAGATTTTTGCTAGCACCCCTCCGAATTTTGAAATCCTCACGCCGCGGTCGGACGAGCGGGCAGCTGACATCGAGAAAGTCGTTGAGGTCTTTGGGGTTCGACTGATGGCCCTGGAGGGTGTGACGGACCGTGACCTCTTACTGTCCGCCAACGTGCTAGCTCAGTGGATTGATAATGATGAGGACGGCGTTCCTGACAACAAGATGGTTCAATCCGAGCTTCAACGGCAGAAAAGCAGGATGATACTGGGGGTTGTCTTCGAAGAATCAATCGACCCTTGGCACATGGAGAAGCAGCGGTATCTAGAAGACGCAAACGCACCGACATTTGGGCTCGACGTGACAACTATCAACCACTCTAGGTTCGGCTTGGAGCCAAGCAGTTACTCTGACGATTGGCAGAGATATGACCCCGTCAGAGCACCAGACGCTGCTACAGAAGAGACTCTTCACCTGGTAACTCATGTTGGCTTCGCTGGCGTGTACCCAGCTGATTTTTGGCACGCGTTGCCTGGGGTACCTGAGTTTGCCTCCCAGACTTACAGGTGTTACGTCGAAGAAAAGGAGAAGTTTGGCCCAGAGGGAGCCTCAAGATTAACCATGGCAATGGACAAGGCGCGAGGTGGCTTTTTTGCCGACATCCCCGACCAGTATCCCGACGGCGCTTGGTACACAAGATATGACGAGTGCGATTATGGCTGCTTTGTCGACGAATACGTTCACTGGGCTGCCATAACAAACGCAGGCTTGATGGAAGGCCGGGTGATAGGTACACCTAGAACTCGAGAGAGTGATGGCGACGAATGGTCAATCGAGACTCCAGAGCAGCTCCGAGAACTTGATCCGCAGATCTATGAGCTACTCAACGATCCAGAATTCAATTTCCCCAAGGTTGCACCTGACGGGACCTACCGAAACTGAATTTTGCAGGTTACTGAGTTTCCTCGGACTCTGAAAATCGTCCGGTTTAGGGTGGAAACATGGAGAGAGAGGATGAGAGCCTTCAATCCCGATTGAAAAGGATATTGTCCAAGCGAGGATTTCGAAGGGCCGTCTACATCCTGGGGATAATCCTCATAGTGCCCGACCTGGTGCTGGGCTTCTTTCAATCCAACGATGTAGAACAGACAATCGTCCCTGGCGACGTTAATGATTTTGAGTTTGAAAGCTTTGCTGCGAGCTACCAGCTAAGTCTTAGCGAAGATGGGCTCAGCGTTCTAGGCGTCCAAGAGACCTTGGTCGCACTCTTTCCTGAGCGTGACCAAAATAGAGGCCTTTTCAGATACATACCTGACCGCTACGAGGGTGCTCCTTTAGATACTCAGGTTTTCTCGTTGGTCGACGAATCAGGTGTTCCGAGGCCGCTTGAGACCTATCTCGAAGGGGACTTTATGGTCGTTGACACTGCAGTTCCGCAAGGGTCATTCCTTCGCGGCAGGCAGACGTTTGTTCTCGAATATTCGCAATCTAACGTTCTGCGCGAGTTTGAAGAAGATGGAATATGGGAGTTTTATTGGGATGTCAATGGCACCGGATGGCTACAGCCTTTTCAAACCGTGAGTGCGAGTGTGGAAATTGACTCGAGCCTGGCTCAAGATCTGGTGGCGGATCGAATCCACTGCTACTTCGGCCAATACGGTTCGGATCAAAAATGCGAAATCAGCGTTGAAGAATCTAATTCTGGTTTCCTCGTTCATGCTCAAGTAAAAAATCTTGGGCCCGGCGAGACCATGACAATCGCGATTGGTTTCAGCACCGACTCCGCCATCCAGATTGAGCAGTTCCAGGATGTTCCATGGGTGTCAATTCCTTCCTGGATTTTCTTTCTTTTGCTCGTGCTTGTGCTCCTCCCATCCGCAATCATCTTTCGGACTAGGCACCTTCGTCATGAGGGGGAGATTCGTCAGAGCAGCCCGGAATACTTGCCGCCTAAGGATCTTGACCTGGAAATGGCAGCGCTGATGCTCAAGAAACCTGGGGCGGTAATGACAAGCAAGCTCC
>JAYORB010000111.1:0-2275 GCA_038123155.1 Aquiluna sp. | reverse complement strand
CTTCGGTACAGCAAGGATTGAACCGCGCACAATCTCGGCAATGTGGCTGCTCGTGTATACAACCAGAGCCACAATCAGGGCAAAGAACGATGGATCTAGTCGGAGCCCTCCAGAGGTCCCTCTTCCATCCACAAATGGCAGGGTCCAACTGTAACCAAGCACTAGCCACCCGATAATCGGCAGCGATAGTAGGGCCACGGTCCCAAAAAGCAGACCCCTGGATTGACGTCCCGTCCTGTCAGCCCTGCTGCGCTACACCTTTAAAACCAAAAAAGCGGCAGCCAAACCAGCGAGAATTAGCAAGCTCAGTTGCCCTGCACTTCCTTCAAACCAAGGGATTGCAATGCCGCGGTTGGAAATGACAAACAGATCCAGCGGCTTCCACGCGTCTTCGATTCGCGGGAATGTCTGCAGGACTACCGCCAGGTTCATAAACGTCAGCAGCAGAAGTAGTGGCAAGTTTCTAATGACCTCCACGTAAGCGGCCGCTATCGAGCGCACGACCAGGTTCTTTGATAGTCGTGCGATACCTACGAGGGTTCCCAAAATGGTTGCAAAAAAGATGCCGACTATCGCGACTTGAATCGTGTTCAGGAATCCCTGAACGAATGCGGCTCTTACTGGAGAGCTCTGGTCAAAATCATTGCCGGGAATCGTGAAGCTTGCTGGGTTGTCTAGGAAACGAAGATCCGTCTGAACGCTGCTGCGCTCAATGTTGGTCTGGTAGTTACCCCAGATCCAATACAGAATGAGGCCCACAATGGCCAGAACTGCTATCTGGAAGAGCCACCTAAGGACCCTGACGTCCCTCCAGATTGGGACTTTAGCGGGTGCACTTGGGAGAGAGCTCATTTGAAACTCCCTCCCAAGTGAACCAACTTATTTAGCTATTTGACCTTAGCGAATTAACGGTAAGGAGGTGCGTACATCAGACCACCATCGGTCCAAAGTGAGTTCACACCGCGCTCGAGACCAAGAGGCGCCAGGTGACGCTCGAAGATCTCACCGTAGTTTCCAACCTGCTTGACTACCTGGTAGGCAAAGTCAGTTGGTAGGCCTAGGCCTGGATCCAGCACGGCAGAACCGTCGCTGGTTGGAACGTCAGCCCCGAGGAAGCGAAGGATTCCGACATCCGTGGTGCTACTGCGGATGTCATCCACGTTTGCACTTGTGATGCCAAACTCCTCAGCCTGAATGGTGGCCAGAATTGCCCAGTTGACAACCTGAGCCCAGTGGGTGTCGCCATCCAAGACGGCTGGTCCCAGAGGCTCCTTCGAGAAGACCTCAGGCAGAATTGTCAGTGCTGCTGCACCATCTGGGTAGGCACTGCGCAGACCGGTTAGCTGGCTGACGTCAGATGACCAACCATCACACTGTCCGGCAAGGAATGCCTCGAGGATTAGGTCTACCTCATCAAAGGCACGAACTTCCCAGCCAAGGCCAAGCCTTGAGGACTCGAGAGCTGCGTTGCCCTCAGTGGTGGTTCCCTTAGCTACACAGACAACGGCACCATTCATCTGGTTGATTGAGCTGTAACCGCTGTCGGAAGCGACCATCATGCCCTGACCATCGTAGAAGGTTGGCTGCAAGAAGGTTGCTGCCTCGCTACCATCACGGGTTGCGGTCCAGGTGGTGTTCCTCACGAGAACGTCGATTGAGCCATTTTGCAGAGCGGTAAAGCGGTCTGCAGTCTCAAGGTCAACCATGTCAACAGCGGTTGCATCTCCAAGGACAGCTGCCGCAATCACCCGGCAGAAATCAGAGTCGAAACCGACATGCTCTCCGCTCTCATCGAGAACAGCGAACCCCGGTAGGGCGTCACGAGTACCGCAACGAACAGTGCCAGCGGCCTGGACGGCCTCCAGCATCGACACGGTCTCAACAGCGGTTTCGGTCGTGCTGCTTGAGTTGTTGTTTGTAGTTGTTGTTGCGGTCGACTCACTTGAGTCATCTGCCGCACAACCACTAAGTACCAAAGCTCCGACAGCCAGAGCCGATACAAATAGTGTTGCTTTCTTCATCAATTCCCCTTTCAAGAAATCGGGCGCACTGCCTTTTTGAAACACAGTTCGCTTTTATCAAAGCTAGCCCTAGGGGGATGGCGAAGGGGGAGGGTAACGGCATCGTTACATTAACTTCACAAAGAAATTTATGGCTTATCGAGTCTCTAGTTTTTCAAGGTAGCAGCTAGCGCAAAGCGACTCATAGGTGACCTTGTCACCGTCGATGGCCACCTGTTCTCCGTCGAAGGTGAACTGGCCGTTTAGCTTGCGGC
>JAYORB010000110.1:0-2282 GCA_038123155.1 Aquiluna sp. | reverse complement strand
AGAGCCACCTGCCAGAATCGAACTGGCGACCTGCTCTTTACGAGGGAGATGATGATCCCTTTAGCCTCGGGTGAGGCCTAAGAGCAGAATATCTCAGAGTCTCAGATTGTGTCTAGGTGTGTCTCCGAGTTCGTGAATTGGCTTAACTATTGGCTAAGGAGCCATTAGCTACTGAAAACGCCTCTTTTGGGGGCATCCTTAACACAAATTGTGACAGTAAAGCCCACAAGATGACGAACACTCAGGACCCTATGCTTGGCTTCTTGCTGGCTATACTCCACTAATGTCGCCTACTTTTTCAATCACTGCATCCGACTATCACACCGAGGGTGAGCCCTTTCGTGTTGTCTCTAGTGGTCTGCCAGGTCTCGTAGGAGAGACGGTTCTGGACAAGCGCTCTTTTGCGCAGACAAGTTTGGAGCTTGAGCAAATTCGACAACTGCTAGTGAATGAGCCACGTGGTCATGCTGACATGTATGGGGGCTTCATCACCGAGCCCAACGACTCCGGTGCTGATTTTGGGGTTCTGTTTTGGCATGGCGATGGCTACTCGACCGCTTGTGGTCACGGGACCATTGCCCTGGGGGCGTGGGCAATTGAATCTGGCTTAGTCGCATCTGCCGATGACTCGACAACGCCTGTGACAATAGACGTTCCCTCGGGTCGAGTGCAGGCCATCGTCACTAAGTCCGGAGGGCAAATTACCCGGATTACCTTCCAAAACGTGCTGTCACATAGTGTCGCAACAGCCGTAAGCCTGAAGCTAGGTGATGGTCGAGAGGTAAAAGTTGACATTGCCTACGGCGGAGCGAACTACGCAATCCTCGAAGCTAGTCAATTGGGGCTTTCTGTCGAGCCTGACCATCTCGACGAGCTAATAAGGCTAGGCAGGGAGATTAAGTGGGCTCTGAACAGTTCGGCTGAGGCTCAGTCTCAAGGTGACTCTCGACTGAACGGCATCTACGGGACGATATTCTTTGATCGCCTGCAGGCAACCAGTTCGACTATCCACGATCGAAACGTAACTATATATGCCGATGGACGAGTGGACCGCTCGCCCTGTGGCTCTGGAACCGCAGCCCGAATTGCCCAGCTTCACCATCTAGGCGAAATGGGCCCAGACACTCTTCTATTGCACGATTCGATTGTCGGCACCAGGTTTGAGGGCCGAATCGCCACTTCTCCCGCGCCAAGCTCCGAACATGGAGTGGTTCCCGAGATTTCCGGTAACTCCTGGCTGATGGCAGAATCCAGCTTCATACTGTCCGACTCCGACCCACTTCCATCGGGCTTCTCACTCCGATGAGTGCTGTTCGTTGGGTTGATTCCGAGACTCTCCTCGAGGACTTTGGTTTCAGTCGAGCAATAGCTGCAATTTCCGAGGTGCTCGAATCCGGTTATGACCCCGAAATAGACCATTCGCGAAGCGTTATCAACTTTGCTGAGGGTCAAGGGCTGGTCATGCCCAGCGAATACATGGACCGGGTTGGCCTCAAGATCGTAACCGTGGCCCCAAATAACCCGGCAAGTGGTCTTGATCGAATCCAGGGGATCTACACACTTTTTGACGCCCAAACACTGTCTCCGATCTTGCAGTGTGATGGTGCCACCCTTACCCTCCTCAGAACTGCCTCTGTAACAGCAGCCATAGTAAAAAAACTGCTTTCGAGCCACAAACCGAGTGTTGCCCTGTTTGGTTCGGGGCCTCAGGCCTTCGCCCACATGAGAGCTCTTGCGGCCTCAACCGGTGTTGGAAAAATTTCCTTATTCGCGCGCAATCCTGAGTCATCTCAGCGACTGGTTGCTGACCTCACGGCTCAAGGGTTCGATATTTCTATTGGGTCAGCAAACGACTTGTTGAGTGCCGATCTAGTCCTCACCCTCACAACTAGCAGAGAGCCGCTGTTCGAAGAGAGTCAAGTATCTCCGACTGCAGTAATCGCTGCTCTTGGCTCACACGAGGCAACTGCTCGCGAACTTCCGGGTGAGCTAATGGGTTCAGGTGTTGTCTACATCGAGAGTACGAAATCAGCTCTGACTGAGGCCGGAGATGTGATCATGGCAATTGACGAGGGTCATATTGAGGAGGCCGATCTAGTGAAGATTCGCCAACTATTCAGTTCGACTGGTCCCAATGAGTTTTCAGGAAGAAAAGTGTTCAAATCCACAGGAATGTCTTGGCAAGACCTTGCTGTGGTTAGGGCACTGGAAAAATCACTTGCGCTTTAATTCTTAGAGCCACCTGCCAGAATCGAACTGGCGACCTGCTCTTTACGAGGGAG
>JAYORB010000109.1:0-2289 GCA_038123155.1 Aquiluna sp. | reverse complement strand
TAGTGCGGAGCTCAACGGTCGCATCCTCAGGATTATCGACAATTGCTCGCACAAGATGCTGGAGGGTCGCCTGCAACATAATTACTCGCTCTTAGGCTCTTCTGCAGCCTCAGCAGCAGGTGCTTCTTCGGCTGGTGCTTCCTCTGCCGGTGCTTCTGCGGCAGGGGTCTCCTCAGCTGGAGCTTCCTCGGCAGGAGCCTCTGCGGCAGGTACTTCTTCAGCTGGAGCTTCTGCAGCCGCTTCAGCTGGTGCCTCAGTCGCAGCCTCTTCGGCAGCAGTTTCAGCAACTGGAGCCTCTTCTGCTGGTGCATCAGCCGCAGGTGCTTCAGCTGCTGGGGCCTCCTCCTTGACAGGCTCTGGCTTCTTCTCTTCCTTTGGAAGGATTACAGACTTCTTCTTGGTGTCCGCGGTGAAAGCTTCTTTTGTCGCCTGAGGCTTTACGGTGTTCTTCTTTTCGCCCTTTTCGTTGGCGACATCACCGGTCAGCTTCAGGATCGCGGCGGCTGGCTCGGTTGGCTGGGCGCCAACGGATAGCCAGTACTGAGCGCGCTCAGAGTTGACCTCAATGATTGAAGGGTCGGTGGTTGGCACGTAGCGGCCAATCTCCTCGATGACTCTTCCGTCACGGTGTGTTTTTGAATCGGCTACCACGATGCGGTAGTGGGGGTTGCGCTTCTTACCAATGCGCTTTAGGCGGATCTTTACAGCCACAATTCTCCTGTGAGTTTAGGGGCGAGGCTCCACCGTGAGCGTGGGGGCACACTCGGAGGCTTCTCAGGGTTTCTCGTACGTCTTGATAGAGGGTCGAGACGCTCGAACAAGGGAAGAGTCTGCCAGAAAAAACCCTATTTGGCTAGTTTCAAAGGCCGAAGGAGCTGCCCTTCGAGTTATCGGAGCCGTAGGTTAGGCCTGCATTCTCTGCCGCGCGCTTGGCGGGATTGCCGCTCTTTGAACCCTTTTTCTTCTTGTCTTTCTTTTTGCCGCCAATGTAGCCGCCGCCTTTAGCACCGCCCATCATCACTGGATTGGTGCCGGGAAGGCTGGGGGCTCCGCCTTTAGCCATGGTCTTCATCATCTTCGCTGCCTGCTCGAAACGCTGCATGAGCTGATTGACATCCGTGACGGTGGTTCCTGAGCCCTTTGCAATTCTCATGCGCCTTGAACCATTTAGCAGCTTGGGTTGCTCTCGTTCCTTGGGCGTCATCGAGCGAATGATTGCCTCGGTCCGATCAATCATCTTTTCGTCAAAATCCTCTAGATTTTGCTTCATTTGGCCAGCTCCAGGAAGCATGGACATGATCCCCTTCATGCTGCCTAGCTTGCGGAGCTGTTGCATCTGGTCCAGAAAGTCCTGGAGCGTGAACTGGTCCTGCGCAATCTTCTCAGCAAGCTTTTCGCTTTCATCTTCATCAAAAGCCTTCTGGGCCTGCTCGATAAGCGTGAGAATGTCGCCCATGTCCAGGATTCGACTGGCCATACGGTCTGGATAGAAGGGCTCAAAAGCTTCCAGGTTTTCACCCGTGGAGCTGAAAAGAATTGGAGCTCCCGTGACGGTAGCAACTGAAAGCGCCGCACCACCGCGCGCGTCACCATCGAGCTTCGTGAGGACAACTCCGGTGACCCCAACACCATCCTTGAAGGCGTTTGCAACATTGACGGCGTCCTGGCCGAGCATCGAATCAATAACGAATAGCATCTCGTCAGGAGACGTGGCATCACGGATATCTCGGGCCTGCTGCATCATCTCTTCGTCGATTCCGGTGCGACCAGCGGTGTCGATGATGACAACCGAGTGCTGGTCTTTTTTGCCTTTCTCCACACCCTTTTTTGCAACAGTGACCGGATCTCCCTGGCCGTTGCCAGCCTCGGGAGCAAATACCGGGACACCCACTTTCTCCCCCAGCACCTGAAGCTGGTTGACGGCATTGGGCCTTTGGAGGTCACAAGCGACCAATAGTGGCGTCTGGTTTTGCTCTTTCAGCCACTTGGCAAGCTTGCCAGCGAGAGTAGTCTTTCCTGACCCCTGGAGACCAGCCAACATGAGCACGGTTGGCGGGTTCTTTGAAAAGGCTAGTTTGCGGGCCTCTCCGCCAAGAATGGCGATGAGCTCATCTTGAACAATTTGAACCACTTGCTGGGCCGGGTTGAGAGCCTTTGATACCTCGTCACCCATAGCGCGATCGCGAATTTTGGCAATGAAGTCCTTGACCACCTCTAGCGCGACATCTGCCTCTAGAAGGGCGCGTCGAATGTCTCTTAGAGTTTCGTCAATATCGGCTGCGGAGAGCT
>JAYORB010000108.1:0-2318 GCA_038123155.1 Aquiluna sp. | reverse complement strand
TTGGTTGCTGCCGGGCTGCCACTGTTCGTTGGCGGACTTGCAATTGTCGGATCGTTTTTTGTTATTTGGGTCGGTAGCCAGTTCACCGACGTCAGCATCTTTGCCTTGAATCTAATCACCGGCCTTGGCCTTGGACTCGGCATCGACTACAGCCTGCTGGTGGTGAATCGCTTCCGTGAGGAGCGGGCCGCGGGCAACGATGTCGGAACCGCAGTCGCTAATACCGTGGCTTCGGCCGGCAAGACGGTTTTGTTCTCGGGCCTGACTGTTGCATTAGTGCTGGTTTCAATGGTGTTCTTCCCGCAGTATTTCTTGCAGTCTTTTGCGCTCGCCGGGGTTGCGGTGGTGCTGTTTGCGGTGTTGGGGGCTGCTGTTGCGGTGCCGGCAATGCTGAACCTGCTCGGTGATCGGGTCAACAGACTCCGGTTGATTAGGCGCGATCTGACACCGAAGGACACCGGCTTTTGGGAGAAGATTGCTCGTTTTACGATGCGAAGGCCGCTGCCGGTTTTGTTTGTAGGGCTACTTTTCTTGGCATCCCTGTTCTCACTTTCAACCTCGGTGGTTTTCGGGCAGTCAGATGACCGAGTGCTGCCGGCAGACTCCCCGGCGCGAATCGCCAGTGATCTGTTGAGGGATCGCTTCGAAGGACGCGAGTCCTCGCCCATTGAGATCTTGGTCAAGGGCAGCGACGAGGAGATAAACGAGTTTGTAGACCTGGTTGCAGAGCAGGACAACATAGTCAGGGTTGGGATCGTGCCAACCGAGGAGGACTCCGACTGGGTCCGGGTGAATGCAATCACCGAGCTTGAGACCAGGAGCCCAGAGGGGCTCGAGCAGATTGTTGCTCTGAGGTCTCTCGATACGTCTGTTGATGAGTACCTAATAGGCGGGGGTGGTGCCTACTACACCGACAGCCAGCAGGGTATCGAGGGGGCGCTTCCAATCGCAGCGCTCTGGGTCTTCATCTCAACGTTCATCCTGCTCTTCCTATTCACCGGCAGCTTGGTCTTGCCCCTGAAGGCGATTGTTTTGAATGTGCTGTCACTTGGAGCGGTCTTTGGGCTTATTGGGTGGATATTCCAAAACGGGGAGCTGCAGTGGTTATTGGGTGAATACTCCGTCACCGGAACCATCGACACTTCGTCCGTTGTGATGATTGCGCTTGTCGCGTTTGGCTTATCCATGGACTATGAGCTGTTCCTGCTCAGTCGCATCAAGGAGCAGCACGATGCTGGATTCAACACAGTGAACTCGGTCGCTCTTGGCCTGCAGCGCTCCGGCCGGATTATCACCGCCGCCGCTTTGATCCTTGCCGTCACCTTTGGAGCCTTCGCCTCCAGCGGGGTTTCCATTATGAAGATGCTCGGACTCGGAATCGCGGTTGCGATTCTGTTGGATGCAACTTTGGTGAGAGGTTTCTTGGTGCCGGCAATTATGAGGCTCCTGGGAGGTGCCAACTGGTGGGCACCTAAGTGGCTAAAGCGGCTCTATGAGAAGGCCGGGCTTTCTC
Source organism: Aquiluna sp. (assembly GCA_038123155.1). Classification (GTDB taxonomy): domain Bacteria; phylum Actinomycetota; class Actinomycetes; order Actinomycetales; family Microbacteriaceae; genus Aquiluna. The sequence goes on along the minus strand of JAYORB010000108.1, from coordinate 805 downwards.
ACTGATAACCTCTTCCCATGCTGCTCTCAGATGGTGATATCAAAAAGCAAATAGAAGCCGGTCGAATTGGCCTCGAGCCTCTAAATCTGGACCTGTTGCAGCCAAGCAGCATTGACGTTCGTCTCGACAGGTTCTTTCGCCTGTTTGACAACCACAAGTACCCCTTCATTGACCCTCGCGAGCAGCAGGATGATCTAACCAGGTTTGTCGAGGTTGCCTCAGATGAGGCTTTTATCCTGCACCCGGGAGAGTTTGTCCTGGGCTCGACGTTTGAATATGTGAGCCTGCCGGAAGACATTGCTGCAAGGCTTGAGGGTAAGAGCTCGCTTGGACGCCTTGGTCTTCTGACTCACTCAACAGCGGGCTTTGTTGACCCCGGGTTTGAAGGGCATGTGACCCTGGAGCTATCCAACGTCGCGACGTTGCCGATCAAGCTTTGGCCCGGCATGAAGATTGGCCAGCTCTGCTTCTTCCAGCTCTCTTCTGCGAGTGAGAATCCCTATGGAAGCGAGAAGTACGGCTCGAGGTATCAGGGGCAAAGGGGTCCTACTGCCTCACGCAGCCACCTCAAGTTCCACATCACCGATGTTGGCAACGAACCACTAGACAAATAGCCTTCTCGCCTCAAAGAGGTCTTTCGAGTAGACCTTCTTCACTGCGTACTTATCTGCCGCGTGCTCGCAAAGGACATCAATCTCTTGCTTCAGCGCCCTGGATGCTACGACCCATGGCAGCAGCTGGTAGATGAGATAGGCGAGCTTTTTGATTAGGCCATGCCTGAGTTTGATATGTCCATACTCGTGCC
>JAYORB010000107.1:0-2375 GCA_038123155.1 Aquiluna sp. | reverse complement strand
CAAGAATGCGGACCTGAGCCTCGAGGTCGTCAAACTTTTTCACAAAGAAGGCCATTGCCTCTTCGCTTGTGACATCGGGGTACTGCCCGACGAGCCTCTCGCTACCAGCATCGATGACGTAGACGTTGTTCTTATCGTCTACGCGACCAAATTCATTGCTTGTCAATTGTTCTCCCGACCTGCGACGCTTTACTCTACCGAAACATTTTCAAGTGTGACTGTCTCAGCTGGAGACCCATCGGTGCCTCCACCGGACACACCAGCTTCGGCAATCGCCTTTATGGCCTCGAGCCCCTCGGTGACCGACCCGAAGACGCTGTAACCTCCCACGTTATCCGAGGGGATTTGCGAATCCTGATAAACGATAAAGAATTGTGACCCCATCGAATAGTCGTCTCCGCCGCGTCTTGCCATCGCAATCGTGCCCTCTGGGTAGAGATCATCGCTGGGGGCGTTTTCGATAGGTCCGAAATTGTATCCAGGCCCGCCAGTTCCATCACCGTTTGGATCCCCACACTGCAAGACGAAGATGCCCGCTGTTGTGAGCCTGTGGCAAGTGATGCCCTCAAAGTAGCCATCCTGCGTGAGGCTGACGAAGTTTGCAACGGCTTGTGGGGCAGCTTCGCCGTCTAGCTCAAACGCCACAGCTTCTCCAGCTACGGACATGTCGCCTTGCCACCTTCGATACTCAGAAAGTTCAACGCCCGGAACGTTTGGATCTTGAACCTGATCGGCTGGCTGATCAGTGACCTGGTTTTCGGTCTCACCAGCCTCGGCAACAGTCTCCTCATCGGCTACGCCAGGACCGAAACCGAAATAGGCCAGTTGGCCACCTAGTGCAACAGCGACCGCAATCGCACCGCTGATGAGCGCTAGTCGATTGTCCTTCTTGTTCCGTTCTTGACGCTTCTTTACTACCTGCTGCTTGGCTTCGTAGTTCGCTAGCTTCTCAGATGATTTCATGCTCACTCTCCAGCAGGTAATTCTAGGTGGAGGAATACAATCGGCGTGTGTCCCAGCAACCACTTGCCGAAAGGCTCAGACCAAAGTCCATTGAGGATTTTGTTGGTCAGAAGTCTGCCCTGGTACCAAACGGACCCCTGTTACGACTGATAGGGGGACAGGAGGATGGCCCTATGAGCTCTGTGTTGCTTTGGGGGCCGCCCGGAAGCGGGAAGACCACGCTCGCGAGACTAATTCCCCTCAGTGGAAAAGCAAAGTATGTAGAGCTCAGCGCAATTGACTCAAGCGTGTCGCAGGTCAGAGAAGTAATCCAAGAGGCGCGCAACTTACGAGATGGCTTTGAAAGGCCAACTGTGCTCTTTCTGGATGAGATTCACCGGTTTAGCAGGGCTCAACAGGACTCCCTGCTAGGGGCTGTGGAATCCGGCGTTATCACGCTGGTGGCGGCGACCACCGAGAACCCCAGTTTCAGCGTGATTAAACCTCTAATTTCTCGGTCATTAGTAATTGAACTTTCACCATTGCAAGAGGAAGACATACTGACCATCCTCGAGCGGGCTCGGATGGAACCCGAGTTTGAATCCTTGGACGTAGAAGAGGATGCCCTCGAATACCTCGCAGCCGTCTCGCAAGGTGATGCGAGAAGGGCGCTTTCGCTCTTCGAAGCCGCAGCCAGTCGAGGAACAAAGAAAGTCAACTTAGAGCTCATCAAGGAAACCGCTGCCCTAGCTATTGCCTATGACGCCACAGGAGATCAGCATTACGACACCATTTCAGCATTCATAAAGAGCGTTAGAGGCTCGGATGTGGACAGTGCCCTGCACTACCTCGCCCGAATGATCGTCGGGGGCGAAGATCCACGATTCATAGCAAGGCGCCTAATGATTCTGGCAAGTGAGGACATCGGGCTTGCGGATCCCCAAGCCATGGTTGTTGCCGAGGCCTGTGCCTCTGTTGTTGAGAAGATCGGAATGCCCGAGGGTCGAATTCCACTCTCGGAGACGACCATCTACCTAGCCTTGGCGCCGAAGTCCAATCGCGCTTATCTAGCAATTGATTCCGCTATCGATGATGTAAAAAGCGGAAAGGTTTCTCCAGTACCAGCGCATCTAAGGTCAACCGGGGCAGTTGGGTACGTTTATCCACACGATGCGGATGCTGCCATCGTGAAGCAGAACTATTCAGACGCTGAAATTTATTACAAGCCCAGTGCTCATGGGTTCGAGAGGATCCTGGGGGAGCGGCTAGAGCACATTAGGAAGATTCTCGGCTCTAGTGACATCTAGGCCCATCGCTGCTAAGATTTTGCGAGTTGCTCAGCTTCAGCGGCTGGAAGACGAGCAAAACCCAAACCAAATTATTTGAGAGGTACCTTTTTGTCTAAGACATCAAGAACACGCAGCAAGACGCGC
>JAYORB010000106.1:0-2388 GCA_038123155.1 Aquiluna sp. | reverse complement strand
GCCCATCATCTGGATGTAGGCCCAGGAGATGGGGAGAATGCTTGGCGAACCAAATGGAGCTGCTGAGACCGGTCCATAGCCAGGGAGCTCCACCTGTGCCATGGAGTGTCCGGGTAGGAAGGGTCCGAGGTGAGGCCTTGCAACCACTGGCCCTACGCCAGGACCGCCACCACCGTGAGGGATGCAGAAAGTCTTGTGGAGGTTGAGATGGCTGACGTCTCCACCAAACTCACCAAACTTTGCATACCCCACAACCGCGTTGGTGTTTGCGCCGTCGATGTAGACCTGGCCGCCGGCTGCGTGTACGAGATCACAGATCTCGACAACCGCCTCTTCGTAGACTCCGTGGGTGGAGGGGTAGGTAATCATCAGAGCCGCGAGGGTGTCCTCGTGCTCCGCAATCTTTTGCCTTAGATCAAGCACATCTACGTTGCCGTCGTTGTCGCAACCAACCACCACAACCTCAAGACCTGCGAGCACGGCGCTCGCGGCATTGGTGCCGTGGGCGGAGGAAGGTATCAGGCACACATTTCGCTGGAAGTCTCCCCTGGAGCGGTGATAGCCGCGGATCGCCAAGAGTCCCGCTAGCTCTCCCTGGCTACCTGCGTTTGGCTGCAGCGAAACAGACTCGTAGCCGGTGATATCACTGAGCCAAGAGGTCAGCTCTCCAATGAGCTGGATGTAGCCCGGGGTGTCCTCGGCTGGAGCGAAGGGGTGCAGCGAGGCAAACTCTGGCCAGGTGACCGCCTCCATCTCGGTGACCGAGTTGAGCTTCATAGTGCAGGAGCCCAGTGGAATCATGCCCCTATCTAGGGCGTAGTCAAAGTCTGCAAGCTTCTTTAGGTACCTAAGCATTGCGGTCTCTGAGTGGTGGGTGTTAAAGACCGGGTGCTCTAGGTACCCACTCTCACGGTGGTTTCTTAACCTGTCCTCGGCATCTTCTGGCCTTGGTGCCCTCGCACCAAACGCACTCGCAAGCTCGGCTAGGTGCTGCCAGGTTGTGCTCTCGTCCACGGAGATGCCGATGGTCTGATCATCAACCCTCAATACCGTTAGGTCCTTTGCCCTTGCAGCCTCAAAGAACTTGTTTGCATCGGTGCCAATGAGCCTGATGGTGTCAAAGAAGTTCTCGTGCTGCAAAGAGAAGCCAACTTCGGTGAGCACCTTCGCGAGGGTGCTCGCCTTGTCATGGATCTCCTTGGCAATTGCCTTTAGATCCTCTGGCCCGTGATAGACGGCATACATGCCCGCCATGACCGCTAGCAGCACCTGAGCGGTGCAGATGTTTGATGTTGCGCGCTCGCGCCTGATGTGCTGTTCTCTGGTCTGGAGGGTGAGCCGGTAGGCCGGTGCTCCCTCGGCATCAACAGACACGCCCACGAGCCTTCCCGGCATGGTGCGCTCGAGCTTCTCGCGCACCGCCAGGTAGCCGGCGTGAGGGCCGCCAAAGCCCATGGGGACTCCAAAGCGTTGGGTGGTGCCACACACGACATCGGCACCCTTTTCACCCGGAGGGGTGATCAGGGTAAGGGCCATTAGGTCAGCAGCTGCGATGGCAAGGCCACCAAACTCGTGGACCTTTGCAAAGAGGTTTTCGAAGTCGATGATTCTTCCCGATGCGCCAGGGTACTGAATTACCGCGCCAAAGCACTCTTCGTCGAGCTCTTCCGGCTTCGCCGCGTCGAAGTACTTGATGACAATCCCCATGGGCTCTGCCCTGTGCTCAAGCAGCTGCTTGGTCTGCGGGAACATGTCACTGTCGACAAAGAAAACATCGCTGTTGCTGTCTGCGCTGCGTCTTGCGACCAGCATGGCCTCGACTACCGCCGTTGACTCGTCGAGCATCGAGGCGTTTGCGGTCTTCATGCCGGTGAGGTCGGTGACCATGGTCTGGAAGTTGATGATTGCTTCCAGCCGGCCCTGCGAGATCTCTGGCTGGTAGGGGGTGTAGGCGGTATACCAGCTTGGGTTCTCTAATACGTTGCGCTTGATGACTCCGGGAGTTCTGGTGCCGTAGTAGCCCAGGCCAATAAAACTCTGAGTGATTCGGTTTTTGGAAGCAATCTCCCGAAGTCGCTCCAGCGCCTCGTCCTCGCTTATGGCCTCGGGGAGCTTGCTGTCACCTTCAAACTTGATGGCATCGGGGAGCGCCTTCTCCATGAGCTCGCTGAGACTTTCAAGCCCGAGGTAATCGAGCATGGCCTTTTGCTCTGTGGCATCTGGGCCGATGTGGCGGAAACGAAACTGATGGTGGTCAGCTAGCAATTACTCTCCAATGAAGGCGTCGTATTCGGTGCTAGATAGAAGATCTGGCAATTGGGTAAAACGAATCTTAACCAGCCATCCTTCCCCAAACGGGTCATCATTTATCGTTTCGGGAGATCCGCT
>JAYORB010000105.1:1934-2402 GCA_038123155.1 Aquiluna sp. | reverse complement strand
CTGGCAACGGAGCTTTGGCAGGCTACCGAAGTCTTGGCTTATTCTCAGGCCGCACCCTATGCCCTAGCGCTGATTATCATTGCGGGGGTGCCCGCGCTGGCGCTGAATGCTCAAGCGAGAAAACTGATTTCGGAGGTTGGCTAGATGGCGCTTCTTGAGATCAAAGATGTATCTGTGAGCTTTGGCGAGACAGAGGTGCTCTCGGGTATTTCGCTGGAGCTGGAGAGCAGGCAGCTGCTGGCCATCCTTGGCTCTTCGGGTGCTGGAAAGTCGACACTGCTTCGCCTGATCGCAGGTTTTGATTCCGTTGCTAAGGGCACCATCACTCTCGATGGAAAGACTCTGAGTGACAATAAGTCAAATGTTCCTCCAGAGAAGAGGAGCATAGGCATTGTTCCTCAAGACTCTGCGCTTTTCCCTCATCTCAATGTCAGACAGAACATTGGCTTTGGTCTAACTGGGCTCTCA
>JAYORB010000105.1:742-1924 GCA_038123155.1 Aquiluna sp. | reverse complement strand
CGCGAATCGGATGCCAGAGGAGCTCTCTGGAGGTCAGGTTCAACGGGTGGCGCTTGCAAGGGCGCTTGCACCGAAGCCGAAGCTGGTTTTGCTTGACGAGCCCTTTAGCGCACTGGACGCTGAGCTGCGCCAGGAACTCCGCGAGGAAGTTCGAAAGGTCCTGAGGGCAGAGGGCGCTACAGCGGTGATGGTGACACACGATCAGGAGGAGGCGCTGTCTTTGGCAGACCGGGTTGCGGTTCTGCGCGAGGGAAGAATCATTCAGGTCGGGTCGCCATCTGAGATCTACAACTCACCTGCCGACGTTGGCATCGCAACGTTCTTGGGGGAGTCGGTGCTTGTCGATGGCAAGGTATCTGGCGGCAAGATTCTCACAGACCTGGGGAACCTCAGCCCGCTCAACAACGTTGCTGAGGGTTCTTCCGGGGTTGTGGCGATCAGGAGCGAGAACTTCTACTTGCAACCAAACCCCTCGGGAGATTCTGAAGTTGTTGGCAGGGTGTTCTTTGGCCATGATGCCCTTGTTGAGGTCCAGACACCAAAGCTTCGAATTCGTGCGAGGTCAAATGGGCCCTTTGCTCCAGAGGTTGGCATGAGGGTTACCGTCTGGGTTCGGGGAGCTGTTAATTTCTACCCCTCCTCGTAACCCGACATTCATCCAAAAACTACCTATTCGTTAGTCGACATTTCTAACTTGGGGGCGTGGTCCAGAGGGTAGCGGTGGTGACGGAGTCATTCCTACCCCAAGTAAATGGTGTGACTGGCTCCGTCGTTCGAGTTCTCGAGACTTTCAAGCAGCGCGAAATGGAAGCAATGGTCATTGCACCAACAGCTCCGTCAGCGAAGCACCTTGGGTTCGAAGTCCGCACAGCGGTATCCCTTCCAGTCCTTCAGTTTCCGGTTGCATTTCCAGGCCCCTCAATTTCGAGAGCGCTTGACGGCTTTGCTCCGGATGTCGTTCATGTGGCCGCGCCCTTTATGCTCGGGGCACAGGCCATTGCTTGGGCCAATCGCAGGGGAGTGCCTTCGGTTGCTGTCTACCAGACAGACATTGCAGGTTACTTAGAGCGCTACAACCTAAGCTTCGCGCGACCGGCCATGGACAGGCTGATCGCTGCAATTCACCAGGGTGCCACCTTGAATCTTGCTCCAACTAAGCAAAGCGCTGAATATCTCGAGTCG
>JAYORB010000105.1:0-732 GCA_038123155.1 Aquiluna sp. | reverse complement strand
AGCAGGTACACCGCATGGCCGAGCTGTTTGGACTCGAAGGTGTGCGTTTCCTTATCGTTGGGGATGGACCCGAGCGAGAGCATCTAGAGCGACAATTCGCTGGATTCCCCGTGACTTTCACCGGGGCTCTGACCGGCCTGGATTTGGCAAATGCCTATGGCGCTATGGACATCTTTACTCACTTCGGCACCGAGGAGACCTTCGGCCAAACAATCCAGGAGGCTCAGTCTGCGGGGTTGGCTGTTGTTGCACCTAACAGTGGTGGGCCAAAAGAGCTGATAAGAGATGGAGTCACTGGTTACCTTGTAAACCACGAGGAGCCAGGAAGCTATCGCTCGGCGGTTACAAAGCTCTTGAATCCGTCATTGAGGATGCGCATGGGTGCGAGTGCCGAGAGAGCGGTTAGTTCTAAGTCTTGGAGCTCCAATAACGCCAGGCTCTTGGCCCACTATCAGAGTGCCGTGGATAAGATCAGGGCACGAATCGCGGAGCAACTTGAACTGGCTTGACGCCCAGGAGATCCTCAACACCTTTGGTGATTGGGCTGCGCTTGCTGTTACCGCAATCATCTTTCTAGAAACCGCGTTCATCCTCACCTCCTTCCTCCCGGGCGACTCGCTGCTTTTCCTGACCGGGTTGACTTTGGCCACCACTGATTCGTTCCTGCCGGACTGGCTGGGCTTTGTGTTGATCTGGTTGGCGGCTTTCACGGGAACCCAGGTGGGTTACTGG
>JAYORB010000104.1:0-2407 GCA_038123155.1 Aquiluna sp. | reverse complement strand
CGATCACGCCGTATTCAACGAACGGTCGGTTCGGGCAGCTGCGGGACTGCTGTTTGTCTTTGGCTTTGCCGGCTGGATGACCGCTGCGCTGACATCGGATTTCTCCCTGCTGCGAGCCTTTGGCGCCTTCTTCATGTTTGAGATGTTCGTAAGGCTGTTTGCTGGCCAGAGGTATTCCCCGACCTTGCGAATCTCTGACTTCATGGTCAGAAACCAGACACCAGAGTGGGTTGATGCGAAGCCAAAGCAAACCGCCTGGGCCATCGGGTTTGGCATGGTGCTTATCGCCTGTTTCATGATGGGTTGGCTTGGCATGCGGGATGAAATCGTCCTTGCGCTCTGTGCAGCGTGCATGACCTTTTTGTTTGCGGAGGCGGCCGTTGGTTTTTGCGCTGGCTGCTGGCTACACATGAGATTTGCGAAAGAGAAGCCACAGCTGTGTTCGGGTGGCGTTTGCAGTGTTGAAAGAGAAGGAGCAAAACAGTGAGCAAAATTGAGATCAGCATCGAGGGCATGACCTGTGGCCACTGCGCCATGAGCGTCACCAATGAGCTTGCGACCTTGGAGGGGGTCAGCAACGTACAGGTTGACCATGCCTCTGGCAAGGCAACCGTGGAATCAAACGGCGTAAGCGAGGAACAGCTATCGGCTGCAGTGGAAGAGGCCGGCTACCAGGCAACAGGTTTTGAAACCGTAGATGCCTAATAACCTCCTCGAGCTCGACATCGAGGGCATGACCTGCACGGCATGCGCCAGAAGAGTCGAGAAAACTCTGAACAAGGTCGATGGCGTGAGCGCCTACGTGGACTTTGCGAGCGAGAAAGCGCACCTCCAATTTGCCGGCGAGATAGAGCTCGAAGTCCTAAGAAAGGCAGTTGAGTCTGCCGGTTACAAAGTAGGCGAGGGCAAGGAAGAGCTGAGAACGCTCAGGCCAAGATTGCTCACCGGTGCGGTCCTGTCAGTCCTGGCAATACTGTTTTCGATGGTGCCGGGGATTGAGTTTGAGGGCCAGCAGTTTTTGGTCTGGGCACTTGCGACACCGGTGATTCTCTACGTCAGTTTTCCATTCCACTCGGCTGCCCTAAAAAACCTTCGCCATGGCGATACCACGATGGACACTCTTGTTTCGCTGGGCTCCTCAGTTGCGTATCTCTACAGCGTCTACCTGGTGCTAACGGGATCGATGCACCACTACTTCGAGGTCAGTGCCGTTGTCCCGTCGGTTGTGCTGCTTGGGAGATTTATCGAGGTCCGAGCTAGGCGCAGTGCCACCGATTCCGTAAGGGCGCTACTAAGCGCCATCCCTGACAGCGCGACAATCATCAGGGGCGAGGCTCGAGAGCAGGTCCCTACTCACACACTCCGAGCCGGTGACCTGGTAGCAGTTGTTGCCGGTGACCGTATCCCAGCAGATGGGGCCCTGGTCAGTGATTTCGCGTCCATTGATAACTCAACACTCACCGGTGAGTCTCTACCAGTTGAGATGAGCTCCGGTGACGCACTGAGTGCAGGTGCCACAGTCCTATCAGGCGAGGTAATAATCAAACTCTCTTCAAGTGCTGGCACGTCAAGACTCTCCAGGATCGCAGACCTAGTGCGCGAGGCCACCGCCAGTAAGACTCAGCTTGGCTCGCTAACCGATCGCATCTCGAGCGTCTTTGTGCCGGCTGTGATTGTGATCGCGGTAATCACCTATGTGGTCTGGGCCTTCGCCCTCGGTGACAGCGCCAGGGCTTTTGAGGCAGCTGTCGCCGTACTCGTGATTGCCTGCCCCTGTGCGCTAGGGATTGCGGCACCGATGAGCCTTGTCGTGGCGACTTCTCTAGGAACAAAGAAGTCCGTGGTTATCAGAAACCCTGACTCACTAAGGCTCTTGGCAAAGATCAAAAAGGTTGTCTTCGACAAGACCGGCACGCTAACCGACGGCAGACTCAAAATTGTCGCCTCTCATGGACTTGGCGGCGTTGACGCAGCCGAAGCGTTAGCCAAGGCAGCCGCTGTTGAGGCTGGCAGCAAGCACCCGGTTGCAATGGCAATTGCGGCGAGTGAAACATCACTGGTTGCAACAAACATCGAAGAGCTTGCAGGCCGCGGTGTTATTGGTGATGTAGCTGGGCTTCGCGTGAGCGTCGAGAAGCCGGGCAACTACGAGAATCAAGCCGAGCTCGATGAGCTGCTAGGTAAGACTGGCCCCAACACCTTGGTTGTCGTGGCCTGGGAGGGCTGGGCTCATGGCCTCATCGAACTCAGCGACGGACTTCGCAATGGTGCAATGGAAACCGTAACTGAATTGCACGAGATGGGCCTCAAAGTGGCGATGCTGTCTGGGGACAACCAGCGCAGAGTCGATGCCGTCGCTGGCGAACTGGGTCTTGACGAGGCCTTGGCATCGGCATCCCCTGAGGGG
>JAYORB010000103.1:0-2431 GCA_038123155.1 Aquiluna sp. | reverse complement strand
CAGCGGCCTCGTAGCCGATGTACTTGTTCAGTGGCGTAACGATAGACGGGCTCGAGCCAGCCATCTGGCGGGCACGCTCTTCGTTTATCTCTAGCCCGGAGACTGTTTTGTCGGCCAAAACCCGCATTGAGTTTGAAAGCAGTCGAATTGACTCGAGCAGTGCGTTGCCCATTACAGGAATTGCAACGTTTAGCTCAAAGTTTCCAGATGCGCCTGCCCAGGTTATTGTGGCGTCGTTTCCTATAACCCTGGAGCAGACCATAAGGACCGCCTCGGGGATCACAGGGTTGACTTTGCCCGGCATGATGGAACTTCCCGGCTGTAAATCTGGAATGTGAAGCTCGGCTAGACCCGTGTTTGGGCCAGAGCCCATCCACCTGAGGTCATTGTTTACTTTGGTGAGGCTAACGGCGATGACCTTCAATGCTCCTGAAGCCTCAACGAGGCCATCACGGGCTCCTTGAGCTTCAAAGTGGTCTCTGGCCTCGGTGATTGGTAGACCTGTCTCCTTTGCAAGCAGGGCGATTACCTGCTGTGGGAAGCCTGCCGGGGTGTTGATGCCGGTTCCAGTCGCAGTGCCGCCCTGTGGCACCTCAGCAACCCTAGGAAGCGCAGCGTTGACCCTCTCGATGCCGTAGCGGATTTGCGCGGCATATCCTGAAAACTCCTGGCCGAAGGTGACAGGGGTGGCATCCATGAGATGCGTGCGCCCAGGCTTTACTTTGTCAGCCCACTCAGCTGCCTTGTTCTCGAGAGCCTTTGCCAGATAATCGAGTGCAGGCAAGAGGTCATGAACGAGAGCACTTGTGACTGCAACGTGGACGGAGGTGGGAAAGACGTCATTAGAGGATTGGCTCATGTTGACGTGGTCGTTCGGGTGAACCTCACTGCCAAGCTTGCCGGTCGCCAATGTAGCCAGCACCTCGTTCATGTTCATGTTTGAACTTGTGCCAGAGCCGGTCTGGAAGACATCAACGGGGAAATGCTCGTGGTGAGAGCCCCCAATTATCTCCTCGGCAGACGCTTGGATTGCTTCTGAGATCTTTTGGTCCAGCCGGCCAAGGCCTGCATTGGCAGCCGCTGCAGCCTTTTTGATCCTGGCTAGGGCAATGATGTGCTCTTTTTCAAGTGGAGTGCCGCTGATCGGGAAGTTTTCCACCGCACGCTGGGTCTGTGCCCTGTAGAGAGCATCTTTGGGGACTCGAACCTCGCCCATCGTGTCTTTTTCGATGCGATATTCCATGTCTCCCTAACTTTCTAGCTGGCCTCTTGAGGTGGTTAGCTCCACCTGGCCCTTGGAAAGCCTGTATTGCGCTCCAACCACTGCTAGTTTGCCACTTTCCACCCGCTCACGGATGAGTGTGGACATTTCCAGGAGCTCGTCAATCGTGTCTTTTATGTGGTGCTTATTAATCAAGTCAACGTCATGAATTCCTGCCGCTTTTGATGCTTTCACCGTTGGCACAATCCGCTCGACAAGATTTTCTATGTATTCGCCCTGGACCTCGAGCTTTCCGTCAAAGGCGTCAACGGAAGCCATGACAGCGCCACAGCTATCGTGGCCGAGTACAAGAATCAAGGGGACCTTGAGCACCTCAACCGCAAACTCCAAAGAACCCACGATCGTCTGGGCAATTATCTGTCCGGCATTTCTGACAACAAATAAGTCGCCAAGGCCCACATCGAATATCATCTCGGCACCGAGCCTTGAGTCTGAGCACCCAAACAAGGCGGCAAAGGGCTCTTGGGCTTTCGCGACAGACTTTCTCAGTTCGGCGTCCTGTCTAGGGTGCGCGGGTGTCCCAGCGACAAAATTCTTGTTGCCTTTGACGAGCGCAGCCCAGGCGTCAGAAGCGTTAGTTGGTCGCAATATTCCCTATCTCTCTCGACAAAAGCTCCGCAAGAACATTGAAATCCGCCTTGCTGGCTGTCCCATAGATTACAACCGCGGAGTCTCCATAGCCGTGAAGCATGGCGTATTCCTTCGTTCCTGGTGGATTGCTTGGAGATAGCGTTGGCCAAATCTGCCATGTCCTACCAGCAATCACAGTCTCGTCCTCTAGCCAATTTCCCTGGAGCGTCAGTGCTATCCAGCTCGGATTGACCTCAAAACCCTGCGTGAGGCCTATGAATTGGTTGTCCTCGGTGACAAAGCCGACGTACCAACTTTGGACACCAAGGTCATTTTCAAGCCGTGCAGCATTTGACCACCATGAGTCCGGGACTTGTGGCGTAAGTACTTCAAAACTCAATGACGCCTCAGCCTCTGCTGCAACTTGTATGTAGTCAACTGCCGCGATGCGATTGCTGTCGTCCCGAGGAACTCCTAGAACTAGCAAAATGACCAGGCCGAGCGTTGCGACCATTGAAAAAATCAGGTTGCGAACAGTCTGCTTGGCTCTTCGCTCAGCGGCTGCGCTCACTTAGCCTC
>JAYORB010000102.1:0-2469 GCA_038123155.1 Aquiluna sp. | reverse complement strand
CAGGTTGGTTGGTCCCAAAGTGAGATTCAGGAGGGTCTGGTTCGTGGGGAGATTGCAACCATCGAGCTCGAGACCAACCCGAGAGCCAAGATGCAGGGTTTGACCGACGGCTTTATAAAGCTTTTTGCCTCGGTGGGTAGCGGCACGGTTATCGGAGGTGTGGTCGTGGCCCCCAGGGCATCAGACCTGATTTATCCAATTGCAGTTGCAATTGAGAATCGGCTAACGGTCGACCAACTGGCAAAGACGTACACCGTTTATCCATCCCTTTCGGGATCAATTGCCGAAGCCGCTAGCGAGCTCCATCCAGCTATCGACTAGAGGATATCCAGGATCCGGGTACCCGCGGAAATCGTTGATCCTGCGGCAACTCCAACGTTGCTGATGGTTCCGGACTTGTGGGCCACAAGAGGCTGCTCCATCTTCATGGCCTCTAAAACCACAACAAGCTCTCCCTGCTCCACACTCTGACCCTCACTGACAGCCAACTTCACGACAGTGGCCTGCATTGGCGCGACGAGGGAATCACCTTTGGCACCGGTGCGAGAGGAGGCCTCCGCACCCTTCTTACGCTTTGGTGCGTGACCCGCGGGAGAGCCGATCTCGCCAACCAAGAGGCGCTTGGGAACACTTACCTCGAGCCGCTTACCTGAGACTTCCACCACTATCTCGCGCCTTGGTTCAGGGGCTAATTCGGGCTCGGCCTGTCCGGTCCATGGCTCGATTGGGTTCTCCCACTCGGTCTCGATCCACCTTGTGAAGACCTTGAAGCCTTTCTCTGCTGTGAAAGCCGGGTGATCGACCATGAGCCTGTGGAAGGGGAGAACGGTCGGAAGACCATTGACGTGCATCTCAGCGAGAGCCCTTCGCGAACGCTCCAAGGCCTCCTCGCGTGAGCTACCGGTGACAATCAGCTTCGCCATCATTGAGTCGAAGTTGCCGGAGACTCTGTCGCCAGAAACAACTCCTGAGTCAACGCGAACACCGGGACCTGATGGAGCAACGAACTGGTGCACGGGACCTGGCGAGGGCAGGAAGTTCTTTCCCGGATCCTCACCGTTGATCCTGAATTCGAATGAGTGACCTCGAACCTCGGGGTCATCAAAACCAAGCTCCTCGCCTTGGGCGATGCGGAACTGCTGCCTGACAAGGTCGATACCCGTTACCTCTTCGGATACTGGGTGCTCCACCTGAAGGCGGGTGTTGACCTCGAGGAAGGAAATTGTGCCATCGCCTGATATCAAAAACTCACAGGTTCCAGCTCCTACATAGCCAACCTCTTTGAGTATTGCCTTGGATGACTCGTAGAGCTGTCGCTCTTGCTCCTCAGAGAGAAACGGAGCGGGAGCTTCCTCGATAAGTTTCTGGTGGCGGCGCTGTAGCGAACAGTCTCGTGTGGACACCACCACCACATTGCCGTGAGCGTCCGCAAGACACTGGGTCTCAACGTGACGAGGCTTATCAAGGTATTTCTCGATGAAGCACTCTCCGCGTCCAAAGGCCGCAACGGCCTCACGTGTCGCTGACTCGAAGGCTTCTGCAATCTCGTTCTTATCTCGAACGATTTTGATGCCCCGGCCACCACCGCCATAGGCGGCCTTGATCGCTACCGGTAGTCCGTGTTCCTTTACGAAGGCCTCAACCTCGGCAACGTCAGACACTGGATTTATGGTGCCCGGTGCCAGTGGCGCCCCCACCTTTTGTGCAACCTTGCGCGCGGATACCTTGTCTCCAAGTTGCTCAATTGCCTCGGGGCTGGGGCCAATCCATGTCAACCCCGCTGCCGAGACCGCTCTAGCGAACTCCGCGTTCTCAGACAGGAATCCGTAGCCGGGGTGCACGGCATCTGCTCCCGATCGGCTTGCAATGCTGAGGAGTTTTTCAATAACGAGGTAGGTCTCTGCAGCAGTCTCGCCCGATAGTGCGTATGCCTCGTCAGCAAGCTTTGCGTGCTGGCTGTCTCGGTCTGAATCTGCATAGACCGCAACGGTCTGAATCCCACTGTCTTTGGCTGCCCTGATAACCCTTACTGCGATCTCTCCGCGGTTAGCTATGAGAACTTTGGTTATCTGTTTCTTGGCCATAATCGGATAGCTTATTGCCAGTTTTCACAACCGATTTATGACTAAAGAACAAAAAAATCCTGGTTTTGTTGCGTTTATCTCCATAGAGAGGTGATGTCATGGCCAAGCTCCGCGAGCATCCTCCTCAGCTCAACCAGCGAGAGTCCGACAACAGTGTGGTAGTCACCCTCAATCCGCTCGATAAACGGTCCTCCGCGACCATCGATGGTAAAGCTTCCCGCAACATTTAGAGGCTCGCCACTTTCAACATAGGCCTCTATCTCTTTATCTGTGAGTTCTGCGAAGAACACCTTGGTCTTGGAACACACCGACCTTGACTTACCTGTTTGGGTATCGATTAGGTGATGGCCGGAGTGTAGGAAACCCGACTTTCCCCGCATCTGTC
>JAYORB010000101.1:0-2502 GCA_038123155.1 Aquiluna sp. | reverse complement strand
AAATCAGAGTCCCGATGTCCTCAACTCGCTGCGGATCTTCGTCGATGAATGCAAATACCTTCTTTAGATATGCATTGCGTTCACCAATCATCTGGGAAATAAGCGCATCGGCTCCAAATGTGGCGAGCTCTCTTGACCCAAGGATCAGCCCGTGGTTGTTTTCGGCCAGATAGCCAAGCTCCTTTAGAACGTCCGCATACAGGCCCACTTGGTTCTGATACTCGGGCTTAGGTGAGCTAGAGAGCTTGGCGTCCCATGCGGTGTAGCCGCCGGACCAACCATCTACCTGTCTCGCGCTTAGTCCAGAGGAGGTGAATTCAAAGCGGTAGTCACTTCGGAGCAAGAAGTCGGGTCTTCCCGAAAATGCCATGGAGCCAGAACCACCCTGAAGAACGCCCTGGTAGATGACCGGCACACCCTCGTTCATTAGTTCAAGGGTCGCGTCAAGACTTCTGCCTACTGGCATCTGAACTTTGTCGCCGAGATTGGCAAGGAGCTCGCTCTCGAGGTCATCCTCAAACCTCATGCCGTAGCGAATTGCCAAGTTGTCTGGCTGAACCTTGAATTGGTCGGTGAGCTCCCTGACTCCTGAGACATCAAGCTCTCTTGCGGTGGCCAAGCGGACACAGTGAGAACACTTTGCCCGCATCAGATCTCTTGAGTCAAAGCTCCAGTTATTGCCGCGTTTTCTCACTCTCTAAGGCTTGCACGAGAGTGTGACAAATAAGCAGATTGAATTGCTTGAAGTCGGCTACTTTCTAGCTCTAACTTCAGACAGCGTTGGCGGCTGGCACCCCTGCCGCTCACACACAATTGCCGCTGCCGCATTTGCGGTCAGAGCAGCCTGGGCCAGCTCCTGGTCGCTAACTCTTGAGAGCCTCGATAGGGCATTATCACCGAGCGCATCGAGGAGCCTCAGCTCTCCTAAGAAGTTGGCCATGAAAGTATCCCCAGCACCAACGGTGTCGACAAGGTTCACCTTTTGTCCAGGTGCATCGAGTCGCACGCCGTCTCGGTAGAGGCTCACGCCATCCGGTCCCTTGGTCACTACAACTAGCTTGCCCTTTGACCACTCCGCGGCAACCTCATCAAGCTCGGCGCCTTGCTTCAGCCCATAGAGCCAATCGATATCCGCATCGGACGCCTTGATGATGTGGCTTTGGCCATTGACCCTCAGAACGCGCGCCAGCTCAGCTTTTCGATCGAAGCCAAGGGCCGGACGAATGTTTAGATCATGCGAGAGCGTGAGTAGGTCCTTTTCAAAAAACTCCCTTAGCCAGGCCTCGATCACCAGGTTCCCAGGGCCAATTGCCATGCCTAGGCATCCGTATTGAATTGCTTGGGTATTCAAAGAGGAAACTGCGTTCAAATCAGGAAGCTCGTCAGGAGTCCAGCCCCAGTCGGCGGTGTCCTTTGTGTAGAAGGAATAGGAAGCAACCCCGGCGGCGTCAATCGTCGCAACAGCCAAGGTGGTTTGCTCTTCAGCATCGATTGACAGCGAGAGATCCACGCCTTGAGACGAAAGGTGATTAGCAATCTGCCTGCCAAAGCCATCTTGTGAGATTCGACCCAAAAAGCGCTGCTCTTCACCCCTGAGTGCAAGAGCTAGTGCAACGTTGGCGTTGGCTCCACCAACTACTGCCGTGTAATGGCCGCCCGAGCCCTCTTCGCCAATCAGGTCAATCAGTGCCTCGCCAATTACCATAATCATTCGGTAAGTCTAGGCTTTAGGTATGGCTCAAATCGCAACTGCGAAGCGTTCAATCCGCAATCCCCTCATTGCCCTCATTGTCACCTGGGTGCTGTTTATGCTCGGCAGCTATGTCGACATGGTCGCCCCCGACACCCAGTGGGGCGAGGACGGACCAATCTATCCAGACGCTTCAGTCCAGTGGCAGATCTATATCTTCCTTGCCGGGATAACGGTTTTCGCATTGGTGGCGCTTAGGTCACTGCACAGGGCAGTCAGCCTCCGAGTCAGCTGGGAGCACCCGCTATCAAAATCTGCCCACAGGTTTACAAATCTCGCCGTGATTCTCTCTTTGGTCGCGGGAGCTGTGTTCGCCGTTGGAAACTTCCTGGGTGCTTGGAACAGCTATGACATGCGCGACGAGCCGGTTTGGATGAGGCTAGTAAATGTATATGTGCCAATTGTTTTGGCTACGGCTTTGGTTGTTTACACCTTGCTATCTGCCTTTGTTTTTAGAAAAAACGCACCGGATATCCCAGAGGGTGAAAAAGACGAGGATCGGGCAAAACTTCAACGGGCGGTTGGCCTTGCATATGCGGTTCCGGTTATTGGCACCGCAATTGCAATCATCTTTGGCCTCACGGTTTACGACATCACAGAGACCTCCCTAGACGCCTGGATCTGGGTCATAATTCAGGCCATCATCGGAATCTCGATCATTCTCGGCACCACCTTCGCCGCCCGGGCTAAGTCGGCAAGGGCGCTGCCACCGAGAGAGCGCAAGAGCGGTGTGGCAGCGGTGAACCTCAACT
>JAYORB010000100.1:0-2504 GCA_038123155.1 Aquiluna sp. | reverse complement strand
TTAGGATTTACCCATGTCCCAAAAGCTAGGTGAGCAGGTTGGCCCGTACTTTGGCGAGTACGGAGGCCGTTTTGTGCCTGAACCCCTGATTGCCGCTCTTGACCAACTGGCCGAGGTCTATGAAGACGCGAAAAAAGATGAGGCATTTCAAAACGAGCTGGCTGATTTGCACAGGAATTACACCGGCAGGCCATCGATAATCACGGAGGCTACGCGCTTTGCGGCGGCTACTGGGGGACTGCGAGTCTTTCTCAAGCGTGAGGATCTAAACCACACCGGTAGCCACAAAATCAACAATGTCATGGGGCAGGCACTGCTTGCTAAGCGGATGGGCAAGAAACGCATCATCGCTGAGACCGGCGCGGGACAGCACGGAGTGGCTTCAGCAACTGCGGCAGCATACTTTGGGCTTGACTGCGTGGTTTACATGGGCGAGGTTGACACGGAGCGTCAGGCTCTGAATGTCGCGCGCATGAAATTACTTGGCGCAGAGGTGGTCGCAGTCAAGACTGGTTCAAGAACTCTCAAAGACGCCATCAACGAAGCATTACGCGATTGGGTTGCCAATGTTGCAACTACCCACTATCTGCTTGGAACGGTTGCTGGACCGCATCCTTTCCCAACCATGGTCCGAGACTTTCACAGCATCATTGGCAAAGAGAGTAAGGAACAGCTCCTTGAGCTGACGGGGGAGCTGCCTGCCGCAGTTGCAGCGTGTGTTGGTGGGGGCTCAAACGCCATCGGTATTTTCCACGCATTCTTGGACGATCCCGAGGTTCAGTTGTGGGGCTTTGAGGCAGCTGGCGACGGCATTGACACCCCAATGCACGCAGCAACTCTCAGTCGGGGTGTGCCCGGAGTTCTGCACGGTGCGAAGAGTTACATGCTTCAGGATGAGGACGGCCAGACCTCAGAGTCGCATTCAATATCGGCGGGGCTCGACTATCCCGGCGTTGGGCCCGAGCACTCTTGGTTGAAGGACCTCGGTCGCGCCCAGTATCACGGCGTAACCGACAAGGAAGCCATGGAAGCCATGCGACTTCTCTCCCAGACAGAGGGCATCATTCCTGCTATCGAGACTGCCCACGCTCTCGCAGGCATTCCTCACCTTGCCAAGATATTGCCGAAGGGGGCGTCAGTGCTTGTGAACCTTTCGGGGAGAGGCGACAAGGACATGGAAACTGCAGGTCGCTACTTTGGACTCTTGGGCGCATGAGTGTTCAAACGGTCCTAGAGACAAACAAGGCGAGCGGGAGAGGGACCCTGGTGGGTTACTTCCCAGCTGGCTATCCGACAGTCGAGGATTCAATTGACGCTTTTGTGGCACTCGCAGAGAACGGGTGCGACATCCTGGAGGTCGGGGTTCCCTATTCGGATCCAGTCATGGACGGACTTGTAATCCAAAAGGCCACTGAGAAGGCATTGGACAATGGGTTCAAGCTTGATCAGCTCTTTGAGGTAATCAGAGGTGTGCGAGCTCGTGTGGAGACGCCGATGCTCGTAATGAGCTACTACAACCCAGTGCTTCGCTACGGAGTTCAGAGATTCTCCGAGGCGCTCAAGGAGTCTGGAGCTCAGGGAATGATAACTCCCGATCTAATCCCAGACGAGGCAGGTGAATGGCTCGAATCTGCCGATCAGCACGACCTAGATCGCGTATTTCTGGTCGCCCCAAGCAGCTCGGACGAGCGCGTCGCCGACAACACTGCGGCCTCTCGCGGGTTTGTTTACTCGGTTTCAACCATGGGCATCACCGGAGAGCGGGCTGAGGTCGACAAGTTGGCACGAGAGGTGGCGACGCGAGTTAGAGCTGTGGGCAAAGCTCCAACGTGTGTTGGGGTTGGGGTTTCCACTGGGGAACAGGTCAGGGATGTCAATAGCTACGCCGATGGGGCAATAGTCGGTACGGCTCTGATTGCGGCCTACGAAGCTGGCGGACTTGAGGCCCTTGTTGAGAAAACTCGCGAGTTAGCAAGTGGTTTAGGCTAAACAGGTGGATTTTCTAACCGGTATTCCCTCTCCTGAAATTAGCTACATCGACCTCGGGCCAGTTCGGGTTCACTTCTACGCTCTGTTTATTCTCACAGGCATAGTCATCGCTACGGCCCTTGCTGACAGCAAGCTGCATAAGCGCGGTGCAGAGCGTGGGAGCATGCTGGACATCGCTCTGTGGGCGGTCCCTTTCGGCATTTTGGGAGGACGCTTCTTCCATGTGATCACTCATCCAGACGATTATTTTTACGAGGGCGCGGACCTACTGGCCACCTTGCGAATTTGGGAGGGTGGTCTTGCGATTTATGGTGCGATCTCCATCGGCGCAATAGGAGCCTTCATCGGCGCTAGGCAGCTGGGCATCCGTTTTCTGACCGTTGCTGACGCAGTGGCACCTGGAATCCTGATTGCCCAAGGAATCGGGCGGCTCGGAAACTACTTCAACGAGGAGCTCTTTGGTCTTCCCACGGAACTGCCATGGGGTTTGCAGATCTCGTCAACTAATCCCGCTT
>JAYORB010000099.1:0-2555 GCA_038123155.1 Aquiluna sp. | reverse complement strand
ACCTGGTTGCGTTAGCTGGTGCGCTGATACTTATTGGCGGTCTGATTGCCTGGCTGGTTTCGATTAGAGGTTCGGCGAAGTAACAAGCTGATACATCTCCACGGCTTCTTATCTACACTTTCCTCTGAGCCTTTCTTTTTGTCAGGCAAAGGAGCCCGATAACAATGTCGATGAAAGTGACAAATCCAGCAACAGGGGAAGTAGTTGCTGAATATCCTTTTGACACCCCCGAGCAGGTTGAGGGCAAGTTGGCCCTAGCTCAGGGTGCTCACGAAAAGCTAAAACGCATGAGCTTCGCTGAGCGCAGCAGGCTAATGCATGTTGCAGCAGACCTTCTCGAGGATGAAGTTGAGGAGACAGCTGCAATGGTCACCCGAGAGATGGGTAAACCAATTGCGCAAAGCCGGGCCGAGGTTTTGAAGTGCGCAAAGAATCTCCGTTACTACGCAGATCACGCAGAGGCGATGCTTGCTGGTTCGAGTCTTGAAGACCCTTCAAAGGTTGGGGCAAGCGAGGCGGGTAGCATCTGGCAGCCCCTGGGCGTGGTTCTGGCTGTCATGCCCTGGAACTACCCGCTTTGGCAGGTGATGCGCTTTGCTGCTCCCGCCCTAATGGCAGGTAATACAGGGGTTCTCAAGCATGCTTCGAACGTGCCCGGGTCTGCGCTCTATCTCCACGAGCTTTTCACCAGAGCAGGGTTTCCTGAGGGTGCCTTTGGCACTTTGATGATTGGTGCATCGGATGTTGCAAAGGTCATCGACGACTGGAGGATCCGAGCAACGACGCTGACAGGGTCAGAACCAGCCGGTCGGGCCGTCGCAGAGCGAAGCGGCAAAATGCTCAAGCCCTCCGTTCAGGAGCTCGGTGGCAGCGACCCGTTCATAGTCACCCCAAGCGCGGATCTTGAAAAAGCGGTGGAAGTAGCGGTCACCGCGCGCATTAATAACAACGGGCAGTCATGTATCGCCGGCAAGAGATTCCTTGTCTTTGATGAGGTCTACGAAGAGTTTCTTGAGCAGTTCGTGACGAAAATGGGTGACCTGGTAATGGGGGATCCTATGGAGGAGGGAACCCAGTTAGGCCCTTTGGCAACGGCCAACGGACTGAGAGACATCAGCGAGCTGGTTGAGGATGCCAAAGCAAAGGGTGCTCGCGTTCTGCTAGGCGGCGAGTCTCCTACAGGTCCTGGCTACTTCTACCCCGCAACCGTAATCGACAACATCACGCCTGAGATGCGCCTGACCATGGAAGAGACTTTTGGCCCGGTCGCCAGCGTCTACAGGGTGTCCTCGCATGAGCAGGCCGTCGAAATTGCAAACCAGACCACATTTGGACTGTCAAGTGTGGTTTGGACTCAAGACAAAGCGGATGAGACCTTCTATGTCAGGGAGTTAGAGGCGGGTGCAGTGTTTATCAACGGCATGACAATCAGTTACCCGGAGCTTCCTTTCGGAGGCATCAAAGACTCAGGGTTTGGTCGCGAGCTGTCTGATGCGGGCATCAAGGAGTTCTGCAACCTCAAGACCGTTTGGAAGGCCTAGAGGAAGCTGGGCAGTGTTCTATATGTCCCGCTGAGGGTTGTCGGTGTCCATGACAGTTTGAATGCGTGACTCAGCCTGGCCTCTATCTCCGCGAATGAAGAAGGTCAGAAGAGTTGCGCCCGTTGCACCCAGCAACAGAAGTGCTAGTAATACCTCAAGAAGCATTTGGATCTCCTTTTCCTTTGCAGGCTAGAACAACCCTTATCGTGGAAAAAGTCCCCCGTTATTTCTTCCTGGCGCGGATCCTCAGCACTGCACTCCACATCGCAAAGAAGATTGCGGCAAACATAAATAGCCAAGCCGAGCCCAAAGCCCAGAACTCTTCGACTAGAACTCCGTCCTCATCGATGGATTGTCCAGAGGCTACGTAGTACACACCTAGGCCAAAAGTTGCCAGGAGGGACAGGGTCCCAAGGGAGTCAACGAGTTTATGCAGCTTGGATTTCACAGCCCACAAGGCTACTTGCTAACCACAATTACACGGCCATTGAAGCTTTGGTGCTTGGTCACCTTTGTCTGATACCAATAGCTGAGATCGGGCCTCAGTGACTTCGCGTATTCACAAACCAGCTTTGCTCGCATTCGAACCGCCAGATTCATGCGGTAGGGGTTGTCTGCGACCCGAGCGCCAGTGCAGATGAACTTGGTGTTCCCATCAAGTCTTTCGAGGACTGCCCTGATTTCGGCTTTCTGAGTCGCGGTAACTTCCCGAACCCTACCTGGGTAGTCAGTTAGCGACTTCACGATCACCGGAGCGGTTCTAACCTGGGTAGCTTCTGGCCTCTCCGTCTCTGTAGATCCAGCACTTAGCGGGACAGCCACTAGGGCTGCAGCTAAAGCGACGGATAAAAGAGGCTTCATGGTTACCTTTCTGACTCTTTCAGTCCAACCCTCTTAGTTGACCTCTTTCTTCCCGACAAGCAAAGACTGAGAAAACCGGTGACTAAGGAGTCCTCCGCCGAAGTGTTAGTGCCCCCAGCAGCAGCGCCGCTAGCGCAAAAGCTCCAACGATAC
>JAYORB010000098.1:0-2569 GCA_038123155.1 Aquiluna sp. | reverse complement strand
ATTGGCTTCTTGCTGCTGTCGGCCTTCTTCCACTTCTTGATTTCATCTCCGTGGTTCTTCTCCAGGTACAAAGGCGGGCTGAAGCTTAACCGCAACTATTTCCGCTGGGTTGAGTATTCGCTCTCGTCCTCGGTGATGATTTGGCTGATTGCGCAACTCACCGGTGTCTCGGGATTTGCCGCTTTGACCGCGATCTTCGCAGTGAACGCCTCGATGATTTTCTTTGGTGCGCTGCAGGAGAAGTATGAAGAGCCAGGAAATGGCCAGGGCCTGCCATTCATCATGGGCTCAATTACGGGCATCGTGCCCTGGCTCATCTTGATCGTCTACACAATCCAGCCCGGCAGTGAGAGTGCGGCCGAGATCCCGGGATTCGTTTACGGCATCATTGTGGCGCTGTTTTTGTTCTTCAATACCTTTGCTTTCAACCAAGCCTTCCAATACAAGAAGATTGGACCTTGGAAGAACTACCTCTATGGCGAGGCAACCTATATCACCTTGAGTCTGGTTGCTAAGTCTGTGCTGGCATGGCAGGTGTTCTCGGGCGCGATCATCCCGGCGATTGCGAGCACATAGCTAGTTGGTTGAAATTGAGCTGAACAATTGTGAAGTTGTCAGCAGAGTTTCAGCTGGCACTGCCATAATCAAGGCCTAGTCAGACTAAGAGCAGTATGGAAAAGCTAAAGACATTTCTAAACAACCTCCCGCACCCGGTTCGCTGGGTATTGGTTATGGTCGTTGGCTTTTTCCTGGTTGGACTGGGCCTTGTGATGCTCGTGACTCCCGGGCCAGGACTGCTGTTTTTGTTCTTTGGCACCTCAATCCTCGCCCTTGAGATCAAGTGGGCGAGGGAGCTGAACCAGCAGGGTATGCAGGGCTTGGAAAGGCTAATGGCAAAAGTGAAGGCCTTTTTTGCCAAGCGGAAATCTGGCGATCAGAACCAGCAGTAGATAACCGATAGCGTTTCTCGGAAGCGAAAGCCGGCAAATCTAGTTGATAACTGAGATTGCCTAAGGAGAATACGTGTCTACCATCGGTGTTGTTTTAGAGCCGCAGGCGGAGTCCAGGGTTAGTGCCACCCCTGAGACCGTGAAAGCCATTAGAGCGCTCGGCTACCAAGTTTTAGTTGAGAAGGGTGCGGGAGCCAAGGCCTCATTCCCAGACAGCGCCTACGTCGCAGCCGGTGCCAAGGTCGGCACCATGGCAGCCACCTGGAAGGCAGACATCGTCCTCAAGGTCAATGCGCCCACCCCCACAGAGATAAAGCGCCTCAAAAAAGGCGTAATTCTGGTCGGCATACTCAGCCCGGCCCTCAACCCCAATCTCTTGAAGAACCTTGCCAAGCAGGGTGTCACTGCTCTCGCTATGGATGCGGTGCCAAGAATCTCCAGAGCCCAGTCCATGGATGTGCTCAGCTCAATGGCAAACATTGCCGGTTACCGAGCAGTTGTTGAGTCAGCTCATGAGTTCGGTCGATTCTTCACGGGCCAGGTAACGGCGGCGGGCAAGGTTGCCCCAGCCAAGGTTTTGGTTGCTGGCGCCGGAGTTGCCGGACTAGCAGCCATTGGTGCCGCATCGAGCCTCGGAGCAATTGTTAGGGCCACAGACCCGCGTCCAGAGGTTGCGGACCAGGTCAAGTCCATTGGCGGTGAGTATCTGCCCGTTGAAATTGAAGAGCAGATGGAGTCCTCCGACGGCTATGCCAAGCAGACCAGCAAGGCTTACGACAAGCGCGCTGCTGAGATCTACACCGAGCAGGCAAAGGATGTCGACATCATCATCACGACCGCTTTGATTCCGGGCAAGCCGGCTCCAAAGTTGATCACCGCCAAGGACGTCTCGCTGATGAAGCCAGGCAGCGTGATTGTTGACATGGCTGCAGCGCAGGGTGGAAACGTCGCGGGCTCGGTCGCGGGCAAGCGCGTTGTTACAAAGAACGGCGTAATCATTCTCGGCTACACCGACCTGCCATCTCGCCTGCCAGCTCAGTCATCACAGCTCTATGGCACGAACCTTGTGAACCTTCTCAAGCTTCTAACTCCAAAGAAGAAGGGCAAGCTCGAGCTGGACTTCGAGGATGTCGTGCAGCGGGCAGTAACTGTTGTGAAGAGCGGCGAGATCACTTGGCCTCCTCCTCCGGTACAGGTCTCAGCAGCTCCGGTCCAAGCACCTGCCGAGCCTCAGGAAATGCCGGAGAAAAAGAAGATGTCAGCGCGCACCAAGGGCGGGCTAATTGCGGCAGGACTGGCTGCGCTGTTTGGTGTGGTGGCGCTCGCTCCACCTCCATTGCCGCAGCACTTCTTGGTGCTCACGCTTTCAGTGGTGGTTGGGTTCTACGTGATCGGTAAGGTTCATCACGCTCTCCACACCCCTTTGATGAGTGTTACTAATGCGATTTCGGGCATCGTGGTTGTTGCCGCTATCCTGCAGCTCACCGACTCGATACTGCTGGTTCAAATTCTTGCCTTCATCGGGGTGATGATCGCGAGCATTAACGTCTTTGGTGGCTTTGCCGTCACCCGTCGAATGCTCAAGATGTTCACGAAGGGAGACCAGTAATGACTGCTCT
>JAYORB010000097.1:0-2612 GCA_038123155.1 Aquiluna sp. | reverse complement strand
GACGGATACGCCAACTACAAGGGTTAGTTGCTCGAGGCGGTTGGCCTGCCCGCATAGGGCCAAAGCTCCCCATAGCGAACCGGAACAATTCGCACTGTTCTGGCTGGGTTTGGCGCCTCCAGCATCATGCCATCGCCCAGATAAATGGCGACGTGATACTTATCTCCCGAGAAGGCGCTCTCGGTTGACCACCAGATCAGATCCCCACGCTGCGCGTTCTGGAAAGGAACAAGCTTCTTCTGCTTTGCCAGCACGTTGTACTGGGCAGTGGCGGAGTGCCAACCAATGTAGACACCGGCAGCTGCATAGCTCTTCATAGTGATGCCGCTGCAGTCCCAAACGTTTGGCCCAGCACCTCCGAGCACATATCTCTCACCAAGCTGCTCTTCGGCAAAGGCAATTGCGGTCTCAACCTGAGCCCAATCTGGCTCACCTACTGTGTAAAGCTCGGGTGCTGTTGGTGCGGCTCGAATTGCAGCCTGCCTTCTCTCCCACTCGAGTCCCTCTTGGCGCTGACGCTCAATTTCCTCTGCGGTGTCCTTGAGCTCGGCAAGCTGCTCCATCATGGTGGCTCGCTCGCGTTCAGACTCGGCGACCTTTGCAATCACTGCATCGGCCGCATCCTGAGCCTCTTGGTAGAGCTGCTCGGCCTCGGCCTCTATTTCCTCAAGTTCGACTCGGGACTGCTCAAGCTCCAGCGCTAGAGCCTCAGCCTGAGCCTGCTTATCAAGTGCTGCCTGATAGATGGCCTCAGTCCGCTGAGCGATTAGCTCCTCCATGCTCATCTGAAACAGCAGGTTCTCGGCATTATCTGGATTGAATAGCAGCTCCAAGGTCGTATCGCCGATCGAACGCTCGCGGAACATCTGAGAGACAATCCTGCCGAGCTGTAGCTTTGCCTCCTCAGCCTCTCGGGCCGACTGTTCAACCCTTGCCTGGAGCGACTCAACCTTGGCCGCCATCTCGTTCTTGACATCTACAGCCTGGTTGTATTCCTCGTTCTTTTGCAGAGCAATTGTCTCGAGGGCTCTGGCCTCTTCTTCAAGAGTGACAAGAATCCCCTCGATGCGCTCGATGAGCTTTTCCTTCTCCTGGACATCCCGCTTGGCGGCAGCAACCTCGGCCGCAGTTGGGTAGTCAGGGTTTGCATATGCAGGGGTGAGAAGGAGGGTTCCGGCGACAAGACCAACGCCCGAGAGAGCGGCAATAATTGCGTTTTTGCGGCTGGCCATTCACACCTCCCTGCTAGAAATCTAAGTCAAAGCTTCAAGTATTGCCTGAGAGTTCGCTAAGTGTTGCGCAACTTGCCGAAACACAAGTAGTCTTTACCGTCGGTGCTTTGAAGTTGCCAGCTTCTGGCCCCATCGTTTAGCGGCCTAGGACGCCGCCCTTTCACGGCGGTAGCACGGGTTCGAATCCCGTTGGGGTCACTAGGCGATTAGAAGTACCTCCTGGCCCTGTAGCGCAGTTGGTTAGCGCGCCGCCCTGTCACGGCGGAGGTCGCGGGTTCAAGTCCCGTCAGGGTCGCTTCGCGAAAGCGAATGGGGAGCTTAGGCTCCAAGGCTCTGTAGCTCAGTTGGTAGAGCGAACGACTGAAAATCGTTAGGTCACCGGATCGACGCCGGTCGGAGCCACCAGAAAGAGGCAGATAGTGACGATATTCTTCGGGCTGCTATCTGCCTTTTCTTATGGCTACGCAGACTTTGTTGGTGCATTGGCTGCCAAGAAGGTTCGAGCTCTCGCCGTCACGACAATCGCATTTGTCTTCGGGCTGTTTGTGGCGATATTCCTGTCTTTGTTTTTTGGTGCGAGCTTTGAACCGAACGTGATTCAGATTGGCATCTATGCGGGCATATGCTCTGCGGCTGCCATCACATTTCTTTATGCAGCTTTGGCCTTGGGTCCCATCTCGATCGTGAGCCCCTTCACCGCAGTTTTGTCAGCGGTGATCCCTGTTTTGTTCGATGTCGCATCAGGTCAACAGCTGAGCTCTTTTGCTCTGGTTGCGATTGCGCTGATTTTGGTCGCTGTGGTGCTGGTTGCCTTTGTGCCCGGACAGGACGTGAGACTGCCTTCGCTCCTAGCGGCTCTCTACTCGGTCGGCGCTGGTGTTGGCTTTGCCGGCATCTTCCTGTTTTTAGACATGGCTCCCGAGGGCAGCGGTCTGGGGGTACTGGTCGTGATGAGAGTGGTCGGACTTGCCTCGATGGCAGCCGGCTTAGTCGCACTGCTAGTGCTTGGCAGGTCAAAGGTCTTTGTTGAAAAGGAGCTTTTTGGCAAGGCGATTCTGCCGCTGGTTCTGCTAGCTGGCCTGGGGGATGTGACCGGGAATGTCTTTTTTATGATCGCTTCGGCAAGTGGGGCTCTCGCGGTGGCAGCGGTGCTAACTTCGCTATACCCGGTTGGAACAATTGTCTTGGCTAGAGTCTTTCTCAAAGAGAGAATTGCGCTGAGCCAGAACATTGGAATCGTGCTAGCAATTGGAGCCTGTGCGCTTTTGGCCGCTGGCTAAAAATGAAAGAAGCAATGAAAACTAGAAATCGCTGGGTTGGACTGGTCTTTATATCAATGGCCATCTCCCTGGTCATCATCGACGGAACCATCGTCAACAC
>JAYORB010000096.1:0-2640 GCA_038123155.1 Aquiluna sp. | reverse complement strand
ATTCAGTCGCGCCATCAATGGTTGCGGCCTCGCGCAATGCGCTGTCGACCGCCTTTAGGCCAGCCAAGTAGAGAAGCATGATGTAGCCGATGTGCCTCCAGGAGGCCATGATCATGATCACCCAGATGTTGTAGCGGTCATCCCCGAAGAAGGAGACTGCCTCCGATATCGGTAGCCCAAGTAGGCCGTTTACGAAGCCATCGGGACGGAGCAAAAAGTTCCAGATAATTCCGGTGACGGCTAGTGAGAGCACAACCGGCAAGAAGTATGCCGATTGGTAAATCTTGTGACCACGTATCTCGCGGTCAATTTGATAAGCGAGCAGCACGCCCAGTGGCGTGGCTATGAAGAAGAACCAGAGGAGCCAGATCGTGTTAACGCGAATGGCGTCCCAGAAAATTGGTGTGTTGAAAAATATGTTCTCGTAGTTTGCCGTTCCGGCCCAGACGATGTCTTCGATCCGGATGCCGGTCCAGTAGGTGAACGAGAGGCCGATTGTGGCAAGCGCTGGAAACCAGACCAGCGCTACGTGAAGAAAAGTCGGTATCCCGATAAAGAATCCGAGGGTTACCTTGTCTTGCTTTGAAAAGAAACGGCGACGCCGAGCTACTTGTGATTTGCTCGGCGCCGCCGTTTCTGTTGTCATACTCTGTTGCTTTTAGCCTCTGCTTATAGCGGAGGAAGAGCGTCCCACTGCGACTGTAGAGACTCAAGGATCGAGTCGGTGCTCGATGGGTCCTTGAACCAGCTCTGAAGCGCAGGGCCAACTACTGGGCCTGCAAAGTCAGGGCGAGTGTCGCGGTCTAGGAACTGGGTGATGTACTTAGCCTCGTCCATCACAGCAAGCTGTGCGTTCTGGAAGGCGTCGTAGCTTGAACGATCCTGACCGTTGTTGGCTGAGGTCATTGGGATACCGGTGTCAAGCATTGCCTGTACACCCTCCATGTCACCAGCGAACTTGATTAGGTCCTTACCACCCTCGTTGTTTGCACCATTCTTTGCAACACAGAAGCCATCAATCGGAGCGTCGACTGTGTCGCGTCCGTGGTCTGGGTTGATCTCAGGGAATGGAACGATCATCAGGTCGTCGTAGTCTTCCTGGCTCTGCTCGAGGAAGTTTCCACCGAACCATGAACCGTTCATGAAGAATCCAGCCTGACGCTGCAGTAGTAGCTGCATAGCGCCATCCCACTCGAGGTCAAGAACGTTGGTGTTCATGTATGGAAGCAGCATCTCCCAGTGGCGGAAGACTTCCTTGACCCTGTCGTCGGTCCACTTCTCACGGCCACCTAGTAGGTCAACGTGGAACTGGTATCCGTTGATACGAGCGTTCAGGATGTCGAAGGTACCCATTGCTTCCCAGCCACCCTTGTCGGCTGCTGCGAGACCAATTAGGCCCTGACCCTGAAGCTCACCAAGGGCTGACATGAAGTCATCCCAGTTGTAGATGTCTTCTGGGTTCATTCCGATCTCAGCCATCATTGACTTGCGGAAGTGAAGACCCCATGGGTACCAGCTCTGAGGAACGAAGTACTGCTTACCGTCTAGACCGGTTGAAGCAATCTTGTAGCTCTCGTTGTACTGGTCACCGATCTCGTCCCAGACATCAGAGATGTCGACGAGTAGGTCTTGTGCAGCGAAGAACTGCATGCGGTATCCAGCCATCCACTGGAAGCAGTCGTCAGGGGTTCCCTGGAGGTACTGCGACAAGTTGTTCTGGAAGGCGTTTGACTCAGTTGCGTTGTAGGTGACCTCGTTACCGGTCTTCGCTACGTATGCATCAACCAAACCCTGAAGCTGGATTGTTGGGGACTCGTCAACGGTGCGGGCACCGAACGAGATTGGGCCGGTTCCACTAGCGCAACCTGCAAGCATGGTGGCACCAGCGATACCGAGACCACCAGCTGCCGCACCCTTCAAAACAAGGCGACGGTCAACTTCGTGGTTCGCGATTTTGTTCAGCATTGAACCTCCTAATTGGACTCTTGGGAAAAGACTAATCCCCTAACTAGGGGTCAAGCCGCTGATTTCATAACAAAATAATCACAAACGAACAATAAAGAACAAGCCCGAACATTTCGGAAATACTCGAAGCTGTGAATAAGCGCCTCTAAACGGGTGCTTTTTCCTCTGCCAAAAGCTCTCTAACCCTAGGAATTACCTGGGTTCCATAGAGCTCTAGAGACTTCATGAGCTTGCTGTGAGGCATAGGTCCATTTGCGTACTTGAAGTCAAACCTCGTGGCACCCAAGGCGCTAACCGCATAAGCAATTTTTCTTGCAACGGTCTCTGGGGATCCAACGTACAAAGACCCGCCATTCACCTCAGAAATGAAGTGCATCTTGGTAGTTGGCCCCCAGCCTCGCTCTCTGCCAATGCGGCCAAAGGCAGTTTCGTAGTGGGGCCACTGCTCTTCAATTGCCTGCTCGTCTGTCTCGGCAATGTGCCCTGGGGAGTGGATCGAAACTGGTAGCTGCTCCTTGCCGAGCTTGGCAAGGGACTCTCTGTAGAGATTCGCGAAAGGTGCGAAGCGTGCGGGATCTCCTCCGATGATTGCAAGGGCCATAGGAATACCAAGCCTTGCCGCTCTCAGCACCGATTCTGGTGATCCACCAACCCCGACTCGCAATGGGATGCTGC
>JAYORB010000095.1:0-2734 GCA_038123155.1 Aquiluna sp. | reverse complement strand
GACCTCGGTAGCCTGCCAAAGCTCGGTTGCCAGAGTATCGAGCTCGTTTGGACGCAGCAGCAGAGTCGCAGGGAGCTCTTTCAATACCGTGAGCGCGGCAAGTGCGACTCCAGCAAGAATCCCTGGCGCGGCAATCGGCAGAACCACCCTGCTAAGTGCTGCGTTCTTGCTTAGTCCCTGGCTTCTTGCAACCTCCTCAATGCTCCTAGGGACAAGAGAGATTGGCGTCCCAACAAGTCCAAGGGCATTTGGCAAAAAGAGGATCAGGTAGGCAAGGAGCAATAGCCAGATGGTTTGGTAAATAGCAGGCGCCAAATTGGCCCCAAAGAACACGAGCGCTAGGGCAACCACGACGGCAGGTAGTGCGTGAGCTGCCCAGGCCGTCAGATCCACGGCCTGCGAGATGCGACTCGAATAGCGCAGGTTCCATACCGATATCGCAAGGGCAAACAGTCCTATCACCGCCCCAGCTGCAGCTGCCAAGATCAGCGAGCTGAGGACCAGTTCTCCAAGCCGAAGCCAATCAAACGCCTCAAGGTTCGCCGTCCACGCAACAAGGGCAACCACCGGCACACCAGCCCCGGCAGCGGCAAACAGAGAGAGGCCAACCACGGCCAAAGGTCTCGCCCTGCCCAGCTCCAAGCGACGCTTTCTGCCACTAGCAGTAGGTGCCTGCCAGCGATCGCCGCGATAACGACGCTCAAAGTAGATGACGATCAATGTAAGAGCCACCAACACAAGGGCAAGAGCGGCAGCACTGGTTCTATCAAATGAACCTCGGTAGGCGTTGTAGATGGCTCTGGTAAAGGTGTCAAAACGGAGCAGTGCAATGGCACCAAACTCGCTCAGCGTATAAAGCGCAACGAGCAAAACGGACGCAAAGGCTGCCGGTCTCACCTGTGGCCAGGTGACACTTCTTGCCACCTGCCACCTGCTTCTCCCGAGAGATCTCGCGACTTCCTCGGCAGCAAAGTTAGAACTGATGAGCGCTGCCGATAGTGCCAAGAACACATACGGCGCTGTTGCCAACGACAAGATGACCCACGATGCCCAGAATCCACTGAACGCCGGGAAGATGCTCAAATAGCCAAGTGCAAGGACATAACTTGGGATTGCAAGCGGAAGAGTTGCCAGAATCGCAAAAACTGGTGCCAACGGCAAATTACTCCTCACCGTAAGCCATGCCTGAAGGCCACCAATCACCAGCGCAGTCACCGAGACACTTGCGGTGAGGCCGACTGTGTTGACCAGCAACTCTAGAGTCCGAAGTCTCATCAGCTCCGCGAGCGCCGCCTCAAAACCCTCGAAGAGCCTCAGCAGCAAATACCCGATGGGTATGAGTGACAAAAGCGCCGCAACTAACCCAAGCGCCACTGCCGCTGCTGGAGGCCTTTGCATCTAGTCCTAAATCAGCCCAGCTGCTCGAATAAGCTCGAGCGTCTCGGCCAAGGTGTCAAGATCGCTCAGGTCAATAGCCGGCGCCTGGATTTCGCTCAGCGGTGTGAGCTCATCTGCCGGACTAACTCCGCCAACAAGGGGGTACTCCCTCGTCTCCTCGGCAAAGTACTGCTGGCCGGTTTCGCTCAAGAGGAAACGGACAAAGTCCAGCGCTGCTTCCGATAGGTGCAGCACACCCGCGCCCGCGACATTGACCAGATTTCCAGCATCCGAAGCCTCGAACTGCGCAAGGCGGCTGTTCATTTCACCCTCACCAACATCCTTTGCCTTGGCATACCAGTAGTAGTGATTGATTAGCCCGGCTGCGAGCTGGCCGCTCTCAACAGCCTCCAAGATTGCGCCGTTTTTCTCATAGATCACGGCATTTGCCTTCATGGCTTCCAGCCACTTGAGCGTTCTCTCGTCCCCATGAAGCACGCGCATCGCGGTCACAAAGGCCTGGAAAGAAGCGTTTGTTGGAGCTATCCCAATGCGCCCCTGCCATGAAGAATTCTCAAGATCAAAGATGCTCTCGGGAAGGTCGGTGACCTCAGTCGGGTCATAAACCAAGACCCTTGCCCTGCCGGAGACTCCCACCCAGCTGCGATCAGCAGCTGAGTAGCCAGCTGGGACGAGCGAATAAATCTCGTCGGGGAGGGTTTTTAGTAGCCCCGCCTTAGCCGCGGCCCCAAGCGCACCAGCGTCCTGGGCAAGGAAAACATCAGCGGGAGAGTTCTCACCCTCTTCAAGTAGCTGCGCGGCTAGCTCAGCGCTGCCTGCGTAGCGAACCTCAACATCGATTCCGGTCTCTTTCTCGAACTCATCAACAAGCGGCGCAATTAGCGCCTCGCTTCTGCCTGAGTAAACCAACAGAGAGTCTTCTTGAGGAGCACAACCTGATAGAAGCAGGCTCGCAATAGAAACGACAACCAGGGCGCTACGAAGCTTCAAAGAGACCTCTTCTTTGTGGGGAAAGCTGATTACCCTGAAGAGGTTAGGTAAACCTAACTAGTTTGTCAAGATTTGGCCTTGGCGTCGATTTCTGCGATCAGATTCTCAACAAGACCCTTAATCTCGTCACGAATCGGACGCACCGACTCAACGCCTTTGCCCGCTGGATCCTCTAGTTTCCAATCAAGATAGATCTTGCCCGGGTAGAAGGGGCAGGCATCCCCACAACCCATGGTGATCACATAGTCGGAGGCTCTAACATCCTCATCCGTCAACACCTTTGGCTTCGCAAGCGAAATGTCGATGCCCAGCTCGGCCATCGCTTCAACGGCCGAGGGGTTGACCT
>JAYORB010000094.1:0-2745 GCA_038123155.1 Aquiluna sp. | reverse complement strand
GATGCGGCAGCAGAGGCAAGGTTCAAAGACATCTCCGAGGCCTTTGACGTGCTGTCCGACAAGGAGCAGAGGCGAGAGTATGACGCCATTCGTGCGATGGGTGGCGGCGCTCGCTTCACAGCGGGCGGTCAGGGCGCAGGGTTTGAAGACGTATTCAGCAACCTTTTTGGAGGCGGCGGTTTTCAAGGCGGGGGGTTCCCTGGATTCGGCGGCTTTGGCGGTTTTGGACCTCAGCGCGGCCAGGACCTGAGCACTACAGCTTCAATCAATTTCATTGACTCGGTCAATGGGACAACCGTGAAGCTGAACCTGAGAAACGAATCGGTGAGTGTGAAGGTGCCGGCGGGTATTCAGGATGGCCAGAAGCTAAAGGTCAAAGGTAAGGGGCAGCCATCTCCCAATGGTGGCCCTGCAGGTGACCTGGTTGTGACCATCAAGGTGAAGCCGCACGCTGTATTCACCAGAGACGGCGACAACATCAGGGTTTCGGTGCCGGTGACCTATGCCGAGGCAACGCTTGGCGCAACCATTGAGGTTCCTGTCCTTGGCGGTGACCCGGTAAAGCTCAAGGTTGCTGCCGGGACGCCAAACGGCAGGACGCTTAGGGTCAAGGGCAAAGGCGTTCAGTTTGGCTCGCGCCAGGGCGACCTACTTGCAACCGTAGAGGTGATGGTGCCTGCGCACCTGCCAGCCAAGGCCAAGAAACTACTTGAGCAGTTTGATGCGGAACTACCTGATGAGAACCCTCGACAGGATCTGATTTCTAGGGCGGGGACACTTTAGGAGGAGCCATGGAGCTAGATGAGAACACACCACTGTTTGTGATCTCGGTAGCGGCCGAGCTCTCCGGCATGCACCCGCAGACCCTTAGGCAGTATGACCGCATGGGCCTGGTTTCCCCAACCAGGACACAGGGTCGCTCCCGCCGCTACACCATGCAGGATGTGGCAAAGCTAAGGGAAGTTGCCAAACTCAGTGCCGAGGGAGTTTCGCTTGAGGGGATTCGAAGGGTCCTGGAGCTAGTAAACGAAAACGTGAGTTTGAAATCTCGCGTGCGTGATCTCGAGCGAGAGCTCGCCGATCAACTTATGAGTCAACCCGGAAATCGGGTATTTGCAGCCGGAGATCAGGGTGTTATTCGCCTGAATCCAGGGCAGAGGCCCGAGAAGTCCGGCTCAGTGGTTTTGTGGAGGAGGCGCTAATGCAGCAGCAGGAGCAGCAAGAACAACCTAAGGCTTTGGAAGCCTTTGGAATCGACCTGACCGCACAGGCCAGGGCAGGAAAGCTTGACCCGGTAATTGGTCGCGACGGCGAAATCAGGCGCGTGAGCCAGGTGCTATCTAGAAGGACCAAGAACAATCCAGTGCTCATTGGCGAACCAGGAGTTGGAAAGACTGCGGTTGTGGAGGGCCTTGCCCAGCGCATTGTCGCGGGCGATGTCCCAGAGAGCCTCAAAGGCAAGACCCTCATCAGTCTTGATTTGAGCGCCATGGTTGCAGGTTCAAAGTTCCGAGGTGAATTTGAGGAGCGCCTCAAGGCAGTATTGAAGGAGATCCAAGAGGCTGAGGGTGGCGTAATCACGTTCATTGATGAGCTTCACACCCTCGTTGGTGCGGGAGCAGCCGATGGCTCGATGGATGCCTCAAACATGCTCAAACCAATGCTTGCTCGAGGCGAGCTGAGGTTGATTGGCGCCACCACCCTGGACGAGTATCGCGAGCGCATAGAGAAGGACAGTGCTCTTGAGCGCAGGTTCCAGCAGGTCTATGTCGGTGAGCCCTCAGTCGAGGACACCGTCGCCATTCTCCGCGGACTGAAAGAACGATACGAGGCTCACCACAAGGTCACCATTGCAGACAGTGCTTTGGTGGCAGCCGCAACTCTCTCCAGCCGCTACATAACCGGAAGACAATTGCCGGACAAGGCAATTGATCTTGTGGACGAGGCGGCATCGAGACTGCGCATGGAGATCGACTCAGCGCCTGTAGAGATCGATGAGCTCAGACGGCAGGTTGACAGGCTCAAGCTCGAGCAGCTTGCCTTGAAGAAGGAGAAAGACGAGGCCTCCAAGCAGCGCCTTGAGAAGCTCCAGGAGGATCTCTCGGAGAAAGAGGAGCGCCTCAACGAGCTGAACCAAAAATGGGAGTCAGAGCGCAGCGAGCTCAACAAAATCGGAGAGCTAAAGACCAAGCTCGATGCCGCAAGGGTTGCTGCGGAAAAGGCTCAAAGAGAGGCAAACCTAGAGCAGGCATCCAAGCTTCTCTATGGCGAGATTCCTCAGCTTGAGAAGCAGCTGCAAGAGGCGGAGAGCCAGGAATCTCAGCCGCGAGAGCGCATGGTTGGCGAGCAGGTCTCGGAAGACGAGATTGCGGCTGTGGTCTCTGCCTGGACCGGCATCCCAACCGGCAGGTTGCTTGCGGGAGAGAGCCAAAAGCTGCTCCAGCTAGAGGCCGAGCTTGGTAAGAGGCTGATTGGTCAGCGCAAGGCTGTTGGTGCCGTGAGCGATGCTGTCCGCAGATCGAAGGCGGGAATCTCTGACCCCGATCGCCCAACCGGTTCGTTTATGTTCCTTGGCCCAACGGGAGTTGGTAAGACGGAGCTTGCAAAGTCCTTGGCTGAGTTTCTCTTTGATGACGAGAAGTCAATGGTTCGCATCGATATGAGCGAATACGGAGAGAAGCACAGCGTGAGCAGGTTGATTGGAGCGCCTCCAGGTTATGTCGGCTATGACGAAGGCGGCCAGCT
>JAYORB010000093.1:0-2767 GCA_038123155.1 Aquiluna sp. | reverse complement strand
TTCCCGCCTACGGCCTGATTGTGATCTTCTTCTCATTCATGGGCGCCGGCATCACCACGGTAATCCTTGCCCTTGCGACCTTCTCTCTTTTGCCGGTGCTGCGAAACACCATCGTGGGACTGGAGCAGGTGGACAAGTCGGTTATTGATGCCGGTCGCGGGATGGGCTACACCACAAGGCAGATTTTGCTCAAGATCGAGCTACCACTTTCGGTCGAGGTCATCATTGCTGGCATCAGGACAGCCATCGTGATCAACGTTGGCATGTCGGCGCTCGCCTTCCTGGTTGGCGGTGGTGGGCTCGGTGAGACCATCAACTCAGGCCTGAAGCTGGACCGCGGTCCAGCCATCCTGATTGGTGCCGTGATGGTTGCAATCTTGGCTCTGGTCTTCGATTTCCTGAGCGCACTCGCTCAGAAATACCTCAAGCCCAAGGGGCTCTAGGCCGAAGTTTTAGCAGCTCGCCCCTGAATTAGCGCCCCAACTAGGGGCAAAACAATCGCTGAGGCAATTCCAAGCCCAAAACCAAGCGAT
The DNA here is from genome assembly GCA_038123155.1 of Aquiluna sp. Classification (GTDB taxonomy): domain Bacteria; phylum Actinomycetota; class Actinomycetes; order Actinomycetales; family Microbacteriaceae; genus Aquiluna. The sequence goes on along the minus strand of JAYORB010000093.1, from coordinate 2,234 downwards.
GTCTTGACGATGGATTCACCAATCAACGCTTGGGCAGTCAGCAATACAACAAGTAGCAGATAGCCGAGGGCTATGGCGTCGATGCCAACCTTTGAGATCTTGTTCTTCAGGAGCAACACAGCAAGAGGTATCGCCTGGAGGGCATGCAGCCCGAAGAAATGCGCGATTCGCAAATCTCCCGCCTCTGTGGACCAGCCAAAGAGGGGTAGGCCGGGGCCGCCATCAACTGCACCCACTGTGTGTGCCCCGGCGATGCCCTCAAAATTGGCTAGCTGGTCTGCATTTGGTCCCGTCATGAAAAATGCGACTCCCATACCAACTACAGATATGGCCATGCCCCAGCTCAAGGCACGCTTTATCGGTCCGTCGGACTCACCATGCCTCACGTATGCCAATGTAATGAGCATCGTTGCGACCCAAACCGTGGCGATAAACGTTGCCATTGCGCTCCACACTGCAATTGCCAGCGGGCTGCTCACATTGAAGTGACTAGTAGTTTCGTTTGCTGCGGCCCACGTGATTAGGACGAGCTCGACCACGAGTGAGCCAATGATTACCAAGCTCGCCACCCTCACCAAACGCACCATCTTCGTGATTCTTGGAATTACATACGCGAGCGTGAAGGCCATGAGGGCTGCAGATATGAAGAACTTGAATGGCTTCATCCATAGCGGAGCACCTAGCAGGGTGCGGTCATCAACAATGACCAACACTGCGGCAATGACCGCAGCGAGGCCTGAGGCAATCGCGAACGCTAGCTGAGGCTTATCGAGCCGAGCCACGAACTACTCGATGTCTCTTCTGAGGCTGGTTGTGATGGCAAGTACTGCAAATATCGCTCCGTAACCAAGCAGCACGATCATGGCCGTTAGAGGTGGTAGGTAGGCGGAGGTATCAATGCCAAACTCTGGCGCCTCTATATCGAGCGACAGCATTGCTGTGATTAGCCCTGCGGGAAGATACTTACCGGTGTCGGGCAGCAGGGTCAGCAGGATTGGGTCAATCACGAACAGGTAGATCAGCGCTCCCGTTATGGCCAGCATCTGGTTTCTGATTAGCGTTCCAAGTGCGACTCCTACGATTCCCAGGATTGCTCCCGAGACAACCGCAGCGAGCAGTGTGTTCACAAACACGGTGCTGGTCGGATCCGCGGCATCTGGGAAGAACGCCAGCGCTACCCAGCCACCCGCAAGCCCCGCGGTAGTGGAGATGACCATCACCAGGATTCCTCCAATGGCTGCAATACCAAGCTTGTTTGCAAGAACGGTGCCGCGCTTTGGCGCGGTGAGGAACGTTGCTACAGCGGTGCCGTGGCGGAACTCACCGGACATGAGCATGATGCCGATGATGATCGCGAAAAAGTAAGAGGAAATTGCATTTGCATACACAGCATCAATTGCCTGCGTTTGATCCAGGCCAAGTCCAAAGCCGGTTTCGGGGTTATCCAGGATTACCGGCGTCACCGCGGTTCCGAGGCCTGCAACAAACATTCCAGCGATTAGCAGTCCCCAGTGGGCGCGGGCGTAAATGAGCTTGCGCCACTCAGATTTCAATAGAGCACCCATTAGAGCTCACCTCCAGTTAGCTTCAGGAAGGCATCCTCTAAGGTGCCCTCGCCTCTGACCTCATCCATCGATCCCGAGGCAATCAGCTTTCCCTTGTTGATGATGATGACGTCATCAACTGTGTTTTGCATTTCAGCAAGCTGGTGGGAGGAAACCAAGATTGTCCTGCCACCCTCTGCCAACTTTCTGAGGAACTTACGCAACCAGGCAATTCCAGCAGGGTCTAGGCCATTGGCAGGCTCATCAAGGATCAGAATCTCCGGGTCTCCAAGAATTGCACCAGCCAAAGCCAACCTCTGCTTCATGCCTAGGGAGTAGTTCTTCATTCTCTTGTCAGCGGCGTCTGTAAGCTCAACCATCTCGAGCACCTCGTCTACTCTTGAGTCTGATATCCCTGCAGCCGCAGCCACTACCCTCAGATTCTGCTTTCCCGTTAGGGCAGGGTGGAAACCCCTGCTGTCAAGCACGGTGCCAACCTTGCTGAGCGGATTGTCAAGGTCCTTATAGCTCTTGTCAAAGATCTTGGCGCTTCCGCTAGTCGGCGCGGCTAGCCCAACTAGGCAGCGCAGAGTTGTGGACTTTCCAGCACCGTTTGGTCCCAAAAAGCCGGTGATTCTGCCTTTCTCAATGGTGGCCGTGAGGTTATCCACGGCATTTTGTTTGCCGTAG
>JAYORB010000092.1:0-2788 GCA_038123155.1 Aquiluna sp. | reverse complement strand
AGCAAAACATCGAGTGTTGACCCCGGGCCCACGTAGCCCACGATTCCACACATGACCCCTAATCTACGGCAGAATAGCCCCTTGTGAGTGCAGCCAAACGACCCCAAAGCCGCTCACCTTATGTCTCCATCGAGCGAGCGGACTGGTCAGACCTAGCGGGTTCGACCTCTATGCCGCTTACGGAGTCCGAGCTTCGCAAGATTCGCGGGCTCGGTGACCTGCTGGACCTCCAGGAAGTCAGTGAGGTTTACCTGCCAGTAAGCGAGCTGCTTAGCATCTATGTCAAGCAAGCCCAGATGCTTCACGGCAATGCGGTTGAGTTTTTTGGGGAGAGGGCTGCAAGAACCCCCTTCATAATTGCTGTCGCAGGATCGGTGGCGGCGGGAAAATCCACCGTCTCAAGGTTGCTGAGAGAGCTCATGCAGCGCTGGGAAGGAATGCCCAACGTAGAGCTCGTGACCACCGATGGTTTTCTCTACCCGAACAAAGAGCTAGAGCAGCGTGGACTCATGGGGCGCAAGGGTTTCCCCGAGAGCTACGACCGAAAGCGCCTGCTTGAGTTCGTTGCAGACATAAAGTCTGGAAAGAGCGAAGTCCAGGCACCGGTCTACTCTCACCTCACCTACGACATAGTCGAGGGTGAATTCACAACCGTCACCACGCCTGATGTCTTGATCGTAGAGGGCCTAAACCTGCTGCAGCCTCCGGCTCCCGGTCAAGAGGTTGCCCTCAGCGACTACTTCGACTTCAGCATCTACATCGATGCTGATCCCGAAAACCTAGAACAGTGGTACCTCTCACGCTTTGAGCAGCTCTGGAAGACAGCGTTCACCAACCCCAGCTCCTACTTCCACAACCTCACCAAGGACTTATCTCAGCACCAGGCAATGGAGCGGGCCCGGGGCTTTTGGAGTGAGATAAATCTTGTGAACCTCAAAGAAAACATCGAGCCGACCAGGTCGAGGGCAACCCTGGTGATGCAGAAGGGTGCCGAACACAGGGTTGAGCGGGTGCTGCTGAGAAAGATCTAGAGGGCGAGCTTCTCGGCAACTAGATTGGCGATTCGATCAGCCCAGCTCTGGGCGCTGCCGTGGTCCTTTGCCTCAACCATGACCCGAACCAGAGCCTCGGTCCCGGATGCCCTCAGAAGCACTCTGCCATCCTCACCAAGATCAGCTTTCGCCTCGTCGACCAGCTCGGCCAGATCAGGATGCTGCGCTAGGGCGGACTTATCGACATCGGGGACATTGATCAAAACTTGCGGGTAGGTGTCCATCACAGCAGCCAACTCGCTGAGTGACTTACCGGTCTCGACCATTCGAGCTGCCAGCTGCAAACCGGTTAGCAATCCATCACCGGTAGTTGCGTACTGGCTAAAAATTATGTGCCCCGACTGCTCGCCGCCCAGAGCATAACCCCCAGAGCGCATCTCCTCTAGGACATAACGGTCGCCCACTCCAGTCTCAATAATCTTTATGCCGGCATCCTTCATCGCCACCTTCAACCCAAGGTTGGACATCACGGTTGCTACCAGGGTGTCACGGCTCAGGCGGCCAGAGTCTTTCATTGCCAAAGCAAGAATTGCCATTATGTGATCGCCGTCTATCACCTTGCCCGTCTCATCGACAGCCAGGCATCTATCAGCATCACCATCGTGGGCTATGCCCAGCGCAGCGCCATTTTCAACTACCGCTGCCTGTAGGGCAGATAGGTGAGTGGAGCCATAACCCGAATTAATGTTTGTGCCATCAGGATCAGCACCGATCACGACTACCTTCGCCCCGGCATCGCTCAAAGCTTGAGGGGAGAGCGCACTCGCCGCGCCGTTGGCACAATCAACCACTACTTTCAGGCCATCAAGCCTGGTTTCGAGGGTTCCAAGCAGGTGAACAAGATACCTATCTTCGGCATCCGCAAATCGAGCTACCTTGCCAACCTCACCACCAATTGGCGTCAAGGACTCACCCATTTTGCTCTCGATTTCATCCTCAACAGAGTCGGGAAGCTTGTGTCCACCGTGAGAGAAGAACTTGATGCCGTTGTCCGGTGCTGGGTTGTGGCTTGCAGAGATCATGACGCCAAAGTCCGCGCCAAGATCTGCGGTCAAATACGCACAGGCTGGGGTTGGGATCACTCCCGCATCAAATACGTCTACACCCGAGGAAGCGAGCCCCGCAGACACTGCTGCAGCGATGAAGTCTGAAGAGACCCTGGGGTCACGAGCAATAACTGCACGCGGTCTTTCCCCACGCTCGCGAGCCCCCTCGGCAAGAACAATTGCGGCTGCTTGGGCAAGGTTTAGCGCTAGAGTCGCGGTGATTTCTTTGTTCGCAGTTCCGCGAACGCCATCGGTGCCAAAAAGCCTGGCCATGGCCGAAAGACTAACGCTTGGAGAACTGGGAGGCCTTGCGGGCCTTCTTCAGTCCAGCCTTCTTGCTCTCAATTACACGAGCATCGCGGCTGAGGAATCCGGCCTTCTTTAAGGCTGGACGGTTGTTGTCTGCGTCAATCTGGTTCAACGCACGTGAAATACCTAGGCGAAGGGCGCCTGCCTGTCCGGCAATGCCGCCACCATCAATGCGGGCTGTTACGTCGTATGCACCCTGCAGCTCCAAGACCTTGAACGGGTCAGTAATCAGCTGCTGGTGAAGCTTGTTTGGGAAGTAGTCCTCGAAGGTGCGGCCGTTGACGGTGATTTTGCCGGATCCCGGTGCGATGCGCACCCTAGCCACGGCCTCCTTGCGGCGACCGGTGCCGGAGCCTGCCTGAGTGAGCTCGCCACGAGAGC
>JAYORB010000091.1:0-2849 GCA_038123155.1 Aquiluna sp. | reverse complement strand
GGAACGGTCCTGCACCCACTCTCGTGGTGTAGGCCTTGAGAATCCCGATGACACCGGAAATCTTTGTCGGGCCGATGCCGCTTCCGGTGGTTGCCCCTCCTGAGATCGGGTTCGAGGAGGTCACAAACGGATAGGTCCCGTGATCAACATCCAAAAGAGTTCCCTGACCACCCTCGAGCAGCACGGTCTTGCCGGCATCTAGGGCTTGGTTTAGGACCAAAGAGGTATCCGCCACCATGGGACGGAGCCGCTCCGAATAGGTGAGCAGGTGTTCAACCACATCTGAGGTTTTCACAGCTGCACGGTTATAAACCTTCACCAAAAGTTCGTTCTTCTGGTGCAGGGCGCCCTCGACCTTTTGGGTCAGGATGCTCTCATCAAAGAGGTCCTGAACCCTGATACCAAGCCTGCCAATCTTGTCGCCATAGGTCGGTCCGATTCCCCGGCCGGTAGTACCAATGGCACGCTTTCCGAGGAAGCGCTCCGAAACCTTGTCTACCGTCACGTGGTACGGAGTGATGATGTGCGCATTTGCTGAAATCAGAAGCTTTGAGGTGTCAACGCCCTTCTCGTTGAGTCCGTCAATCTCCTTGAACAGCACCTCCAGATCGACTACCACACCATTACCGATGACTGGTGTGCATCCGGGGGTGAGGATTCCCGAGGGAAGCAGATGAAGGGCAAACTTCTTATCGCCAATAACTACGGTGTGACCTGCGTTGTTGCCACCCTGGTAGCGAACCACGTAATCAACCCGGTCCCCGAGTAGGTCTGTCGCCTTGCCCTTTCCTTCGTCGCCCCACTGGGCTCCGACTAGGACTACTGCTGGCATGGCTAAACCCCTTTCAAAAGTGGGGGACTTGAGGCTTCAGCCCTCACAAAGTCTAACTAAAAACGTGCTGCATTACCCAGGTGTGCATAGTTATGGCGGCCGCCGCCGAGGCATTGATGCTTCTGGTTGAGCCAAACTGAGTGATTTCCAGCACCACATCTGCAGCATCGAGGGCAGCTTGGGAGAGGCCCGGCCCCTCCTGTCCAAAGAGCAGGAGGCACTCCCTTGGAAGCTCATACTTTTCTAGCTGCTTACAGCCCGGCAAATTGTCAATCGCGATAATCGGAAGTTTCTTGCCTTCCTCCGCTGCGGTGCTTGCCCGCTCAATGAGATCTTCAATAGCAGGGTGGTGCGTGACGTGTTGATACCTGTCGGTCACCATAGCGCCGCGCCGGTTCCAACGCTTATTGCCAACGATATGAACCTCTTTTGCTAGGAAGGCATTTGCGTTGCGAACTATGGAACCTATGTTTAGGTCATGTTGCCAGTTCTCGATGGCAACATGGAACGGATGCCGCTTGCCGTCGAGATCGGCAACTATCTCTTCCATCTTCCAATATCGATAGCTATCAACGACGTTTCTGGTGTCGCCTCGTGCCACCAGATCTGGGTCAAACTTGGCAAAGTTTGGATCCTGAGATACATCGCCTTGGTAGGGACCAACACCCCAGGTTGGAACCGCTTTTGGTTCTTGGATCTCGTCACTCACTTGATAAAGCCTAGGGTGCTAGGAAAGCACCCTCACGTTTGGCAGCTCTTCAAAGTTCGCTCGGCTGTCAAAAGACTTTAGGAGTGCTCCATGGGCCACCGCGGTTGCTGCGATCATGAGGTCTTGAACTGATCGAGGAGCACCTTCGCGTTTGCAATGAGAACGGAGGTCAACGTATTTCTCCACGATATCTTTATCGAATGGCGCAAAGTCGCAGACTGATTCAACAAGCTCTACAAAGTTTCTGGCCTCTTGCTGTTTCTGGGGACCAGTCAGATAGTTGGCGAACTTGTAGCGAAGCTCGGCAGCGACAACCGCAGGGAGAATCAGCTGGTAGGCGTCACCCAGGACATCATCCAGGGCCAGCTTGTTGCGCTCGATATCAATCCAGACGGAAGAGTCAAGAACTAGTCGTTCCAAAATTCGGCCTCCATGGCCAAATCTGCGTCTCGATCGGCTCGGATCTGGGCAATCATCTCATCGGCTTCTTCCTTGGTGATAAAGCCGTACTTTTTGTAGTGTTCGCGCATGGCAGCTTTAAAGGCCACCGAGTTGGGCACAGCCTTGGCTCCGCCAAGAACAGCCACGGGTTTGTTGCCCCTAGTGATCGTGATCTCATCGCCCGCTTCAACGGCATCCAGAACCTCGCTGAAGTTGCGTGCGACTTCGGTGGCAGTCATGATCTTCTTCATATGAATCAGATTATCTGATTGTCGTGCTTCTAACAGTGTCATACACAGATTGTTACTGGGTTAGAGGTTCTCGAAGTGGCCAGAGTGAAATCTGTGGATAGCTAGCTGTTTAGCTGCCCTATGTAGCGGTTGAAAGAAACCAACAACGCAGCCGCAAATACTCCACCGGCAAGTAGGAGATATACGGGGCCAACGCCAAATGCATCTACCGCTGTTCCAACCGCATACATCGAAATCAGGGGTCCCGCATGCCAAATAGTCATCTCCAGAGCGAAGACCCTGCCGCGCTTATTTGCCGGGATCTTCTTCTGGATCACGGTGTTCAGAAGCGGCAACAGGGGACCCCAGGCAAGACCAAGGAAGAAAAAGAACACCACCATCAGAGGCACCGGTGGCAAGAAGCTAAGCGGGAACATCGATAGCCCGATGCCCAAGATTGCAAAGCGCAGGATGGTGGCATAGCTAAATCGGTTGTGGAGCCTTTCAAAACCAAGAGCTCCAATCACCGATGCCCCGGCTCCAGCAGAGATGACCAGGCCGAGCCCCTCGGGATCGCCAAGCGCGGTGAAGTGTGCTGGCAGAACTACCATCTCGGTTGGCAGGTAAATAACCGCCA
>JAYORB010000090.1:0-2896 GCA_038123155.1 Aquiluna sp. | reverse complement strand
ACTTATATCGGCCTGGGGCTCTTGCGCTTCTTCTCTGGTGGGTCAATCTTCTTTGGCCCTTACGAGAGCCCGTTGGCATCGTTTGGTGCTGGAAAGCTTGGCCCGGTCCCCTATTCAGCACTCGTGCTGGTTGCAATGACCCTGATTCTGTCCTTCGTGCTGAACCGAACCAACTTTGGCTTTACGGTGCGGAGCTTTGGAGTCAACGAGAGGGCACCAAGACTTGGCGGGACCAATACAGGACTTGTCATCATTGGCGCGTTCCTTGTGACCGCGTTCTCGGCAATGATCGCTGGTTTTGTTCTCGCGGCCTTCTCGAATACGGCAGTGAGCGCCATGTCGACCGGCTACGACTTCCGAGCTCTGGCAGCGATCATCGTAGGAGGCACCAGCGTATTCGGCGGTAAGGGCTCGGTCATGAGAACCCTTCTCGGAGTTGTCTTCGTCAGTGTCTTGACCAACGTCCTGGTGCTTCTAAACATCAGCTTCGGCTACCAGCAAATGGCCCTTGGCTTCCTGATTGCCGCCGCGGTCTCCATTGATGCACTTGCTAGAAGGGCGGGTAAGAAGTGAGTCAGACTCAAACCATTCAGCTTGGTAGCCGTTCAACTGGTTTTTGGTCCAAGCTCAAGCTAACAATCGCTCGCCGCACGGAGGGTAGAGGCGTTGCGCTTCTAGCGGCAGTACTTATTGGTGTCTTGCTAACTGAGCAGACAGTTTTCACCGCTTACTCAGTAACCCTTGGACGAATCGCATTGGTCGGCCTTGTGGCTCTTGGCCTCACTGTGGTAATCCTCATGGGAGAGCTCGACCTGAGTGTGGCTAGTACCTTGGCACTTGCCGGTGTGGTGACAGCCTCGATTCCCGATCTCGGTGTGGGCATTATGGCTGGACTTGCTGTCGGTGTGGTCGTTGGAATTGTGAATGCGTTCCTGGTCGCGGTAATTGGCATAAATAGCTTCATTGCAACACTTGGAATGCTTTTCTTCCTTAAAGGGCTTGCGCTTGTTATCTCTAACGAGGCTCCAATCAAGCTCAACAATGTTGAAGCCGGAATTGCTTTTGGCCAGCCTCTACTTGGCCCAATCACTCCACGAATTCTTGTATTCATTCTTGTCTTCATAGGCCTGCAGATTTTTATCTCTCGTATCCGCGTCGGCCGCGAGTTCCTAGCTGTTGGAGGAAACCGGCAGGCGGCAAAGGATGCGGGTATACCAGTGAAGCTAAGAATCTTCACCGGCTTTATCATCAGCGGTGTTGTTGCTGCAGCGGCGGGCGTGATGAACACCCTCGAGCGCACTGCTGCAGACCCAATCGCTGGCTCAACAGTTCTTCTAGCCAGCTTTGCCGCCGCCATCATCGGAGGAAATTACCTCAAGGGTGGTCGCGGTTCGGTAGTCGGAACTCTTATCGGAGCGGCTTCCTTGGGCATCATCCAGGTTGCCTTGACTCTTGCCGCTGTTCAGGTGCCTATTCAGCAGATCTTTATCGGCTTGCTGCTTCTCATAGCGGTAACCACAGACCCCAACAATCTTCGCGCGGTCATCTCGAGTATTCGTACTCTGCGAAGCGGCCGCGGGAAAGCTTCGGAACCATCCGAGGCTGGCAGTAGGTCAACGTCCAGTTGATCCCAATCAAATGACAAAGCAAAGGAAAGAGGAAAAATGAGAAAGTCTCGTTTGGTGCTTGCTCCAGCAGCGATGCTGGCCGCAGCAGCACTAGTCCTAACCGGCTGTGCCACTGAAGACGCATCAACTGGTTCTTCAGATTCAGGCAGCAGCGACAGCAGCAGTGACAGCGGCGACACTGGTGGCGACGACACCCTAAAGGTCTACGCACTGCTACCACAGGGTAACGACCAGCCATACGGCACCACTTACCTGCCTCCAATGATCGCAAAGGCTGAGGAGCTAGGCATCGACCTAACCATCACCAACAGCGAGTACGACGGTGACAAGCAGGCCAGCGAGTGTGAGATTGCAGTTGCTGACAGCGAGACCGACGGCATCATCCTGTGGCCAGCTATCGCTGACAGCATCCGTCCATGCCTCGAGGCAGCTAACGCAGCTGGTATCCCAGTTTGGATCACCAACGCTGACGTTAACCCAGAGGACACCGAGCTAACCTACGGTTACTCAGGTACCGACAGCTACGGCCAGGGTGCAGCTTCCGCAGAAATGATGTGTGAGTTCGCAGCTGGTGCCGAGATTGGCATTATCCAGATCAACGGTCTAACCGGTAACTCTGTTGCATCCCTACGTGGTGCTGGATTCCGCGAGACCGTAGCTGCAGAGTGCCCAAATGTCACCATTTTGGCTGAGCAGCCAGGTAACTGGAACAAGGACGAGTCACAGATCGCTGCATCTGAGATGCTAACCGCCGTTGGTGTTGAGAACGTTCAGGGTATGTACGCCGCTGACGACTCAATGGTTGCTGGTGGTATCGCTGCCCTCGAGGCACGTGGTCTAGCCGTTGAGGACTTCATCATCACCTCAATCGGTAACACCTTCCTAGGTAACCCACTGGTTATCGATGGCAAGCTAGACGGAACCGTCTTCCAGTCCTCATCATGGGATGGTGAGAACGCAGTTGTAGGTATCTACCGCGCAATGACTGGTGACACCAGCCAGGGTCGTGACGACGATGGTTCGGTTCTATACATGCCTAACCCAAAGGTCACCATCGACAACGCAACTGACCCATCAGTTGCTCCAGAGTGGTAAACCGACACTCCTAAACCTTTCCCTGGGCGGGCTAGTCCCGCCCAGGGAAACATTTGCCAGAAAGCAAGGAAGATGACAAAAGCAGCAAATAGTTCAGCTCACAGCCACGATCATGGCGCTCCTAGACCATTGATCCCGGCGCTAGATTTCGCGAATCGCCAGATCCCAGCGCA
>JAYORB010000089.1:0-2915 GCA_038123155.1 Aquiluna sp. | reverse complement strand
GAGGCTCCGCCGATGTGGTTCCAAGACGAGGTCCACGACATCTTTAGGTCCTGGCGCAAGATCTTGGATGAGTACGAGGGCGAGCGGGCAATGTGCGGTGAGGCATATGTGCTGCCACTAAGCCTGATGGCCAAGTGGGTAAGAGCGGATGAATTCCACCAGACCTTTAATTTCAGATTTCTGGACGCTGGTTGGAGCAGAGAGCCACTTGTGGCGGCAATCAACGAGAGCTTTGAGGCCTTTGATGCCGTGGGAGCACCGAGCACCTGGGTGCTCTCGAATCACGACGTGATTCGTCACGCATCAAGGTTCGGCGGAGACTATGGCCGCGCCACAGCCTCCGACGGTATTGGTCCAGATAACCCCCAGCCCGACAATGAGCTTGGTTTGCAAAAGGCAAGGGCGGCAACGCTGTTTATGCTTGGCCTCCCTGGCGCGAGCTATCTATACCAGGGTGAAGAACTCGGCCTTCCAGAGCACACCACCCTCGCCCCGGAGCACCGGCAAGACCCAACCTTTGCAAGAACTAATGGTGAGCGAGTAGGTAGAGACGGCTGCCGCGTTCCGCTGCCTTGGGCAGAGGGTGGTCCCTCAAATGGCTTCTCTGAGGCTGCCGGTTGGCTCCCCCAGCCTGAGGCGTTTGCGCACCTATCAAGGAAGTCGCAGGATGGCATTCAGGGTTCAACCCTCGAGCTTTACAAGTCAGCGCTGCGACTAAGAAAGAAACTCGCCCTAGGTGAGGGCAGCTTTGACTGGGTGCTTTTAGGCGATGTTCTCAGCTACAAAAACGGCCACATCACCGTAGTTCACAACTTCGGAAGTGACCCTTGGTCTCTAGAGGGCAAGGCAATCATTCGCTCCGGTCACACTGAGGGGCCTCTCGAGCCAAACGAGACTGCCTGGGTTATTTAGTCAGCGAATTCTTTTCTTGGCCACCAGAACTTCTTGCCTGAAATAAAGGCAAGGGCAGGAACGATGATTGTTCTAACGAGCAAGGTGTCAAGCAGCACACCAATACCCACAATGGTTCCAACCTGTGCAAGTGCGATGAGTGGCAAGACGCCCAACACCGTAAACACGGCGGCCAACAAAATTCCAGCCGAGGTTATGACACCGCCTGTAGCACCAAGCGCCTTCTTCATACCCTCGCGTGTTCCCAGAGTCCTCGCCTCTTCTTGAGCCCTGGTCACCAAGAAGATGCTGTAATCAACACCCAGTGCAACCAAGAACAGGAATGCCAAAATCAGCACGGTTAGATCGAGGGCCGGGAAGCCGTATATGTATTGGAAGATTAGCCAGCTAGCTCCCAAGGCAGAGAAGAACGACCCGACTACCGCAATCATCAAGAAGATTGGCGCCGCCAAAGACCTAAGCAGCAAAATCAGAATCAAGAAAACGGAGATCAAAATCAGCGGCACCAGCAGCGCTTGGTCTCTTGCCGTCGCGTCCGTCACATCAAGCGTGGATGCGTCCTGACCGCCAACGAGCGCTGTGACTCCCTCTGGAAGCTCATCTAAAGTGACCCTCAAATCCCGAACCACCTGCAAAGCCTCATTTGACTCGGGCTCCGCATCAAGTACCAGCCTTAGCTCCGAGTAGTTGCCATCGCTCTGGCCCTCGGAGATCTCTGCTACTCCCGCAATATCTACAAGCTCCCTGGCCTCGTCCAAGTACTCGCTGTCCACCACCACGATGGTCGGCGTTGCACTGCCTGCAGGGAATGCGTCCGCAAGCACCTCTTGACCCAAGACAGCCTCGGGCTTCTCAATGAAGATTTCGGTTGCGCTCAGACCGTTCTTGATGCCAAGGCCTCCCGAGGCCAAGCCGCCGAGGACCGCAACACCAATGGCCGCAACGGCGAGTGGCTTCTTGGAGACCGCCCTACCTAGCTTTGTCCAGATGGACTTCTCATAGGGGTTCTTGCCGCCCACTCTTGGAACAAACGGCCAGAAGATCCAGCGGCCAAATACGACCAGGGCGGACGGCAATACCAACAATCCTGCAATCATGGCGACCACGATTCCGACCGCTGACACCAGACCGAGTACCTGCCTACCCTCAATCTCGGCAAGAAGCAGTAGCGCCAGGGCAACCGCGACGGTTGAGCCGGATGCCAAGATCGCAGGTCCTGCACCGCGGATAGCAATGCGCATTGCCTCGCGGCGGTCCTCAAAGTTCAAAAGCTCCTCGCGATAGCGAGCGATGAGCAGCAACGCGTAGTTGGTGGCCGCTCCAAACACCAGAACCGACAGGATTCCTGTCACCGAACCATCTGGAACGAAGCCCAAGAAGTCAGCCACGCGTCTTGCCAAGATGCCAGCCATTCCGTCAGCGGTGCCAACCACCGCAAGCGGAATAAGCCAGAGCACTGGTGAGCGGTAGGTCACAAGGAGCAGGACAGCTACAACTCCAGCCGTGAAGGCAAGCAGCAGGAAGTCAGCACCCTCGAAGATCGAGCCGACGTCTTTGATAAACGCTTCAGGACCTGTGACATAAACATCAATGCCTGCTGGCATGTCCTCTGGTGCGAGCTCTCGCATGGTCTCCACGCGCTCAGTAGTGAGCTCGAAGTCATCCGTGGCATCCAGCGGTATAGTGATTAGAGCTGTAGTGCCATCCTCAGAAATCGCGGCGGGAGGCACGAACTTCTCCCCCATTACCTCGGCATTTGAAAACTCAAGAAACTTCTCGTTGGCCCCACCCGCGGGCATCATCTTTTGGGGGTCAAACGTTCCCTGAATCCACTCGAGCTGAGACTCGGTGAACTCGGTATCGGAGAAGTAGACAATGAATGCCGCGGAACCCTCCACCACATCGAAGTTCTCCTGGATCTTCGCTACCTGGACGCTCTCAGCGCTGTCAGGAAGTCCATTGGTTGGTGTGGTTTCGGTGGCCTCCAGAGGAAGCCCTACAAA
>JAYORB010000088.1:0-2982 GCA_038123155.1 Aquiluna sp. | reverse complement strand
TCTTTATATCAATGGCCATCTCCCTGGTCATCATCGACGGAACCATCGTCAACACCATTTTTCCCAAGGTCATTGAGGATCTTGCCCTTACCTCTACCGAGGTCCAATGGGTCCAAGAGAGCTACGTGCTGGTATTTGCCTCAACCCTTCTGGTCTGGGGTTCACTCGCTGACAAGATTGGGCGCAAGCGCCTTTTGCTTATCGGAATCTTTATCTTCATAGTGGCCTCGGTCTGGGCCGGATCCACAGAGTCAGCCGGAGAGATGATTGCAGCGAGAGTGGTTCAGGGCTTTGGTGGGGCGATGGTGCTTCCAACCACGCTTTCCCTGGTGAACGCAAACTTCCAGGGTAAAGAGCGCGGCATAGCCTTTGCAGTCTGGGGAGCCACGATTGGCGGCATGGTTGCCGTCGGACCTGTGCTCGGTGGCTGGCTCGCAACCGACTTCACCTGGCGCTGGGCATTCTTGATTAACCTGCCACTGGGCATCCTGATTCTTGCCGGCCTGATCTATCTCATCCCCGAATCTAAGGCTGAGGGTGGCCGCAAGGGAATTGACTGGGTCGGAGCGGCGCTCTCGGTAGTCATGTTTGGCACCCTGGTGTTTGGACTTATTGAGGGCAGGGTCTACGGCTGGCTCACCCCAAACCCGAAGAACCAGTTTGCACTCGGGGACTTCCTCTGGCCCCAGGATGGCATCTCCGTCATTCCAGTGGCGCTTGCAATAGCGGCAGTAACGACAGTGATGTTTGTAATTTGGGAGCGGAAGCGAGAGCGCGAGGGCAAGAGCGTGCTTTTGGACCTGGGGCTGTTCAGCATCGCCTCATTCCGAAATGGTTCGCTGGCCGCAATGATCATATCCCTGGGAGAGTTTGGGCTGCTGTTTGCTATCCCGCTTTGGCTCCAAAACGTTCTCGGGCTCAGCCCGATCAGCTCTGGATTGGTGCTGTTGTGGCTTGCGGGTGGCGCATTCATGGCCTCCGGAATTGGCGGGGCACTCTCTGGAAAACTTCCTCCTGCCAGAGCCGTGCAGATTGGTGTTGGGCTTGAGCTCATCGGTGTCGCTGGCATTGGGCTGGTCGCATCGGTGGATGCGGGTTGGGCAGTGATTGCTCCCCTGCTGTTTGTCTATGGAATCGGTATTGGTTTGGCAACCGCGCAGCTAACCGGAGTGATCATGGTTGATGTTCCAATGGCCCAGACCGGTCAAGCCTCTGGTTCTCAATCAACAGTCAGGCAAATCGGGTCGGCCCTCGGCATTGCTGTTTTGGGAAGCATGCTCTTCACAGGAACCCAGGCCTCCTTCGAGGATCGACTTGATGAACTTGCAGTGCCTCAAAGTCAGCAGGTGTTGATAGTTGATGCAGTTGTCGATTCTGCGGGCGGAGCAATCCCTGGCCTCGCCGATGGTCTAACTGCTCAGCAGGTGCCGCAGGAACTGGCACAGTCGATTCAGGATGCCGCCGGTGATGCCTTCACAGACGGCGCCAAGTGGGCTGCATTTGCAGCCGCGATCTTTCTGCTGCTGGGCTTTGCCTCGACGTTCAGGCTGGGAAGTCGCTCTAAAGAAAAGGCCTAAAGGTTTTCATCGGCGAAGTGGGTGGCGGCCTGGTAAATGTAATTGCCAAGCCCCTCTCGCTGAGCTTCGTAGGTCTCGTTGTACCCGGTGGGGAGGGCGAAGCTCATTGCGAGACTCTTGTAGCTCTCCCGGTCAGGGGTCCAAAACCTTAGGCAAAATTCGTAGTGCTGTCTCACAGCCTCTTGCATCTTCTCAGCCTCGGGTTCAAGACCCTCGTCAAGGCAGGCCAGCATCTGCTCGGTTATTGCAGCAAACTCCTGCGTGAACTTTTGGTTTTGCTCTTGGGAGAAGTTGTTTTGGTAGTAGCTGCCAACCACAAGGTTGTTTTTGTCATCGAAGTTCACTCTGCCAAGTTAGCAAATTCGCTAGTGTTTAAAGAGTGTTAGCCAACTGGAGAATGGCTGGCATGGTGTTTATCGGTGGCGCGATCGGAACCATGCTGCGTCACCTAATCGGGGAAGTTTTTGGCTCAAGCTATGAGTTCCCAACCTCTGAATTCCTCGCGCTCGGCTTTGTAAACCTGATTGGTAGCTATGCCCTGGGCCTAACCGCCCGCCATCCACTATTTGCAACCGAATCAAGGCGTGCTTTTTTTGGGACTGGACTAGCCGGCGGCTTTACAACTATGAGCGCTCTGACACTGTTTATCGATAACCAGGGACTCTCCCCGGAGATAGCGCTGCTGCTATTCATTGGCCCTGCCACCTACGCATTTGGTTGGCATCAGGGCAGAAGAAAAGCGAAGAAGGTGGGGCATGAGTAATCCCGTTCTGCTTACTTTGCTTATTGGTGCTGCAGGTGGAGTTGGCGCAGTCATTCGCTACGCGATCATCTCTTGGCACGGCGCACTTCCCTTTGGTCTCTTTGCGGTGAACATCCTGGCTGGTGGTTTTGTCGGCTATATCTACTCGGGATCGCTCACCCAAGACTGGCTGGTCATCGCATCGGTTGGCCTTGCTGGCGGGCTCTCAACCTTCGCGGGAGTCTCGGCTGAAAGTTTCGACTACTACCACCGCGGGCGGCTTGTGCAGATGTTCCTGACTCTGGTCATCAACGCTCTGATGCCCGTGCTGGCAATGATGCTTGTCATGCAGTTCGTCTAGATTTTGTTAGTATTTCTCAAGGTTCCGGTAGGTTTCCAAGGCTAAAGCCGCGGACATTCAGAGATAGAGGGGGCTCGCCATGGGGCGTGGCCGTCAAAAAGCTAAAAACACCAAGGTCGCTCGCGAGCTGAAGTATTACAGCCCATCGACCGACTACTCAGCGCTCGAGGCTGAGCTCAGCCAAAAGGCCGGGGACGAAAACGAGGACTATGTTGACCGCTGGGCGGATGACTATGAGCCGGCCCTAGATGCAGAGCGCGAAGTAGAACTGGAAGAAGAGGACTAGAGCAGCCCTTGCGAGC
>JAYORB010000087.1:0-3042 GCA_038123155.1 Aquiluna sp. | reverse complement strand
AAAATTACTGCATCAATCTCAGTGGGATCGACGCCAGCTCTTGAAATAGCCTCTTGGGATGCCTCGACTGCCATGTCCATAAGACTCTGGTTCTCGGGAGCCCGAACCCTTGTCACAATTCCTGTGCGCTGTCTTATCCACTCATCGGATGAATCGATTGGCCCAGCGATCGCGTCGTTAGTGACCTTGGTGGCTCCCCTTGAGGCACCTAGCGAATGAATCCGTGAGTACTGCACCGGATCGTTTTGCTTCAGGGTCTTCAAGAGTTTGGAACCTTCTCTAAATCAGCAGGGTTTTTCAAGGCTATCGCAGTGGCGTCTGGAACGCCTCGTTTGATTAGTCCGGCCAAGGCTCCTGCGGGAGGCAACTCAAGCACCGTAGCTGCACTACCCGTCAGAGAGTTCATGCATTTGTCCCAACGAACCGGGTTCGATATTTGGCTCACGAGTGACTGCACGAACTCCGGTCCACTGTTTACTAGCTGACCGTCGACGTTGCTCCAGAGGCTCATCGTTGGCTCGGAAACCTCAAGGCCGTCAACGAGTTCCTGAACTGGTGCCTTTGCACTCTCCATAAACGACGTGTGAAATGCTCCTGCAACCTTCAGCTCGATCACCCTGGCTCTTTCCGGGGGCGATTCCAATAGGGAGGTAACTGCGCTCTTAGGTCCGGCCACCACGAGCTGCCCAGCGCCATTGAAGTTTGCTGGCTCAAGCCCCAGCTCAGTGAGTCGTTCAAGGACGGTGCTCTCCTCACTACCTAGTACCGCGGCCATTGAAGTTGCAGCCTCGGCAGCAGCGGACGCCATCGCATCCGCTCTCCGTCCCACCAGTTTCATGGCATCCGCATCGCTGAGCACTCCTGCGATCGCAGCAGCGGCAAACTCTCCTACGGAGTGTCCCAATACCCCATCCACCTCGAGCTCCCCTAGGGCGGCACGATAGATCCCTATCGAACTACCTACAATCAGGCGCTGCGCGTTTGCGGTGTCCTTGATCTCGTCCTCTTCGGCCGTAGTTCCAAGCCGGATGAGCTCGGCATTACATGCAGTCCCTAGGCCATCAAGAATCTGTTCTAGGTCTGGGTACTGTTCCAGCCACGGTGTTAGGAATCCTTGTGTTTGTGAGCCCTGGCCCGGGCAAGCAACTATGAGCATTAGTCTCTCCTGATTCCACTTTCTGCATCGCTAATGAGCCCCAGCGACAGGGCCACCTGCGCGACGAAGCTAATCCTCGATTCGGTCACATCCTCTCCCAAGAGGTCATGAATTCTCTTGAGCCGATATCTCACGGTGTTCGCGTGCACATACAGAGCCTTAGAGGTTGCCTCGAGAGAACCACCCTGCTCGAAGTAGGTTTTGAGTGTCCCGAGGAGCTCTTTAGAGCTTTCAGCCAAGGGGAGGTAATAGTTGCCGATAAGGGTTTGTTTAGCGAGCTGGTCCCCTGCGAGTGCTCTTTCAGGCAGGTAATCATCAGCCTGCACTGGCCTCGAGCCGACTTCTCTACTTGCTGCAACAGAATTCGCAGACAGTGCGGCACGAGCAGACCTGGGTGCCTCTGAAACTGTGTTTACCACGGGCCCCAGAATTAGCGGACCTGAGCCGAAGCACTCTCCAATGGATTCTGCAACGCTTTGTATTTCTGTCGTTGGCGACTTCGAAATCTCGGGGAGCCCGATAACGGCAACTTGCCTGCGCCCCTGAATCCCCAGTAAGACATCCGCCTGAGACTTTCTTGCAATTTTGCGGATGTTGTCAGGGTCTGGTGAATCGGGGGTGGTGCCTAGAAGAACGGCTACTTGACCATCGGCACGCCAGCCTAAGGCTGCAACTCTTGAATTTATCTCCTGAGAAGTCTCTCCGCTGATGATGCTGTCCACCACCAACGCTTCCAGACGGGCATCCCAAAGCCCTCGTGCCTCGGCCGCCCTGGCATAGACATCCGCAGCACTAAAGGCGATGTCACGTGAATATCGCAGCACGGCCTCGCGCAGGTCAGGGTGCTCTGAAACAACTCTCTCTTCGACCATTTCAACTACTACATGGATGAGCTGGAGAGTCTCTTGCAGCGAGATTGAGCGCAGAAGCTCCCTTGGAGCACCCGCGAATACGTCTGCCGCAACCCAGGGCTGAGAGCCGGGGTCCTCGTACCACTGGATAAAGCTGGTTATGCCACTCTGGGCAACCGATCCAACCGCCGCACGTCTTGCTGGAGGCATCTGGGAATACCAGGGGAGCGTTTCCTCGAGACGGGTTAGGGTCGCCGTTGCCAAGTCGCCGGCAATGGATCTAAGCCATGGGAGGTGCTTAGGCGTCACCACCGGCCGATCCGCTGGTGCCAGCAGCAACATCGTGGAGCCGGAACTTGTCAATTGCCTGCTGGGGGATGCTTGCATCCAACTTGCCCTGAGCAACAAGCTGCTCTAAAGCCCTGACGGCGATCGATGGGCCATCAATCTTGAAAAAGCGCCTTGCAGCTGGCCTGGTGTCTGAGAAGCCAAAGCCATCAGCCCCAAGAGTTGCAAAGTCACCTGGAACCCATGGCCTGATCATGTCTGGTAGCGAGTGGGTGTAGTCGCTGACACCCAGGAATGGGCCCTCGGCGTCTGCGAGTTTTTGGGTTAGGTAGGGCATCGGGGCATCTTGCTCTGGAAAGAGGAATCTCTGCTCGTCAGCCTTGAGGCCGTCCTTGCGCAGCTCTCCCCAGCTAGTCACCGACCAAACATCGGCTGCGACACCGTATTCGGCCAGGAGTTCTTGAGCCTCGAGCGCCCATGGCACAGCAACACCTGAGGCCAACAGTTGAACTTTGTGGCCGGCTGCATTGCCGTTGCTGAGCTTGTAGATACCCTTTAGGACGCCATCAACATCGAGGTTCTCTGGCTCAGCTGGCTGCAGCATTGGCTCGTTGTAGACCGTGAGGTAGTACATGACGTTGGGGTCCTCGTGCTGACCTCCGTACATG
This sequence comes from Aquiluna sp., assembly GCA_038123155.1. Classification (GTDB taxonomy): domain Bacteria; phylum Actinomycetota; class Actinomycetes; order Actinomycetales; family Microbacteriaceae; genus Aquiluna. Next base: position 79 of record JAYORB010000087.1, on the reverse strand, counting down.
CGCTCAAAGCCGGCCTTCACAATGTGGGCAATCTCGTAGCCATAGGCGGCGTCGTAACTAATGACCGCCGGGTTTGTGT
>JAYORB010000086.1:720-3082 GCA_038123155.1 Aquiluna sp. | reverse complement strand
TTCCGCAACTACCTCGTCGCTAACTGTTGGAGACTCGCTCACATCTGGAGATACTGTCGCCGACTCGGTCGGGTCGGCATCCGGAATCTCGACAGGGATCTCTGCGAAGTCACCCACGTAGTAGGTGACGTCGATGGTGCTTCCCTCAAGAATGCTTCCGGTTGGCGATACGGCGTATACGGTCCTCACCCTCGGGTCGTCACCCGGGATAAGTTCGCCCGGTATTGCATTGACTATGAAGCCCTTCTCCGTGAGGTCGGCGGTGACGTCGCTGAGATTTTGGTCGATGATGTCAGATCGCAAAATCAAGATATTCCGAGGTTCATCTGAAGGCTCAGGCTCTGCCGTGGGCTCGGGCTCTGGTTCTTGGGTCTGTGTCGTAGTTGGTGAGGGGGTCTGAACAACTTCCTCTGCGTTTGGATCGGAGAGGATCGCAACGATCACCACAACAGCAGTTAGGCCGAGAAGACCCAGGGTCGCTATCCAGGGCCAGACAATTGGTGCCCGAGGCAGTGGCGCAGTGTCAGTGGTAATCAATTCTGTTACTGGATCGTCCTCAACCTCTTTGATGGTCTTGATAGACGGCTTCCCTTTTTTCTCCCTCAGCAGGGCCTCGGCCCTGATGGCAAGCGATGTTGCAGACTCTGGTCTTTGGTTGGGCTTCTTTGCAAGACAGCTGAGAACCAAGTTCTGGACCCTTGGGTCAATTGACTCTGGCAGGGCAGGAGGCATCTCGTTGATGTGGGCCATTGCAATGGCCATTTGGTTTTCACCGGTGAATGGCCTTTTGCCACTGAGGGCCTCATAGGCAACCACACCAAGCGAGTAGAGGTCGGTGGCGGGGGTGGAGGGTTTGCCGGTGGCCTGTTCCGGGGCGAGGTATTGCACGGTGCCCATGACCTGCCCGGTCTTGGTGAGCGGAACCTGATCTCCAACCCTGGCAATTCCAAAGTCCGTGATTTTTACCTTGCCGTCAGGCGTAATTAGAAGGTTTCCAGGCTTGATGTCTCGGTGCACGAGTCCTCTGGCGTGGGCGGCGCCAAGTGCTCTAGATGTCTGCGCCATGATGTCTAGGACTTTGATGTCTGGAAGCTTTTTCTCGCGCTCCAAGATTCGAGAGAGCGATTCCCCCGGAACGAGTTCCATCACCAAATAGGCTGCGTTTGCATCCTCTCCATAGTCATAGACATTGGCAATTCCCTCGTGTTCCACCAAAGCTGCCGACTTAGCCTCGCTTCGAAACCTCTCTATGAAGAGCGGGTCTGAGACGTACTCCTCCTTGAGGATCTTGATTGCCACCTGACGCAGAATCAGCTCATCCTCGGCCTGCCAAACCTCGCCCATCCCTCCGATGGCAATGCGAAGCTGCAGGCGATAGCGATCGCCATAAAGCTGCCCTACCGCAGGCTTCATTCGAGCACCGCCTCCATTACTGCCTTGGCAATTGGAGCGGCCAGCTGATTGCCGGTTCCGTTTTGACCAATGCCACCACCGTCTTCAATCACGACGGTGACAACAATCTGCGGCTTCTCGGCTGGGGCAAAGCCCGTGAACCAGAGGGTGTAGGGCTCGGCTGGTCCGTTCTCCGCAGTTCCGGTTTTACCCGCCACAGCTACCTGCGATATCCCCGCGCGACCTGCAACCCCAATCTCGACCGAGTCGACCATCATGCGAGTGAGATAGCCGGCGGTCTCGCGAGAGATTGGAGAGGAGAAGACGGTTGGTTGGGGCTGGGAAAGAATGTTGAGGTTGCTGGCAACAACCGTCTTCACCAGCTGCGGATTCATGATGACTCCCTGGTTTGCAATGGCAGCGGTGACAAGCGCCATTTGCATTGGAGAGACGCGAACATCAAATTGCCCAAATCCGCTCAGTCCCGTCTGGGCCAGATCCATGCCATCGGGGTAGAGGCTGGGGGTCACGGCCATGGGGATCTCTAACTCATCGCCAAACCCCATCAACTCAGCCTGAGCGCGAATTCTGTCCTGACCAAGCTCAACCGCGAGCATGGCGAAGGGGATGTTGCAGGAGCGTATTAGCGCCGTCTCGAGGGTCACGCTCTCGCCGGAACCACAGGTCGAACCGTTCGAGTTGAAGACTGGGGTCGTGGTTCCAGGAAGCACATACTCGCTCAGGTTCTCGAAGCTTGATTGGGTGGTGTAACTGCCGGACTCGAGCGCGGCCGCTGCCACGACGAGCTTGAACACTGATCCCGGGTGGTAAAGGTCTCCGGCAATCGCTCGGTTGACCAGGGGCTCGTCATCGTTCTCCGAGTAGTTTCTGAACGAGTCGACCACTTCGCCATAGCTGTGAGAGGCAAGCAGATTCGCATCAAAGGTCGGTTTTGAAACCAGGGCAAGAA
>JAYORB010000086.1:0-710 GCA_038123155.1 Aquiluna sp. | reverse complement strand
CTGCACCGGGAACAGGAGTGCCATCTAGCAGGGCGTTGATCTGCTCGAAGAACTGAGCACCCGACTGGCCCGAGAGGTAGCTGTTCATTGACCTCTCGATACCGGTGGTTCCAGAGAACACGGAGTAGTAACCAGTGATCGGGCTGTAGATGACGCTCTCGTACTCCCGCAGGAATCTATAGTCGTCATTCACCGGCTTAGAGGTGACTATTGGAGCGCCCCCAACCAATATGGCTCCGCGCTGAGTCTTATAGGTCTCGTAGGAGGCTCTCACATTGCGGCTGTCCTGATATAGCTCACCAGTTCTAATGACCTGAATCGAGCTCGCCATTGCAAAAAGCGCAATGAACATGATCGTCAAGATCAGCCCAACTCTCCTGACCATGCATCTATTACTCCTGAGAGACGAATCACTGATGATCAAAAGCAGCGCGATGATGGACCAGTTGGCTAAAAGCGAAGATCCACCAGCGGCCAAAAAAGGAGTCGTAAGGCCAGTGAGAGGCAATAGCCCCATCACCCCACCGGCAACCACAAACACCTGGAGCCCAATCACAAAAGCCAAACCGAGTGCCAACAACTTCGAAAAGTCGTCTGGGTGGCTGTTGGCAATGCGAAGACCTCGGTAAACGAGCAGGAGGTAGACGGCGAGAATCACAAAGACCCCCGCAAGCCCTAGCTCCTCACCAAGCGCAGCGAAAATAAAGTCG
>JAYORB010000085.1:0-3097 GCA_038123155.1 Aquiluna sp. | reverse complement strand
TGAGAGACAACCAGCTGGGTAATCACCTTGACAGCCTCTCTTCAAACTTTGGGTAGGTCAGCAGCATGCCAACAATGCCCATCAGGGTCAGATAACCAAGGTGAAGGGCCAACATGGCCGGCTCAATCGGGTAGTCATAGCTCAGAGTCCTACCGAGCTCCGTGGAATGCCAAAGCGGAAGTATCCAGCCAATTGGCTGCAGGAAAATAGGCATTTGCTCCAGCGGGTAGAAGGTTCCGGAGAAGAGGAACATCGGAGCAATGACGAACCTACCGATTACCGCAAAATAACCCTCGTCATTTTCTAGCCTTGCAGTTATTGCCATCATGATTGAGGCCCAGCCCCAGCCAGCGAGCATGGATGTGAACAGCAGCGGCATTACCGACGCCAGCGGCACAGCGCCAAAGAGCAGCAATATTCCTAGGTATAAAACTGTGGTGAAAAGGCCTCTACCCAGGGCAACAATCATCACCCCATTGGCAATCTGTCTTGCTGATACTGATGTGGCATTGATCGCAAAAAACAGCTTGTCCCAAACAAAACCGTCAAGGGTGGGGAAGGTGACCTCATCCATGACACCTTGAATGGCAGCGGATGCCAAGAGCGCAGGGGCGACAAATTGCAAGTAGCTGACACCCAGAACCTCACCGCCGGTGTTGGCATCTACCAGCGCTCCAATTCCGAGACCGACCGAAAGCAAAAACAAAATCGGGTTGCCCAGTCCAAAGGCAAGAATTGATCCCATCCACTTGCTCATGGAATAGAAGCGATACTCCGCTACTCGCAGCGCACCCCAGCGCACCGCTCGTTTTGCATCTACGGCGGTTCCCGGCTCGTAGGAAAGCTCTGCCACTACTCGACCAGAGACCTTCCGGTAAGCCTGAGGAATACGTCCTCCAGAGAGCTCCTTCGAACAAGAGAGGTCATTGGATGCAGACCAGCATCAACAATTTTCGTCAGCAGCTCCTCACCCTTTTCGGTATAGAGCAGGATGCGGTCTGGCAACACCTCAATCCGATCGGCGAGCTCCTCAAGCTGGGGAGCGAACTGCTCATTCTTGTCAGTCCCAAATCGAACTTCCACAACCTCTTTGGACGAATACTCTTTGATCAGCGCAGCCGGGGAGCCCTCAGCCATGATCTTGCCCTTGTCCATGACGATGAGCCGGTCGCAGAGCTGCTCCGCCTCATCCATGTAGTGGGTGGTGATTACCAGGGTCACGCCCTGTTCCTTCAGCCTGAAAAGCCGGTCCCAAAGGATATGCCGCGCCTGAGGGTCTAGGCCTGTTGTCGGTTCATCCAACATCAGAATCTCAGGCTCATTGACAAGACCCCGTGCAATCGCGAGCCTGCGCTGCATTCCTCCGGAGAGGTCATCTGCCTTTGAGTTGCGCTTCTCTGTTAGCTGAGCAAACTCGAGAAGCTCCTCAACCTTCTGCTTCAAAAACTTTCGAGAGAGCCCGAAGTAACGCCCGTAGGTAAAGAGGTTCTCCCAGGCTTTGAGTTCCCTGTCCAATAGGTCTTTCTGAGGCACGACCCCCAGATGGGCCCTAATCTCAGGACCGTGGGAGTTCGGTTCCTTTCCCAGAATTTCAAGTTCGCCACCGGTGCGCTGGGAAACTGATGAAATCATCTTCATGGTCGTTGACTTTCCAGCACCGTTAGGGCCGAGAAGCCCAAAGGACTCGCCCCGCTTCACCTCAAAGTCGATGCCATCGACCGCTACAAAGTCCTTGTATTTTTTAGTCAGATTCTTGGCGCGAATAACTACTTCGGAATCTTTGGCAAACAAACTTTTCTCCATCTGCGCCTTCTAGGCAGCCCTCCAGATTACTTCGAAAATGGAATTTCTGACGAATTACTGGGCTAGTTGATATCGTTTGCAGGTGGCGGAAAAACTGGGTAATCGCAGAACAACCGGCACTGAGCAGTTCTATACACCGAGAGACTTAGCCACTTTGCTTGTGCAGGCGGCGCTCCCACACATCGCAAATCCCTCCCAAAGCAGATTCCTTGAGCCGGCAGCAGGAAATGGAAGCTTCGTCGCAGCCCTCAAAGCCGCGGGGGCTAAGAGCATTGTTGCAATCGATCGCTATCCGGCAGCACCGGGCATTACCGAAGCAAACTTCTTGGAAACAGAGCTCTCGGAGGCGAATCTAATCACTTTCACAAATCCCCCATTTGGGAGGAACAACGCTCTTTCAATTCCCTTCTTTAACCACGCTGCAAAGTTCAGCAGCACCATTTGTTTCCTAGTTCCTAGGTCCTGGAGAAAGTGGAGCGTGACAAATCGGCTAGACCCCAGCTTTCACTTGGTCTACGACCAAGATGTTTTCGTCTCCTATGAAGATGCTGCTGGAGAGCCGATTACGGAGAAAAACGGATTGCGCACGTGCTTTCAGATCTGGCAAAAAAGAGATCATATGAGGGAGAAGGTGGTGGTGCCCGACAACGGGCTAATCCAGAAGTCCTCTCCCGCCAGCGCGGATGTGGCAATTCGTGTCTTCGGTTATGGATGTGGCACTGTGCTCAAAGATTTTCCAAGGAGACCCAACACCACGTTGATGTTTCTCAAGACGAGCCAAAGGGCCAACGAGGTTCTGCCGAACCTCGAATACAGCAAGTTCTCAGAGAATACGGCCTACACTCAAGCCCTAGCCTTTACCGAGATTAACTACCTGCTGAATGAGGCTATTTACGGGAATCCTTTCCACGAAGAGAAAGCTGAACATTAGGTGAGCGAGTACTACTCTGACCCCACGCAGAATCCAAGGTCGAGGGAATACAAGGGGCCTAGGGCTTCCCTGAAAGACCTGTTCCCCTACCTGAGGCCTCATCGTCAGGCCCTCGCTTTAGCACTCGTACTGTCGGTTTTGGGTTCTGGCCTTGCGCTCGCGCAGCCTCTATTGATTGGTCAGCTAATTACGGCCGTAGAGCAGTCGCTTGGATTTGGAAACCTCGCCATTGCCATAGTTGCGCTGGTTATCACCAGCGCTCTAGTAAATGCCTTCCAGTACTACCTGCTATACAAAACAGGCGAGGGCGTCGTTCTCGACACCCGCAAGGCAATGGTTTCCAGGCTGCTCAGACTGCCAATT
>JAYORB010000084.1:0-3165 GCA_038123155.1 Aquiluna sp. | reverse complement strand
CTACCGGGCCTCGAGCTTCTTCGCTCCTGAATGGCGACCGCCTGAGAGACAACCAACTGGGTAATCACCTTGACAGCCTCTCCTCAAACTTTGGGTAGGTCAGCAGCATGCCGACAATGCCCATCAGGGTCAGATAACCGAGATGAATCGCCAACATGGTCGGCTCAATCGGGTACTCGTAGCTCAGAGTCCTGCCGAGCTCCGTGGAATGCCAAAGCGGAAGTATCCAGCCAATCGGCTGCAGGAAAATAGGCATCTGCTCAAGTGGATAGAAGGTTCCCGAGAACAAAAACATCGGGGCAATGACGAACCTGCCGATCACAGCAAAGTAACCCTCGTCGTTTTCGAGGCGTGCAGTGATAGCCATCATTATTGAAGCCCAGCCCCAGCCAGCGAGCATGGATGTGAACAGCAGCGGCATTACCGACGCCAGCGGCACAGCGCCAAAGAGCAGCAATATTCCTAGGTATAAAACTGTGGTGAAAAGGCCTCTACCCAGGGCAACAATCATCACCCCATTGGCAATCTGTCTTGCTGATACTGATGTGGCATTGATCGCAAAAAACAGCTTGTCCCAAACAAAACCGTCAAGGGTGGGGAAGGTGACCTCATCCATGACACCTTGAATGGCAGCGGATGCCAAGAGCGCAGGGGCTACGAACTGCAAGTAGCTGACACCCAGCACATCACCGCCGGTGTTGGCGTCAACCAGCGCTCCAATCCCAAGTCCCACAGAAAGCAGGAACAAAATGGGGTTCCCGAGGCCAAAGGCGAGTATTGAACCCATCCATTTGCTCATTGAGTAAAAGCGATACTCCGCGACTCGCAAAGCACCCCAGCGCAGCGCTCGTTTCGCATCAACGGCGGTTCCAGGCTCGTAAGTAAGCTCTGCCACTATTCGACCAGCGACCTTCCGGTGAGGCGTAGGAAAACGTCCTCTAGAGAGCTTCTGCGAACGAGCGAGGTCATTGGGTGCAGTCCAGCATCAACGATTCTTGTGAGCAGCTCCTCGCCTTTCTCGGTGTAGAGCAAAATACGATCTGGCAAGACCTCAATCCGATCCGCAAGCTTCTCCAGTTGCGGTGCAAACTGTTCATTCTTGTCGGTCCCGAAGCGAACCTCGACTACCTCTTTGGACGAATACTCCTTGATCAGGGAAGCTGGGGAACCCTCGGCCATGATTTTTCCCTTGTCCATGACTATGAGCCTGTCGCAGAGCTGCTCAGCCTCGTCCATGTAGTGAGTAGTGATTACCAACGTCACACCCTGTTCCTTCAGCCTGAATAGCCGATCCCAAAGGATGTGCCTGGCTTGGGGGTCTAGGCCTGTTGTGGGCTCATCGAGCATCAAAATCTCCGGCTCGTTCACCAGTCCGCGCGCGATTGCAAGTCTGCGCTGCATTCCACCCGAGAGGTCGTCTGCCTTTGAGTTGCGCTTCTCGGTTAGCTGAGCAAACTCAAGTAGCTCCTCAACCTTTTGCTTCAAGAACTTTCTTGAGAGGCCGAAATAACGACCATAGGTGAATAGGTTTTCCCACGCCTTGAGCTCTCTATCTAGCAGGTCCTTTTGAGGCACGACGCCAAGGTGTGCGCGGATCTCAGGGCCGTGAGTATTTGGCTCCTTGCCAAGAATTGTGAGCTCCCCGCCGGTTCGCTGTGAGACGGAAGAAATCATTTTCATGGTCGTGGACTTACCGGCACCGTTTGGCCCCAGCAGGCCAAATGACTCACCACGTTTGACCTCGAAATCGATGCCATCGACGGCGAGGAAGTCTTTATATTTCTTAGTCAAATTCTCGGCGCGAATAACAACTTCGGAATCTTTAGCGAACAAGCTCTTCTCCATCTGCGCCAAAGCGGCAGCCCTCCAGATTACTTGTAAAAGTGAAAATCTAAAGAATTCTTTGGGCAGCTGATATCTTTTGCAAGTGGCGGAAAAACTCGGCAATCGCAGAACAACCGGCACTGAGCAGTTTTACACCCCGCGAGAGCTTGCAACCTCATTGGTTCAGGCCGCCCTCCCCCACATCCCAAAGCCCTGGGAGAGTACCTTCTTAGAACCTGCAGCTGGCAATGGCAGCTTTGTTGAAGCTTTGCAAAAGGCTGGGGCACAAAGAATCATCGCCCTAGACCGCTACCCGGCAGCAGAGCACATAAGAGAAGCAAACTTTCTAGAAACAGAGCTAGCGGAACAGCACCTAATTACCGTGACCAATCCACCCTTTGGGCGCAACAATGCTCTCTCGATCCCCTTTTTCAACCACGCTGCCAGATTCAGCGACACCATATGCTTTTTGGTTCCTAGGTCGTGGAGAAAGTGGAGCGTCACTAACCGCCTCGACCGAGATTTTCACCTTGCCTACGACCAAGACGTCTACGTCTCTTATGAGGATGCAGGCGGAACACCGATTAGGGCTCAGAACGGGCTGCGGACCTGCTTCCAGATCTGGCAAAGGCAAGCCCAGCCAAGAGAAAAGATCGAAGTCCCCGACAACGGGCTCATCACAAAATCCTCCCCAGAGGATGCGGACATTGCAATCCGGGTGTTCGGCTACGGGTGCGGCACGGTAGTTGGCGACTTTCCAAGAAGACCAAACACCACGTTAATGTTCCTGCGCACCAGCAAAAGAGCAAGAGAGGTTTTGCCGCTTCTGGAGTACAGCAAGTTCTCAGAGAACACCGCATACACTCAAGCCCTGGCCTTTACGGAAATTAATTACCTTCTAAACGAGGCTATTTACGGGAATCCTTTTCACAGAGAGAAAGCTGAAACATAAGTGAGCGAGTACTACTCTGACCCCACGCAGAATCCAAGGTCGAGGGAATATAAGGGACCAAGGGCATCCCTGAAGGACCTCACCCCATACCTGAAGCCGCACCGTACAGCGCTTGGCTTTGCCCTTGGGCTATCCGTGCTTGGTTCGGCCCTAGCACTCGCACAGCCTCTATTGATTGGGCAGCTGATTACAGCCGTGGAACAGTCACTTGGATTTGGAAATCTTGCCATTGCCATTGTTGCGCTGGTAATTACAAGTGCAATCGTGAATGCCTTTCAGTACTACCTGCTCTACAAGACCGGTGAAGGTGTGGTGCTGGACACTCGAAAAGCAATGGTTTCCAGGCTGCTCAGACTGCCAATTTGGCAATACGACAAGCGCAGAATCGG
>JAYORB010000083.1:1411-3365 GCA_038123155.1 Aquiluna sp. | reverse complement strand
ACTTTGGTCTGAGTGTGCTGCTCGGTGAACTGCTCAGTCGAGGTGTCCTCGTAGCAGTGCACATTAGGTGTATCTCTGACGATGCTGACAGTCGCAGACTCTGCACCACTAATGAGACCCAGCAGGAAAGCACCAATTGCGACTGCTACCCCGATAACACCTACGCCAACGGCTGCTTTATTGCGCATAGTCTCCGACCAACCGCACAGCACCGCCCGCAACGCCCTTGGCGTTTGTCGTATAACCCTCGGCATCCGCATCACAGGCCGTGGACTCGATGACACCCAGCTGCCAGGTGTGGATGCCGCTTTCACTCACGAACTTCTCAATCTCAGAGGCGCTCGACTTTCGAACGACCAGAGCAAAACCGAGACCTAGGTTCCAGGTGCTCTCGAGGTCTCTTAGATCATGTCCTGCCCAAGAGGCCAGCACCCGAAATACATCCTGCGGGCTCCAGCTGCCGCGATCAATGTCTAGGGATACGGTGGCGGGCAGCACCCGGGATAGGTTGGCAGCGATGCCGCCACCTGTGATGTGGCTCATGGTTGAGACCTGACCATCAAATTTCTCGAGCACATTGTTGAGCACACCGCTGTAGAGCATGGTTGGCTCCAAAAGCTTCTCACCTAGCGTCGTGGAAAACTCATCAACGTGGTCGGTGAAGCTAAGGCCCTTATCGGCGACAATCTTGCGAACCAGCGAGTAGCCATTTGAGTGAAGGCCCGAAGAGGCAAGCCCGAGCACGATATCGCCAACCTCGACCTTCTCACTCGAGAGGATCTTGGACTTCTCGACAACCCCAGTTGCAGCTCCGGCAACGTCGTACTCGTCCTCGCCAAGCAGACCTGGGTGCTCAGCGGTCTCGCCACCAACCAGCGCGACGTCAACGGCCTTGCAGGCCTCGGCTATGCCCCGAACAATGTCCGCGATTCTTCCGGGCACCAGCTTTCCGCAGGCGATGTAGTCGGTCATGAAAAGACTCTTGGCGCCAGTGACGACAATGTCGTCCACGACCATGCCTACGAGGTCTTGGCCAATGGTGTCGTGCTTATCGATGGCCTGAGCAATCGCAACCTTTGTTCCCACGCCATCGGTTGAGGTGGCAAGAATTGGGTGCTCGTAGGACCTTAGAAACCCGGCATCGACCATTCCGGCAAAGCCGCCAAAGCCGCCGAGAACGAGGTTGTTGTGGGTGGCGCTTACCGCCTGCTTCATGAGCTCTACGGCCTTGTCGCCGGCCTCGGTGTTGACGCCTGAGGACGCATATGGATTAGTCATCTACGTGAACGTGCTTCTCTTCCTTGATGGTGGCAACGCCTCTTTCGAGCAGGTTCTTTCCCAGAGACTCAGCCGCCGGAAGTTCGATCGGATACTCGCCAGTGAAGCAAGCGGTGCAGAGAGAGTCGGGCTTTTGATTTGTGGCCGCGATCATTCCCTCCTTGGAGAGATATCCGAGAGAGTCTGCGCCGATTGATTGCCTGACTTCCTCAGCTCCAAGCCCGGAGGCAATCAGCTCCGCTCTTGATGCAAAGTCGATGCCATAGAAACAGGGCCAAGTAATCGGGGGGCTAGAGATGCGCACGTGAACCTCCGCGGCACCTGCCTCCTTGAGCATCTTCACAAGTGCCCGCTGGGTATTGCCCCTAACGATTGAGTCATCAACCACAACCAGACGTTTACCCGCAATGACCTCACGCAAAGGGTTTAGCTTCAGCCTGATACCGAGCTGGCGGATGGTCTGGGAGGGCTGGATAAAGGTTCTTCCCACATAGGCGTTCTTCACGAGCCCGTGGCCGAAAGGTATGCCGCTCTCTTCGCTGAAACCAATGGCGGCAGGGGTTCCTGACTCTGGGGTTGGCATCACAAGATCTGCCTCAACCGGATACTCCCTGGCGAGAGTCCTCCCCATCTCTACGCGGGACTCGTAGACAACCCGGCCATTGATTGAAGTGTC
>JAYORB010000083.1:0-1311 GCA_038123155.1 Aquiluna sp. | reverse complement strand
ACCGCGGTGTCGGTGGTGTTGCCCCCGCGCAGCTCACCCTCGTGCTCCGGGTAGCGCTTCTGCAGAAGCTCTAGAAGCTCTGAGGTATTGGTGAGGTTTCCGTTGTGGCCCAGGGCGACCGTGCCGTAGGCGGTTCGGCCCAGGGTCGGCTGAGCATTCTTCCAGTGAGACGCTCCCGTTGTTGAATACCTGGTGTGGCCGACTGCGATGTGTCCTTCCAGGGACTCAAGCGCTGCCTCGTTGAAGACCTGAGAGACCAGGCCCATGTCCTTGAAGACCAAGATCTTGTCGCCATTGGCGGTTGCGATGCCCGCAGACTCTTGGCCGCGGTGCTGGAGGGCATAGAGGCCGAAGTAGGCAAGTTTTGCAACCTCTTCACCCTCGGCCCAAACGCCGAAGACGCCACACTTATCTTGAGGGCCCTTTTCTCCGGGCAGGATGTCGTGATTTAGAAGACCGTCCCCGCGTATCACTCTGTAACCCTATTGGCTATTGCCTTCTTGGCCCTCCTTGAGGAGACCAGGTCAAAAATAATCGCAACCAAAACCCCAACCCCCAGACCTAGAGAGCCAAGTGCGATCATCAAAAGACCAAAGAAGTTCTCGGGAATCTCAGAGTTTTCAGGTGCGATAACAAAGATCAGAATCGCGATGATGACGCCAAGTGCGCTGCCGGTAAACATCCAAGGAAGCACCTTGGGAGCTCTGCGAATTTCGATTTCTTCGTTCTCGGCCACGCTCCAATTAAACCAGCAAAGCCAGCGCCTCGATACCGCTAGTTTTCGAGGACAGGAAAGAGCTTGGCTGCCTCAGCGACAAGGCTGCCCGAGGCCAGCACCTGGCCGGATTCGATGGCCTCTTGCCAGCTAGCCCTCCCAAGACAGAGCGAGAGAAATAACTCGGCTTCCATCTCAATGACGTTTGGGGGCGTGCCCCTTCTGTGGTCCAAACCAGACAGGCACTGAATGGCTCCGTAGGGCGGGACTCTCAGTTCCACAGCACCGCCGGGAGACTTCTCCTCGATAACTTGCAGCAGGTATCTGACCGCAGTTGGGGTATCAGATGCAGCGATGGCTTCTTTGCCAGCAGCATCGTCAATCCGCTTCTTACCCATGCGCCAATTATGCATAACCCAGGCGCCTACTTCTTGACATCGAAGGACCTGGTACTCAGGGTTCCCAGCGGCACGAAGGTAAACTCGCTCGGGTGAGAATTCTCGTCATTGGCTCTGGCGCCAGAGAGCACGCCATCGTAAAGTCCCTCATTCGAACTGGCACCCCTGCAGAGAACATAGTTTGTGCCCCGGGCAACG
>JAYORB010000082.1:0-3367 GCA_038123155.1 Aquiluna sp. | reverse complement strand
GAATCTTTATCTTCATAGTGGCCTCGGTCTGGGCCGGATCCACAGAGTCAGCCGGCGAAATGATCGCGGCGAGGGTGGTTCAGGGATTTGGTGGCGCAATGGTGCTACCGACCACGCTGTCGCTGGTGAACGCAAACTTCCAGGGCAAAGATCGCGGTATCGCCTTCGCCGTTTGGGGGGCAACCATTGGTGGCATGGTGGCGGTAGGTCCCGTGCTGGGCGGCTGGCTCGCAACCGACTTCACCTGGCGCTGGGCATTTTTGATAAACCTCCCGCTAGGAATACTGATTCTTGCGGGCCTGATCTACCTCATTCCAGAGTCAAAGGCTGAAAGCGGACGCAAGGGCATCGACTGGGTTGGGGCTGCAATTTCAGTGGTCATGTTCGGCACCCTCGTCTTTGGTCTAATCGAAGGGCGTGTTTATGGCTGGATTACCCCCAACCCCAAGAATCAGTTCGCAGTGGGTGATTTCGTCTGGCCAGAGGACGGCCTATCGGTAATTCCGGTTGCCCTGGCAATCGCGGCTGTCACCTCGGTCATGTTTGTTTTTTGGGAGAGAAAGCGTGAGCGCGAGGGCAAGAGCGTGCTGCTCGATCTCGGGCTGTTCAGCATTGCCTCTTTCAGGAATGGCTCGCTGGCAGCCATGATCATCTCGCTCGGTGAATTCGGCCTGCTGTTCGCCATTCCACTATGGCTTCAGAACGTGCTAGGACTTAGCCCCATCAGCTCCGGTCTGGTTCTGCTTTGGTTGGCAGGTGGTGCTTTTATGGCCTCCGGTATTGGAGGGGCGCTCTCTGGCAAGCTGCCGCCGGCAAGAGCCGTGCAGATCGGTGTCGGTCTTGAGCTTATTGGGGTAGCCGGCATTGGGCTGGTGGCCTCGGTCGATGCCGGGTGGGGCGTGATAGCTCCGCTGCTATTCATCTACGGCATCGGCATTGGGCTTGCCACGGCACAACTAACTGGCGTCATCATGGTTGACGTCCCCATGGCTCAGACAGGTCAAGCATCTGGCTCTCAGTCAACCGTGAGGCAGATTGGTTCTGCACTCGGTATTGCGGTTCTTGGCAGCATGCTCTTCACCGGAACCCAGGCATCTTTCGAAGACCGTCTTGACGAGCTTGCTGTGCCGCAGAGTCAGCAGGTGTTTATCGTGGACGCGGTTGTCGATTCAGCCGGTGGTGCAATACCGGGTCTTGCTGAGGGGCTAACCGCCCAGCAGGTTCCGCAGGAGCTTGCCGAGTCAATCCAAGATGCCGCTGGTGACGCCTTTACAGATGGGGCCAAATGGGCAGCATTCGCAGCGGCAATCTTCTTGCTGCTCGGATTCGCCTCAACCTTCAGGCTCGGCAGCCGCTCTAAGGAGAGGGCCTAGAGGTTTTCGTCAGCAAAGATTGTTGCCGCCTGGTAGATGTAATTACCCAGCCCCTCACGCTCCGACTCATAGGTTTCGTTATAGGCGGTTGGCAGCGCAAAGCTCATGGCTAGGTTTTTGTAGGACTCGCGATCGGGCTTCCAGAACCTTAGGCAGAACTCGTAATGCAGCCGAACCGCAGCCTGCATCTTTTCATGCTCTGGCTCTAGGCCCTCATCTAGGCAAGCCACCATCTTTTCCGTGATGGCTGCAAACTCTTTGGTGAACTGCTGGTTCTCCTCAGCCGAGTAGTTGTTTTGGTAGTAGCTACCGACCACCAGGTTGTTCTTGTCGTCAAAGTTCACCCTGACAAGTTAGCAAGTTCGCTAGTGTTTGAAGGGTGTTAGCCAACTGGAGAATGGCTGGCATGGTGTTTGTCGGTGGCGCGATTGGAACCATGCTGCGTCACCTAATTGGGGAAGTGTTCGGTTCTACCTACGAGTTCCCCACCTCAGAATTTCTTGCGCTCGGGTTTGTAAACCTCATTGGTAGCTACTTCTTTGGCCTGACCGCAAGGCACCCAATTTTTGCAACCGAGAAAAAGCGGGCCTTCTTTGGCACCGGTCTAGCTGGTGGTTTTACCACCATGAGTGCACTCACTTTGTTCATTGACATTCAGGGCCTATCGCCAGAGATTGCACTGCTGCTCTTCATTGGCCCTGCCACATATGCCTTTGGTTGGCACCAGGGCAGAAGGCGAGCAAAGAAGGTGGGGCATGAGTAATCCAGTTTTGCTCACCCTGGTCATTGGCGCTGCAGGTGGTGTTGGTGCGGTAATCCGCTACGCAATCACTTCCTGGCATGGGGCCCTGCCATTTGGGCTATTCGCGGTGAACATCTTGGCCGGAGGCCTTGTTGGCTTCATCTACTCTGGTTCGCTTACCCAGGACTGGCTGGTTATTGCATCGGTTGGGTTGGCAGGGGGTCTCTCAACATTTGCCGGAGTCTCAAAAGAAGGCTTCGATTACTACCACCGCGGGCGGCTTGTGCAGATGTTCCTGACTCTGGTCATCAACGCTCTGATGCCCGTGCTGGCAATGATGCTTGTCATGCAGTTCGTCTAGATTTTGTTAGTATTTCTCAAGGTTCCGGTAGGTTTCCAAGGCTAAAGCCGCGGACATTCAGAGATAGAGGGGGCTCGCCATGGGGCGTGGCCGTCAAAAAGCTAAAAACACCAAGGTCGCTCGCGAGCTGAAGTATTACAGCCCATCGACCGACTACTCGGCGCTCGAGGCTGAGCTCAGCCAAAAGGCCGGGGACGAAAACGAGGACTACGTCGACCGCTGGGCGGACGACTACGAAGCGCCTCTGGACGACGAGCGCGTAGTCGAACTGGACGAAGAAGACTAGAGGTCAGCACATAGTTTTGTACAAAACTTGACACACTTTTGTACAATAACCGCATGGCCAAATATTCAGCCGCAGAGGCAAGAGCTAAGTTCAACGAGGTCCTCACGCTCGCTAAAACTGAGGCTGTGGAAATCCACAAACATGGAAAGCCCGCCGTGGTTATGGTCGACGCCATGAAATACGAAGAGTTTTTGGATTACGTCGAGGACCTAGAAGATTCCTTGGCGATTTTAGAGATACGTGCTTCGGAGGACTTTGATCCAAGCACTTGGAAGACTCTTGAAGAGGTAGAGCGGGATCTTGGTCTCCGCCCGCTATAGGGTCGTAGTCGAACCAAAGGCGGAAAAGGCACTTCGCAAACTCGATTCCCAGACTCAGGACAAGCTGCGCCTTGCAATCCGTTTACTGGCGTCGAACCCATTCCCGCCAAACTGCCGCAAGCTGGTAAACAGGATCGGATACCGCATCCGAGTTGGTGACTATCGAGTGATTTATCAGGTCGAAGACGAGCTTCTGCTTGTTTATGTTTTCAAGCTCGGCCATGGCAGAGAGGTTTTCCGAAACTAATTACCAGGCGTTTGCGCCGACGACCAAACCAACCAAGA
>JAYORB010000081.1:0-3491 GCA_038123155.1 Aquiluna sp. | reverse complement strand
GCATCGACGAGTGTCCTGTTGACTGCATCTACGAGGGCGATCGAATGCTCTACATTCATCCAGACGAGTGTGTAGATTGCGGTGCATGCGAGCCAGTCTGCCCCGTGGAGGCCATCTACTATGAAGACGATTTGCCTGGAGAGTGAAGCGATTACTACTCCGTAAACGTAGATTTTTTCAACGAGGTAGGCTCCCCTGGCGGCGCAGCGAAAACCGGCCCCATCCCAGGTGACCATCCCCTCGTGGCAGCTCTGCCTCCCAACAATTAAGGGATTCGGGCTTCGAGGTTTTTCTTGGAATGCGGGGAGTTTTCAAGTAAGCTTTCGGAGGTTTCCTAGACACCAAATAGTTTTCGAACCCAACAAGACTTTCCCACTCAGCAGTTTGAGCGGGCCAAATGAGGAGCTACAACGATGCCAGTACCAAAAAGGCGTAAGTCTCGTGCCAACACTCACGCACGTCGTTCGCAGTGGAAGGCGCAGCCAGTCACCCTGGTAAAGACCGTCGAGAATGGCCAGACCGTTTACAGCCTGCCTCACAGGGCCAAGGTCGTCACCGACTCCGTCGGAACTGAGCTCTACATGGAGTACAAGGGCCGCAAAGTAGCTGACAGCTAACCAAAATGTCTGACGAGCTGCTCGCGCGGCTTGGGGCTGGTATTTCTCCCGAGCTTCTCAAGCTCGCCCTGACTCACTCCTCCTTCGCCTATGAGAATGGCGGATCTAATAACGAAAGACTTGAGTTTTTGGGTGACTCGATATTGGGCTACCTCGTTGCTTCGCACATTTTTTCGGCTCACCCCGAGCTCTCGGAGGGTGAACTGACAAAGCTAAAAAACGCAGTTGTTTCGGCTCAGGCTTTGGCAGTGGCTGCAAACAGGATAGATGTCGGCCGGTTCCTATTTCTGGGTAAGGGAGAGGAGCAGACAGAGGGCCGAAAGAAAGAAAATATCTTGGCCGATGCCTTCGAGGCCCTGATTGGTGCTGCCTACGTGCACGGCGGCTTGGATAATGCAGCCAAAATAATCACGCTGCACATTCTTCCGCTGCTCGAAGACTCTGACGCTCTTCGGGAGTTTGCCGATCCCAAGACTTCCCTAGGCGTAAAGCTGAAGAAGTTAGGAAGAGCCGAACCCAGCTATGAACTCTCAGAGACGGGACCAGAGCACGACCGGATTTACTCCGCGATTTGTTTTTCTGGTGAGGAGAAATTAGGTGCTGGAAGCGGACGAACAAAGCGCAAGGCCGAAACCGATGCGGCCCTAGCAGCGTTGCGCAATCTAGCGGAGCGCTAGTGCCTGAGCTTCCAGAAGTCGAGACAGTGCGCGCTGGTCTTGCAGCTCATGTCATCAGCGCAAGGGTCACTGCAATTGAAGTTCACGACACTCGAAGCCTAAAGCGAAATTTTTCTGGGCCAGCTGGTTTCACATCGGAACTAATTGATGCTGAACTCGGGGGAGTAGTGCGCAGGGGCAAGTTTTTGTGGCTGCCGGTTTCTCAGGAGAGAGCACTTGTTTGCCATCTCGGTATGAGCGGTCAGGTTCTTGTCAGATCCAAGGGCTATACCGCGGACAACCTGACCAGAATTGTGATTTCTCTAGAAAGGCCCTCGGGAGATCAAATTGAGATGCGTTTTGTTGATCAACGACTTTTCGGTGGCATGCAAGTTGATGACCTGGTTCAAGTTGAAGGCGGGCTGCCTGGCGGGTATTCCCCGGAAGTGGCGCCGATGCCTTTGATTCCTGCTTCCGTTGCACACATCGCGCGCGATCTCTTGGATCCCGAATTTGATAAGGGGCTAGTGATTTCAAAGATGCGAAGACGCAATTCAGGGATCAAGCGCGTGCTACTAGATCAAAACCTTCTAAGTGGGATTGGAAATATTTATGCTGACGAAAGCCTATGGAGAACCAGACTCCACTTCGATAAGCCAGCTAGCTCGATATCTACAAAAAAACTAGATGAGCTATTGGAAAACGCGACCGATGTCCTCAAGGAAGCTGTAAGACGCGGCGGCACAAGCTTTGATGAGCAGTACAAAAACGTAAATGGCGAGTCTGGCTACTTCTCTCAGGACCTCAACGCTTACAGCAGAGCGGGTCTACCTTGCGAGCGTTGCGGCAGTCTAATCAAGCGAGAGGCCTGGGCTAATCGCTCTTCTTATTTCTGACCTCGGTGCCAACGGCGCTAGTCACGCTTTCGGAGCCTGGGAAACATCGCAACAAACAAAGCAGTGGCAATTGCTCCGTATGACCAAATAAATCCGGTTGTCGTCGCGGGGATAAGAACGTCTTGGCCAACATCTTGCGAAAAAACAAAAACCAAGGCCGATACCGCAATGGCAAAGGCCCAGGATTGCATTGGAAGCGACCGAATTGAGAGGCAGTAAATAAACATAGAAGACAGTGCAATCACGAGCCCCAGCGGCAGACCCGAGACAACGGTTTGGTGAAAAACAGTTCCCAGAATTGAGAAGACTAGGGCCGCAACCACTCCTCGAAGGAGTTGCCACAGCTTTCCAACTTTGCCCACCCGTCAAGACTATTGCCAGCGCTCTAGATTAGGCTTTGGCGGTAACAAAAGGAGTCACAGGTTGTTTGACAATCTTTCGGATCGCCTAAGCGGAACCTTCAAGAGCCTAAAAGGCAAGGGCAAACTCTCAGCCGCGGACATTGATGAGACCCTGAGGGACATTCGCAGGGCGTTGCTGGAGGCAGATGTCGCCCTAGATGTAGTCAAGGACTTCATTGCCAAAATTCGCGATCGCGCTATGGGTGACGAGGTATCAAAGGCTCTCAACCCGGCCCAGCAAGTGGTTCAAATTGTTCAAGATGAGCTGATTTCGATTTTGGGTGGAGAGGCCAAAAAGCTTTTATTCTCCAAAACGCCACCTACGGTCCTGATGCTTGCCGGCCTCCAGGGGTCGGGAAAAACAACCTTGGCGGGGAAGTTAGCCAAATGGCTAAAAGACCAAAATCAGACACCTCTGCTTGTGGCCTGTGATCTTCAGCGCCCCAACGCTGTAACACAGTTGGAGGTCCTAGGCGAGAAAGTTGGCGTCCCTGTATTCGCGCCTGAGACGGGAAACGGCCAGGGTGACCCCGTCGTGGTGGCGAAAAAGGGAGTAGAAAAGGCCAAGAAAGACCAGCACTCGGTTGTCATTATCGACACCGCAGGTCGAACTGGCATCGATGAAGAGATGATGCAGCAGGCAAGAGAAATTCGCGAGGCGACCGAGCCAGACGAGCTACTTTTTGTCATTGACTCCATGCTCGGACAGGACGCGGTGAATGTGGCTACGGCCTTCAAGGAGGGCGTTGGAGTCACTGGAGTTGTGCTTACCAAGCTGGATGGAGACGCAAGAGGTGGCGCAGCGTTATCCGTTGCAACCATCACTGGCGCCCCCATTTTGTTTAGCTCGACCGGAGAGGGCCTTGAGGCTTTCGAACCCTTCTACCCGGATCGCATGGCGAGCAGGATTCTCGACATGGG
>JAYORB010000080.1:0-3701 GCA_038123155.1 Aquiluna sp. | reverse complement strand
AAAAGTAACGATGACAAAGCCAATCCAAGCCAACAGCTCAAACTGACGAACCGTCATGATGGCAAGCACGGTTCCGATGGCAGTGATGTGCCAGGTCGTGTAGCTCTCCTGCCGAACATCACCCAAGCCCGAGAAGATCATTTGGGGGAGGACAACGATTGCGACAAAAGCAACGACTGCGCTGGAAGGTCGCATCTTCAGTCCGGGCTTGTCCAAGGTGACGAGCAGCAGAGTGAGCAGGTACAAGGCCATGCCGGCTACGACTAGTTCAGGCTCAGCATATTGATCCAGGTACAAATACCCCAATAGCGGGTGGTAAAGCCCAAAGAGGATTCCAACGGCACTTAGCAGTAGTCGAGGGATGTTAATCACTTGGCCACCTCATAACCACTTCGGTGCCCGCCCCCGGGGTTGAAGTGATTTTCACATCTCCCGCGACGGATTCGACTCGTGCCCGAATCGAAGTACTGATGCCGATCCTGCTTCTGGCCACCCTCTCTTCACGGAATCCTGAGCCGTTGTCCCTTACTGAAAACTGGAGCGCGCCTCCCGGCAGACCCTGGAGAGAAAGCACAATTTCAGTCGCATTAGAGTGCTGAATCGCATTGTCGACTGCTTGCAAGCATGCCTCGGTCAACGCTTGGGCGACAGCCGGAAAGATGGGTGACGAGCTCGCGCCGGAACTATGTATGACTATTCGCTTGTCGAGCTTCTCTGCGGCTCGTTCTATGGCCCTGAACAGACCAAGCGAAGAAACCTCAGCTTCTTGATTAACACCTTCTTGGACTTGCAGGAGCGACTTGATTGCTACATCCGAGCTCTGAGCCGCCGCGACCCTGTCAGCCTCAGAGTCTGCTCGTGCGACAAGAATCAGCGTGTGGAGTACCTGATCATGAACTAGCGCATCAAGTCGTTGGCGCTCTCTCTCAACCGCATCAGTTCTCGCCTGAGCCAAAGCGCTCTTGATGGCATCGGAGTTTGCTACATCTACATCTGCTGCTCCCGACCTAACGAGCGTCACAAGCCCCAATAGCGCCAGTGTAAAGACCAGCAGATAGGAGCCATCTAGCCAGGCGTCTAGCGGGCTAGCGGAAATGGAGGGCTGGAGCATCGCCCACACCCAGCTACCAGAGGCAAGCGGGAGAAACCAGGCCCACACTCTGCCGGAATGAGTTGTAGCCACCAGCACCATCGCCATACCTACTGACCACCAAACCCAGGGCCGCTCGAACTCGCTTGTCGTAAAGCCAGGAGCGTGGGTGAGGGGCACAGCCCAAACCACTGCCAAAACCGATAGGCCGTGGATAAGACCCCAAGGTCTTGAGCGGTCGGCCAGGACTGCAGCCACGAGAAAGCAAGCTGCACTGACTAAGACAAGGGCCAGCGCCAGCTGGCCAACCTCGGTTATGTAAGCAGACTGGCTGTTTGCGTTTGCAATCACCTCTAGTCCAGAGATTAGAAGCGCTGCTGATGAGATGCGGCGTATCCAAGTCTCTAGTCGGTTACTAGCTATGGATGCCAGGGGTTTCACTACAACAAATCCCCGGAGATAATGCCGTCCTCGAGGGCTCTCTTGAAGAGGTCCACTTTTGTGGCGGCCTCCCGCCCGAGACGGGCATACTTCACTCGCACTCGATCTATGTGCTCCTTGGCAGAGCTTGGCTTTATTTGAAGTTGGTAGGCAACCTGCTTCAGGCTCATGCCTGATGCATACAGAGACAGAACCTCCACTTCGCGAGCAGAGAGGTTGGCATCTTTGAAAATCTTGTCGGCATCTATGGTTGCGCTTGTCTCCGCATTGTTCAGGATTGCCCCATCGGCTGCAAGACGGATTGCCTCAATCAACTCTTCAACTGGTTGTGACTTTGGGACAATTGCGGTTGCGCCGGCCCTGACCGCTGCCCTCATGAGATTTGGCTTGTCCGCAATAGAAAAAATAAGGACTGCGGCCCCGATGGCAATAATTCGCTCGACGTTCTCCGCAACTAAGGAGCCATCGGCAAGACTGAGATCAGTTACAACAACCTGACATTCTCGGTCTCCGATTTGATCAAGCAGTTCAGTGACGGTGGGAGCGGAAGCGACCAATTCAAAATCACTTTTTTCGCAGGCGGCGGCGAAACCCAGACGAACCGACTCGTGGTCGTCGACTATCGCAACCTGCACGCTCATGTTCTTAGACTACTTAGCCTCAGTGAAGCCACCGTTTCGAAGTGGTGGGTATGGGGGAAAATGTCATAGCCCTGGAGCCAACCTAGCTCGTAGCCAGCATTGCAAAGCAAACCAATATCTCGGGCCAAGGAAACAGGGTCGCACGCCACATAAATAATGCGTCCAGCCTTGAGACGGATGAGCTCATTAATGACTTTAGTTGCCGCACCCGATCGAGGTGGGTCGAGGATCACGGTTGA
Source organism: Aquiluna sp. (assembly GCA_038123155.1). Taxonomy (GTDB): domain Bacteria; phylum Actinomycetota; class Actinomycetes; order Actinomycetales; family Microbacteriaceae; genus Aquiluna. The sequence continues at coordinate 1,290 of JAYORB010000080.1, read as the reverse complement.
GATTTCTTCCTGGCGCGAGCGGAGGTAGGCAAGCACATCCGATTTCTGAAAGCTAAGATTTCGCATTCCCCTGGCAGAATTCTTGCCCGACTGCACAGCAGCCTCGGAAAGCTCGATGGCTTGAACGCTGGTGCCTGGGAAACGTGCTGCAACGTTGGCAGCAAAGAGCCCAGCTCCCGAGTAGAGGTCTAACAACTGCGGCTGATCTAGGTCACCAAGTTGTTCAAGGACGGCCTCGAGCAAAACTTTTGGGGCCAAGGAGTGGGCTTGCCAAAAGACCCCAGGCCTCAGATCAAAAACTCGACCGCCAACTACCTCCGTGACTACCTTTGACCCTCCAACTTCTCCATCGATTGACCACTGAAGTGAATCGGGAGATGAAGCGATGTGGATTTTCTTCTTCCCTGGAAACCTTTTCTTGTGAAGGCCCAGCTCGTTTATTTCGGCATTGGCCAAGGGCAATTCCTTGACTGCGACAATCTCGTTTGACCTTGTGCCTTTCACGCCTGCCAAACCATCAGCATCAACGTGCAGCTGCACTCGAGTTCGATAGCCAAGGCCATCGCCCTCATCTACCGAAAGCACCTGCGGCGAAAGTTCAACGCCTGCCAGACGCGCAAGGGACTCGGCAAGAATCTCTGCCTTCAAGACGCGCTGGTGGCCAAGCTCGATGTGCCCAAAGTCTGCTCCCCCGGCCCCCAGGGCTGCCTCTGGCCAGAAATGATCTCTGCGCTGTTGACTCGGTTCTAGAACATTTACAACCTTGGCCCGTTGAAAACTCTTTGCATCCCGGGTGATTTCTGCCTCGACTAGCTCTCCGGGCAAGGCTCCCTCAACAAAGACAACCTTCCCCTCAGGGCGGGCAACAAATACGCCACCGTGGGCCGCCTTTTCGATTCGGAGAGTTTTGGTCACCGGCTAAGTGTTCCACAGCTAGCCTTGAACCGTGACTCTTCTCACTCTCGCCTCTACATCCTCCGGGAGGAAAAAACTCCTTGAAGATGCCGGGATTGACTTTGTTACCCTCGCTCCAGGAGTCGATGAAGAGGCTCTGGTTGCGTCCGAGCAGCCAGCTGGAGTCTGCGCCATGACTCTCCTCCTTGCCACTCACAAGGCCCGCGCGGGCGTGGCGCGAGCTAACACTCGACTGGTTTTAGGATGCGACAGCGCGCTTGAATTTGATGGTCAGAATCTAGGCAAGCCTCTTATTGCTGAGGTTGCGATAGAGCGCTGGGGACAGATGCGGGGAAAGTCGGGTTTCCTACACTCCGGCCATCACCTAATCGATAC
>JAYORB010000079.1:0-3739 GCA_038123155.1 Aquiluna sp. | reverse complement strand
TTTCAAACCGCTCGGCAAAGCCGAACCAAGGAGCAAGTCTAGGGGTTTTGAACCCCATGGTCAAACAGAAATATCCTCGTCTGAACGCAGGTTTCTAGCCTTCTCCGCCTGCGCTGCAAGCTGATCGTCCTCGGGGTATTGAACATCGTCCAAGGACAGCCCCCGAGGATCAACAACCTTGAACTTGCTGGTTCTTTTTGTGGCCTTGGTAATCTCCCCCAGCTCGTCCATGGAAAGCTTTCCCTCTCCCACCGCAATCAAGGCACCAACAATGGACCTGACCATGTTGTGACAGAAGGCATCTGCGCTCAGTGTCACCAAAATCCGGCCATCCTGCTCCCGCAAAACACTCAGCTGCCTGAGCTCTCGGATAGTGGTTGCGCCCTCTCTGGGCTTGCAAAAAGACCCGAAGTCGCGAAGCCCAACCAGCGACTTACCTGCCGCATCCATCAGCGTCTCATCAAGTCTCCGCGAAACAGCAAGGACATACCTGGCCTGCTTTGGATCTGGTTTGCAGGCTGGATCGGCTATGCCGAAGTGGTAGGTGCGGCCGGTTGCACTAAATCTGGCATCGAAACCATAAGGCGCCTCAAGAATCTCAATTATCGCGATATCCTCTGGCAGCAAACCATCCAGCCGCGAAGCCGAAAATGGAGCTCTTCCGAGCCGAACCAGCTGCTCCTGAGTTATGTCGATGTGGCAAACCTGAAACCCTGCGTGCACGCCGGCATCGGTCCTGCCAGCAACCCGCATCCCAAAATCATCAGCGCTGGGTCCAAAGATTGTGCTCAGGGCACTTAGCAGTTCACCCTGAACAGTTCTCAGTCCAGGCTGTTTGGCCCAACCCACAAAGTCTGTGCCGTCATAGGCGAGGTTGATCCGGAAACGAGTAAGCCCGCCGGGCAAACCAGCGGGCGTACTCATGAATTGATCCTGTTTAGGCCTTTGGCTCTTCCTCGGCTGCAGGCTCCTCAGGAGCTGCCTCCTCAGCAGGAGCCTCTTCGCTTGCTGCCTCTGCAGCAGGCTCTTCAGCTGCTGCTTCTTCAGCAGGGGCCTCTTCAGCAGGTGCTTCGGCTTCGGCTGCAGGAGCCTCCTCTGCTGGGGCCTCCTCAGCAGGAGCTTCAGCTGCAGGGGTCTCTTCAACTGGTGCTTCGGCAGGAGCTTCTGCAACTGCCTCCACCTGCTCCTCAACCGCTTCCGCTGCTGGCTCTTCAGCCGGTGCAGTGGTAGCAACGTTGTTGGTGAGCTTGACCTTGTTGGCCTTTGGCTTTGGGGTTACTGGGTCTAGAACGAGCTCGATCATTGCCATCGGGGCATTGTCGCCCTTGCGGTAGCCGAGCTTGACAATGCGGGTGTATCCGCCCTGGCGGTCCTGCACCTGAGGTGCAATCTCAGCGAATAGCTGGTGAACCACGGTCTTGTCGAGAATCTGCTGCATGACCCTGCGACGCGAGGCGAGGTCGCCACGCTTTGCAAAGGTCACTAGGCGCTCAGCAATAGGACGTAGACGCTTGGCACGAGTCTCGGTCGTGGTGATCTTGCCGTGCTTGAACAGGCTGGTTGCCATGTTGTTTAGCATTAGGCGCTCGTGAGCTGGTCCGCCTCCGAGACGTGGGCCCTTTGTTGGGGTAGGCATTTGTTTCTCCTTGCGCTACTTAGATCTGGTCTTCGTCGAAGCCGCCACCGAAGTATGCGGAGTCGAAGCCTGGGACGGCATCCTTGAAACGAAGGCCCATGCTGGTCAGCTTGTCGCGAACCTCGTCGACAGACTTGGAGCCAAAGTTACGGATGTTCATTAGCTGATCCTCGCTCAGTGCGATGAGCTCGGAAACTGTGTTGATTCCCTCACGCTTGAGGCAGTTGTAGGAACGAACCGTGAGGTCTAGGTCCTCAATCGGGGTTGAGAGCTCGTTCGAGGCTGCAATCTCAACTGGAGCGGGTCCAATCTCGATACCCTCGGCCTCTTCGTTCAGTTCCTTGGCGAGGCCAAAGAGCTCAACCAAGGTCGCACCAGCGGATGCAACTGCATCCTTTGGAGCCATCGAGCTCTTGGTCTCAACGTCAACTACGAGCTTGTCGAAGTTGGTGAACTCACCGGCACGGGTTGCCTCAACGCGGTAGGAAACCTTGAGAACTGGGGAGTAGATCGAGTCAACTGGAATCACGCCGGCCTCAGCATCTGGGTTGCGGTTCTGGCTCGCCTGAACATAGCCGCGGCCACGCTCGATGATGAACTCGATTTCAAGCTTGCCCTTGGCGTTCAGGGTTGCAAGAACTAGGTCTGGATTGTGTACCTCAACGCCAGCTGGAACCTGGATGTCAGCAGCGGTCACAGGACCAGCTGCGGACTTCGACAGGTGAGCTACCACTGGGGCGTCGTGCTCCGAGGAGACAACGAGGTTCTTGATGTTCAGGATTACCTCGACAACGTCCTCTTTCACACCTGGAATGGTGGAGAACTCGTGGCTTACGCCCTGAATTCGGATGTTGGTAACCGCGGCACCTGGAATCGATGAGAGCAGGGTGCGGCGAAGGGAGTTGCCTAGGGTGTAGCCAAAGCCTGGCTCCAGTGGGTCCAGGATGAAACGTGAACGATTGTCGCTAATAACTTCTTCGTGAAGGGTGGGGCGCTGTGCAATTAGCACTATGTGGTTCCTTTCGTCTGAGTACCCGCTATTTGATACTCGTCGGGGTTTGATCCGGGTGGGCTGGCCGAATCTTTGGGTTTAAGTTTTGGTTAGACGCGGCGACGCTTTGGAGGGCGGCAGCCGTTGTGCGCTTGTGGTGTTACGTCAGAGATAGAGCCGACCTCAAGGCCTGCAGCCTGGAGGGAACGGATCGCGGTCTCACGACCTGAACCTGGGCCTTTGACGAACACGTCGACCTTCTTTAGGCCGTGCTCCTGAGCCTTGCGAGCAGCGTTCTCAGCTGCCATCTGAGCGGCGAACGGGGTCGACTTACGTGAACCCTTGAATCCGACGTCTCCAGAGGAAGACCAGGAAATCACGGCACCGGTTGGGTCGGTGATGGTGATGATGGTGTTGTTAAAAGTTGAGCGGATGTGGGCCTGACCGGCTGGCACATTCTTCTTGTCCTTGCGACGAGGCTTCTTAGCTGCCGCGGTTGTCTTAGGGGTTGCCATTATCTAAGTCCTAAACCTTTCTGCCGCGACTAGCGGGTTGCCTTCTTCTTACCGGCGACCGTGCGCTTTGGACCCTTACGGGTTCTGGCGTTGGTCTTGGTGCGCTGACCGCGGACAGGAAGTCCCTTGCGGTGGCGAATTCCTTCGTATGAACCGATCTCGACCTTGCGGCGAATGTCGGCTGCTACCTCACGGCGAAGGTCACCCTCCACCTTGTAGTCCTTTTCGATGACATCACGAAGCGCGACCAGCTGGTCGTCTGTTAGGTCCTTGACCCTGATGTCCTCTGAGATTTTGGTGGCCTTCAGAATCTCGCTTGAGCGAGTGCGGCCAATACCGAAAATGTAGGTAAGTGAAATAACCACTCGCTTCTCGCGAGGGATATCGACTCCTGCTATACGTGCCATTTTTTGATTGCTCTCCATGTTTTAGAAGGTCTTCGGCATCACAATCCCGCTCTGGCGGAGAGGGCCCCGGCCTTCTACCGGGGGTTAGCTTTCGCTCTGTGCTGCCCTATTGCTATTTAGTTGTTGAGTGCTGCTGGCCTAGCCCTGGCGCTGCTTGTGACGAGGGTTCTCGCAAATCACCATTACGCGG
>JAYORB010000078.1:0-3742 GCA_038123155.1 Aquiluna sp. | reverse complement strand
GGAGCCAGTTGTTACCAGCACCTCTTCTGCCTTGGCAAGCCAGGATTACTCCTCGCCGTATTCCTCGAAGCCACACTCTTCAATGCGCAGGGCAATTGCGAGAAGGCTTACGGAGAGCAAGACAACCATTCCGCACTTCTACCTCACCGCTGATTGCGACGTTGCAGAGCTGATTCAGCTTCGCAAGAAGCTCAATGAAGTCTCGCAAGTAAAGATTTCGGTAAACGACATGGTCATCCGGGCAGTTGCTGCGGCATTCATGGACGTTCCAGAGGCAAATGTTGTGTGGACAGATCAGCAGATGCTTGTCTACGAGAGTGCAGATATAGCGATCGCCGTGGCAACCGATGGAGGGCTACTTACACCAGTGCTAAGAGGTGTTGAGAAACGAAGCCTAAGCAATATTGCAACCACTGTAAGGGACATGGCCGAACGCGCTCGAGCAGGCAAACTTCGCCAGGATGAGCTTGAGGGCGGAAGTTTCGCCATAACCAACCTCGGTATGTATGGCACGGAGCAGTTCAATGCAATCATCAATCCGCCACAGTCCGGAATCCTTGCCGTTGGCGCGGCAGTTGAAAAACCAGTTGTGCGAGACGGACAGTTGGCGGTAGGCAACATCATGACTGTCACGCTTAGCGCAGATCACCGTGCGGTTGATGGCGCTCTTGCCGCCCAGTGGTTGAAGGCTTTCCAGTTCAGAATCGAGAACCCTCTCACAATGCTTGTTTAGCGAGTGCCTTAGATATGCAAAAACCCCGAGACGATCTCTCGGGGTTTTTGCTTCTCGAAAGGGTGGTTACTGGATAACCATTCCTCCATCAATCATGATGAGCTGACCAGTCATGTAGTCACTCTCAGCACTCGCGAGGAAGGCAGCAGTACCCATCACGTCCTCTGGGTAGCTGTAACGCTTCATAAGGATCATGTTTTCTGCAATCGAATCCATCGATTGACCAAGCTTGTCATACATGCCGATTTCGACTAGGTCGCGGTCCAGCTGCTCCCACATCTCGGTTCTTACGACACCTGGTGCGTAGCCGTTGACAGTGATGTTGTGCTCCATGAGGCTCTTGGCACCTGCCTTGATTAGGCCAAGAACTGCGTGCTTGCTCATTGTGTAAACCGTGACATCTACGAAGGCCTCTCGAGAGAGGATCGATCCAACGTTGATGATCTTGTAGGGGTAGTCGCGCTTACCCTGGGCTACCATCTTGCGGCTTGTCTTCTGCATCACGTTCAACTTGCCCCACGCATTCACACCCATAATGAATTCGTAGTTGTCCTTGGTGATGTCATTGAAGAAAAGTGGCTTGTTTACGCCGGCGTTGTTGAGCAGGAGATTGATTTCACCAAAAGTCTTGGCCGTGTGCTCAACGGCAGCTTCTGCCTGAGCCTCGTCCCTGACATCGAGCGAAATAAAGGTCGCCTCGCCACCTTCAGCCTTGATTTCTTCGGCGACTTTTTCAACACCTTCCACGTTTAGGTCCGCGACGCAAACTGCGGCTCCTTGAGCGGCCCAATATTTTGCAATTGCCGCACCCATTCCCTGGGCTGCGCCCGTAATTAGAGCTTTACGCCCAGCCAGTCTTTCTTTGTCCACGACGTTCCTTCCTCATTGAAGTCGATTGAGTGTCAACTGTCAGCTTACACCCGCAACGCAGGGAGAACACCCGCGCTGGCGAACGTTATTGAATAGTTGCCGAAGCCATTGTTGACTCCAGTCTTGACCTCAGGTTTTTACTCTCCGCCACTAGCTTCTCGGGTACTTTCGCTCCAAAGCTTGAAAGGAATTCTTCAATTGCGTCAAGCTCCGTGAGCCAATCTGCCGGGTCCACCGCGAATAGCATGTCCAAATCCGCATCTGGGACATCTATGCCATCAACGTTCAGATCTCCAACGCCTGGGTGGTTACCCAGGGGACTAGAAACCGGCGAACTCGTTCCTTGAAGTGAGCGGATGATCCAATCGATTACGCGAGAGTTTTCACTGAATCCAGGCCAGACGAATTTCCCTTGATCGTCCTTTCTGAACCAGTTGACTTGGAAAATCTTGGTGTTTTTTGCTTTTTCTCCAACTGACAGCCAGTGACTCCAGTAGTCAGCCATGTTGTAGCCACAGAATGGAAGCATTGCAAAAGGATCCCTCCTGAGCTCTCCAACTACTCCCTCGGCGGCAGCAGTCTGCTCGCTGGCAATTGTCGCCCCGAGGAAGACACCGTGATTCCAATCAAAGCTCTCTGTCACCAGCGGCACGTTGGTAGCTCTGCGGCCGCCAAACAATATGGCATCAAGCTCGAAGCCCTCTCTGGAATCCCAGTCCTCTGGCGTGGTTGGGCAGTTCTCCATGGGCACGCAGAACCGGCTGTTTGGGTGCGCGGCAGGGGTGCCCTTTTCGGGAGTCCAGGAATTACCGCGCCAGTCAGTTAGCTGCTCGGGCGGGGTTTTGGTCATTCCCTCCCACCAAACATCGCCATCTGGAGTTTCGGCAACGTTTGTAAACAAGACCCCAGACCGCATGGAATCCATAGCTATAGGGTTTGAATCCCAGCCTGTTCCTGGAGCGACTCCGAAGAGACCGTTTTCTGGATTCAACGCATGGAGCTTCCCCATGTCGTCTGGAAAGATCCAGGTGATGTCATCACCAAGGGTTTCGACTTTGTAGCCCTCGAGGGAAGGCTGCAACATAGCAAGGTTTGTTTTTCCGCAAGCGGATGGAAAAGCACCGCCCAGTGTGAACTGATCTCCATTCGGGGCGGTCACCCGTATCAGCATCATGTGCTCAGCCAGCCATCCTTCGTTGCGTGCCATAACCGATCCGATGCGAAGACTCATTGCTTTCTTGCCGAGCAAACTGTTTCCGCCGTAGCCGGATCCGTAGCTCCAGATTTCATAAGTTTCAGGGAACTGCACGACGTGAACGTTCTCAGGGTCGCATGGCCATGCGACGTCATCCGTTCCCTCATCGAGGGGCATGCCAACCGAGTGCAAAGCGGGAACCCACTGCGCTCCCGACTCAATCTCAGTAAGCACTTCAGAGCTGACCCGAGTCATGATCATCATCGACAGTACGACGTAAGCACTGTCAGTGATCTCCACTCCATACCGGCTGTGAGGGCCACCAATTGGTCCCATCGAGAAGGGAATGACATACATGGTTCTGCCGGCCATGCTGCCTTGAAAGAGAGACTTCAACCTCTCGCGCATCTCTCCAGGCTCCACCCAGTTGTTTGTGGGCCCCGCATCTACTTCTTCTTCCGAGCACACGTAGGTTCTGCTCTCAACTCGGGCGACGTCGCGCGGGTCAGTTAGAGCAAGGTAGCTATCGGGTCGCAGCTCTGGGTTGAGTTGTTTTATGGTTTTCTGCTCTGTGAGGATCTCAATCATCTCCTCGCGCTCTTGATCAGTGCCGGAGATAATTTGTATTTGACTTGGATTGGTCAGCTCGGCGAACTCGGCTACCCAATCCGCAACAGATGTGGTTTTCAAGATATGTCCCTAAAAGAATTGAAAATTGCTTGAAAGCCGGGTGGGCCCTTGTGGAAGAGTGCCAGAGACACAGGCGGTGCCCTCAGCTTAGAAAGAAGTTGCAGGTTTGTAAAGTGACACAGAACATAATTTGATTACTGTTCTGTAACGGAGACTACATCACGCAGACTAGCTTTTCGAAGATCCCCTAATGGAGAAAAGCCAGGCAATCAGACCGCCAATAAGTATCAGCGCACCAGCTAACGCAACCAGGT
>JAYORB010000077.1:1750-3766 GCA_038123155.1 Aquiluna sp. | reverse complement strand
ATGATTGCCACAGAGCTCTGTCCTCAGCCGACATGTCCGCTGGATTTGAACTGCTGAGCCTTTCGACTGCATGCTGTTCCTCAGGGCTTAACCCCATCCAGACCTGTCCACTGGTAGGCCTGACAAGGCCTGCAATCACACGGCCCAAGGTGGTCTTTCCGCAACCCGACTCACCAACAAGCCCAAGAGTCTTGCCTCTCCGAATGGTTAGGTCTACCCCATCGACGGCTCGAACGTGGCCGGTTACCCTTTGCAACGCACCTTCTTTGACGGGATAGTGAACCTGAACATCCCTAAGAATTACAACAGCATCACCTTGCGTCTGAGTGTCGTGAGCAAATCCGTTTGAATCCAATGTTCTACCATCCCTCATAGTTGAGCCCTAGCAGGCATGAGATCTTCATGGACTCCAGATTGAGCCGGTTCCTCAAACCGAAGACAGGAAACCAGTCGACCGTTCTCGATTGGCAACAGGGTAGGTATCACCTGCTTGCACGCTTCTGCCGCCCACTTGCATCTGCTTGCGAAATGACACTGAGCAGGAGGGTTCAAAAGTTGCGGAACTGAACCCGGAATCGCGGCGAGTTCGCCGCGAGGGGTCCGACGATGAGGTATAGCCCCTAGCAGGCCTTCCGTATAGGGATGCCGTGGTTTTTCAAGAACCCTCAGCGATTCCCCAGTCTCAACTATGCGACCCGCATACATGACCGCGACCCTGTCAGCAAATTCCCGGACAAGCGATAGATCATGCGTGATGTACAAAACGGCCATGCCACGCTTCTGTTGCATCTCGCGAATTAGCTTCAGGATTCTTGCTTGAATTGTCACGTCTAATGCGGTAGTGGGCTCGTCGGCGATAAGCAAATCTGGATCACAAGCCAAGGCTTGCGCGATCATTACTCGCTGTTTCATCCCGCCAGAGAGCTGATGCGGATAGCTAATCATCACTTTTTGCGGGTTCGGAATACCAGTGTCAGCAAGCGCATGCTCAACAGCATTGGCCATGGCCTCTTCCAAGGCGCTTGCCCGCGACTTCCTCAGAAACGAATAGGCCCTGGACTGAACCCCGTTCAGCCTCTGCATTATGAACTTCTTGTCAAGCTTGGTTGCACTCGAAAACTTGAGTCCCGCATCGGAGAAAATCATCTCCAGCCGGTGCTGCGCAAACACTTCGGCCAATTGACGGCCGATTGGCAATGCAGGATTCAAAGCCTTTCCGGGATCCTGAAAGATCATGGAAATGCGTTCTCCCCGGATCTCTAAAACTTTGTCCATGGAGGCAGCGAGGATGTCAACAATCGAGCCGTCTGCATTCTTCAGCTCTATCTGGCCGCTCCAGTACTGACCCGGAGGCTCTGGCACTAGTCGCAGGATGGATCGAGCTGTGACGCTCTTGCCGCAGCCAGTCTCGCCAACAAGCGCGAGTGTCTCTCCCGCCGCAATGTCGAAGGACACATCGTCTACGGCATGTACAGTTCCCTTTCGAGAGTTGAATCTAACGCTGAGATTTCGAACTCTGAGCAACCAATCTTTTTCCATTAGCGCCCCTCTGTCTTTGGATCAAGGACGTCTCGTAGGCCATCCCCAACAAGGTTGAAAGCGAGGGCCCAGAGAACTATGGCCAAGCCTGCAAAAGTGGAGACCCACCATTCCCCGGCAAGGAGTCCAGACTGACCTGAGCTCACCAGAGCTCCCCATTCAGTCAGTCCTGCTTGGGCAAGGCCGATAAAGCTAAGGGTGGCACCAATCAACACGACGTTACCCATGTCAAGCGTTGCCTGAACGACAAGCGGGGTCCAGGCGTTGGGGAGAACGTCTTTGCGGTAGATGTTCCATGTCGAGTCACCCACGACCCGAGCCGATGCGACATACTCCGCTTGCTTGACTTTGATTATTTCGCCTCTCACAATTCGGGCGTACTTGACCCAGAAGACCGCTGCCAGAGCAAGAATGATGTTTGAGAAGGCGGGGCCGAGGACCGCAGCAATTGCAAGTGCAAAGATGAGCTCTGGAATA
>JAYORB010000077.1:0-1740 GCA_038123155.1 Aquiluna sp. | reverse complement strand
ATAGACAGAAAAACATCGACGACTCTCATCAGGAAATTGTCGAGTTTTCCACCTCTCATGGCCGCGATGCTCCCGACGATTGTTCCAAAGATGACCGTGAATCCAACTACGGTCAGTGAAAGTTGTAGAGAGAGTCGGGACCCCCAGATAATGCCGTAGAGCACATCGCCACCGGTGGAGTCTGTCCCGAGCACGTGACCCGCAACTCCAGGCGGGACATCAATGTTGGACCAGTCACGCGGACTCTGATAAGGGTCTGGCTGATTCGGTTCTACGAGCAAGGGGGCAAATGCGGCCATCAGAAGAAAGCCTGTAATTATCGCAAGTCCGATCACGGTTAGAGGGTTGCTCAGCACCTCTCGGCCAACCTCAAGTCGCCTTCTTAACTTGACACCGGTGATAGACGAGCGAGTCACGCGCTTCCTGAGCCTTGGGTGTACTTGTCACTCTCCCAACACCACCCTTCGATCGAGGTAGGCGTAAGCGATGTCAACCGCCAGGTTTACAGTCATAAAGATGAGAGCAGTTACGAGAACGTAGGCCATGATCGTGGCCTGATCTCCGGAGAGGACGGCACTGGTGACCCATTGACCGAGCCCGGGCCACCTGAAAATTAGCTCCACGGCCACGGCCCCCTGCAACAAGAACCCAAAGCTCAGTCCGATAACAGTAGTTGTCGGGAGCAGCGCATTCCTACGGGCATGCCTGCGAATGACCACTTTGTCTGGTAGCCCCTTGGCCCTCGCCGCATCAACATACTCTTCGGACATTGCCTCGACCATGGAGGAGCGCATCATCCTCACGATGATTGCCATAGCTCCGAAAGCCAAAACCACCGCTGGCAGCACGAGATGCCTCACAGCATCAAAAAATGCCTGAGAATTCAACGCTAGCAGGGCATCGATGGTGTACAGGCCCGTTGGATGAGGAATAGATGTGAAAATCTCTTGAGTCGACCGTCCGAGTGGGAACCAATCGAGCCACAGGTAAAAAGGAACAAGAAGCAGCAGGCCAAACCAGAATGTTGGGGTGCTGGCTCCAAGAATCGAAAACATTCGGGCTCCGTGGTCCGGCAGTTGATTGCGACGAACGCCTGCCACCGTTCCAAGCGCAATGCCCAGGAATACTGCTATCAAGCCTGCCGCAAGAGCTAGCTCCAAGGTTGCAGCGAATTTACTCCAGATGACGTCGGTAACTGGCGCCACCGAAACACCTGACCAGCCCAAATCTCCCTGGAGCACCCCACTTATCCACGCGTAGAACTGAAGAGGAATGGGCTCATCGAGAAGGTAGCGGGCTTCGAGCGCCTCAACTTCCTCTGGAGTCATATTGGGGTTGGCATAAATTCCGACAGGGGACCCCGTGAAACGAGTCAATGTAAAGACAATCACACTAACCCCAAGCATGATCAGCGGCAAGAGCGCGAGCCGTCTCAGGAGATAGTCTCTAACCTGCATCTTCAGCCTCCATTGGCTAATTTACCGGGTCGTTTTGCAAACGATTGTAAAAGCATACCTAAAAAATGCAAACATGCAAATTGCCCCTATTTGGACTTGATTTGAAGTTCGCTAGATCTCACCAAAGTGGAGACAGCCTTAGTCCGCTAGCTGGAATATTGCTTTGCCACTAGTTCCAGTAACGCTTCGCGACTGGGAACATAGGCGCCCACTTCTTCACGAATCTCGAGCAGCGCACTCAATTGCATTTCTGAGACAACCGGATCGCGAAGCAATCCAAAAG
>JAYORB010000076.1:0-3976 GCA_038123155.1 Aquiluna sp. | reverse complement strand
GTCAACCTCTTCGGCCTTCACGCCCCTCAAACCGTAGAGAACTTCGAGGGCCTAGCCATGGGCGCCATCGAGTGGCGCGATCCGAGAAGCGGCGAAATGAAGAGCGGTCCTTTGTATGAGAACGTAATCTTCCACCGCATAATCCCAGACTTCATGATTCAGGGTGGTGACCCAACCGGAACCGGAATGGGCGGACCCGGCTACCAGTTCAAGGACGAAATTCACCCAGAGCTCACCTTCGCCGAGCCCTACAAACTTGCAATGGCAAATGCTGGCCCAGGAACCAACGGCAGCCAGTTCTTCATCACCGTTGCACCAACCACCTGGCTCCAAGGACGCCACACCATTTTTGGTGAGGTCGCAGACGATGAGAGCAAGAAGGTTGTCGACAAGATTGCAGTCGTGGAGACGGCAGGACAGGATCGCCCGGTTGAAGATGTTGTCCTAACGTCGGTCTCTATCGAAACTCTCTAAATTGGCAAGAAGGCTAGCTAGGGCCTCACAGGCGCCGATCACTTCGGCGCTGTTGATTGTGAACGTCCTGGTTTGGCTGGGTCAGATATCGCCGCTCGGCTACATCTTCACCAACCAGTTTTTCTTTGCCCCGCTACTCGCTGCCTTTGAGCCCTGGCGCATGCTCACCAGTGGATTTGTCCATGACTGGTCAGGCCCGATGCATATCCTTTTCAATTCCTATGCGATCTGGATATTCGGTCGTGCTTTAGAGCCAATGCTTGGAACCTTTAGGTTCCTAGCGCTGTATTTGACCTCAATCGTTGGCGGATCGCTTGCGGTTTTGTGGATCTCCGACCCTCAGCAGCCTGTCGTTGGGGCATCGGGCGCTCTGTTTGGCCTGATGGGCGCCTACTTCATCGTCATTAGAAGCCTTGGCGGCAATGCCTCACAGATCTTTATCTTGGTGGGCATCAACTTTGCCCTAGGAATCTTTATCCCCGGCATCTCCTGGGAGGGCCACCTTGGTGGCCTTGTGACAGGCTTGGTTATTGCTGGCATTTACGCGGCAACCAGGAAACCCACTCAGAAGCTTTTGCAGTTTGCAGGAGTGGTTGGCGTATGGGTGGTGATCTACTTTTTGACCCAGCTCAGGGTCGGAATGTGGTTCTAGCTACTTCCAGCGAGTAGTCATCGAGAACCCAATCATGGCGATGCCAAAGCCAATCAAGATGTTCCAGTTGGAAAGGTTGATTGGGGTCGAGCTGCCTAGGGGGAACCTAGCCGATGAGATGTAGAAAACGAGAATCCAGATAAGACCGGCAATCATGAAGCCGAACATGGCTATTTTGTACCAGAGCGGGTTCTCATCCTCTTCACCAACAATCTTTGGCTTTACAGGCTTGGAGCTTCTCTTGTTGTCCTTGGATTCCGACATGGCTGCAAGTTTATTACCAAGGGGGGCCTGGTGCGAACCGAAGTAGGCTAATCGGGTGGTCAAGATACTCGTGCTGGATAACTATGACAGCTTCGTTTACACGCTAAACGGCTATCTTCGTCAGCTGGGAGCCGAGACCGAGGTCATTCGCAATGACGCAATTGCGGAGTCGGAACTTCCAGACCTACTTGCTAAATACGATGCGGTTCTAATCTCTCCGGGACCCGGAACCCCTGCAAGCGCGGGTCTTTCAATCCCGACCGTGAGGCTTGCTCTTGAGAGCAACTACCCCGTCTTTGGAGTCTGCCTGGGACATCAGGCGATAGCGGAGGCCATGGGCGCAACGGTCAAAAGCGCACCAGAGCTCATGCACGGAAAGACCTCGCAGGTGAATCACAAGGGCAGTCCGATATTCGAGGGTCTTCCGCAGGGATTCACCGCTACCCGCTACCACTCACTTGCCGTAGTGAGAGACACCGTGCCAGAGGACCTTGTTATTACCGGGGAGACGGAGTCGGGTGTAATTATGAGCCTCCAGCACAAGGAAAAGCCCATCTTTGGAGTTCAGTTTCACCCCGAGTCAGTGATGACCGAGGGCGGTTACATGATGCTCGCGAACTGGCTGGAGTCGCTGGGACTAGAGGGAGCAAGGGAGAAGGCAAAGACCCTCTCTCCCCGTGTTGGCTAGCCCTCTGAAGGTGCAGGCTCCTCGGTTGGAGCAGGCTCCACAGCTCCATCACCTGGAGAGTTAGGGTCGGGGTTTTCTGGATCAACTCCGCCAATACACTCCACGTAGAGCACAATGTTTTGCTTTTGCTGGGCTTCTCCCGGAAGAATCGACTGCTCCAAAACCACGTTGCCGGGGGTTCCGGTGCAGAGCTCCGCATCAAGAATTTCAACCGAGACCGAGTAACCAATGGCCGGATCGGTGAGGATTCCTCTGGCCTCCAGAACCTCAAGGTTTCTTACATCAGGGACCTGAACCGTGCCATCAGAGAGGATCAGGTTCACGACGCTTCCAAGCGGCAACCTTGAGTTCGTCACTGGATCCGAGGCGATGACGGTTCCCTCCGCAACCGTCGGCGAACCGACGACGGTTATCGAACCGACGCTTAGGCCGCGATCTTCAATGAGTTTCACGGCATCGGCTTCGAGTGCCCCTACGACATTTGGAACCGTAACCTCGGTTGCACCAGAAGAAACATACAGAGTCACTGGGGTATTGCTCAGCACCACGGTGCCCGACTCGGGCTCCTGGCGAATGACCACACCTTCAGGGACGGTTTCGCTCTTCTCGTAAACCCTAAGCACCACTAGGTCCTGGTTTTCTAGGGTGCCAACCGCATCGTCATAAAGCGAGCCGACCACGTTGGCCACCTCAATACCGCTTGAGGGTGCAGTTGGCGATGGTGTTGAGCCAAGGTTCATCACCCAGAACAACAGTCCGACCAAAATGACCACGACACCAGTTCCCAACCCCCACAGCACACCAGCACCAATCTTGTTGCTGGTGGTTGTTATCTGGCGGCTGGGAGCCGTTTCGAAGCCCTCGAGTAGCGAGGTTGGCAGCGACTCGGGCTCGGTTATGAGCTCGGTGGCATCCACATCAACCGGACTTATCTCTTGAACCGGCTTTTCGATTTTTTGAGTTAGAGGCGAACCCGTTAGTGCTGCCTGAAGGTGCTCGCGGAACTCCTCGGCATTTTGGTAGCGCTCGTCGCGATCCTTGGCCATGGCCCGGGCGACGACAGCGTCAAGCTCCTCAGAAACTTGGGAGTTGTGGCTCGAGGGAAGCGGGGCCTCCTCACTCACGTGCTGATAGGCAACCGAGACCGCACTCTCACCCTTGAATGGAGGTCTTCCAGCAAGAAGCTCATAGAGAATTACTCCGGTTGAATACAGGTCGGTTCTTGCATCAACTGCATCTCCTCTGGCCTGCTCGGGCGAGAAGTACTGAGCCGTGCCGACAATGCCCGCGGTCGCTGCCTGTGTGGCCGAGTTGTCTGAAACCGCTCTGGCGATACCAAAGTCCATAACCTTGACAGAGTCGTTTTCTCCGACCATTACGTTTGCAGGCTTGATGTCGCGGTGGACTACACCTGAGCGGTGAGAGACTTCGAGAGCACTGAGAATTCCAGAGACAAACTTGACGGCTCTCGAAACATCCACCTTGCCCTCGTGGATTATGTCTCTCAGGAGGCGGCCCTTAACGAGCTCCATGATTATGAATGGAGTCTTGACCAGGTTCCCGTTGGCGTCTGTGGTTTCTTCCTCGCCAGCGTCATAGATTCGAACAATTGAAGGGTGGGCCATGCGGGCAGAGGCCTGGGCCTCTTGCCGGAACTTCGCCTCAAAGTTTGCATCGTTGGCCAGGTCTGACTTTAGAAGCTTGATAGCGACAGTTCTTCCAAGGCGGGTGTCATAGCCCTCGTAAACCTCGGCCATCCCCCCGCGACCAACCAGTTGACCGATCCGGTAGCGCCCGGCAATCAGTCTTTCGTTTTCGTTCACGTTGCTCTTTCTACTGGGACAAAGTCTAGTTTTGGCAAGCTACAGCCCCCTGACCGACTCGGTCACATTGTTGTT
>JAYORB010000075.1:0-3985 GCA_038123155.1 Aquiluna sp. | reverse complement strand
CCGACGGCCAGGTTCAGGTGCTGAACCAGGCAGGCGAGGTTTTGATTTCCCACGATGTGAGTGCCGGCGACATCTGGCGCGCAACTCAGACCAAAGACGTTGCAATCCGTGACTGGGTCAAACTGGCTGTCACCCGAGCCCGTGCCACAGGAGCACCTGCAGTTTTCTGGCTAGACGAGACCAGGGCGCACGATTCCAAGGTGATTTCCAAGGTGCATGAGTACCTCAAGGACCATGACACCAGTGGCCTGGTCATTGAGATCATGGCTCCCGCCGCTGCAACCAAGTACTCGCTTGAGCGCCTTCGCCGAGGTGAGGACACCATCTCCGTAACCGGAAACGTATTGCGTGATTATTTGACCGACCTGTTCCCAATTTTGGAGGTCGGCACCAGCGCCAAGATGCTCTCGATCGTGCCGCTGCTAAATGGCGGTGGCTTGTTTGAGACCGGAGCTGGAGGCTCAGCTCCCAAGCACGTCCAGCAGCTTCTCGAAGAGAACTACCTGCGTTGGGATTCTTTGGGTGAATTCTTTGCTCTCGCCGCATCTTTCGAGCACCTTTCCGCCACCACCGGCAATGCCTCCGCAAAGGTATTGGCGGATGCTTTAGACCGGGCAACCGGAACCTTCCTGGAGCAGGATCGCTCGCCGGGTCGAAAGATTGGAACTATCGATAATCGTGGTAGCCACTTTTACCTAGGCCTTTACTGGGCGCAGGAACTCGCAAACCAAACCGAGGACACTGACCTAGCTGCAAGGTTTACACCCATTGCTCAGGAGTTGATCGGCAACGAAGAGCAGATTGTTTCAGAGCTTAATTCTGTTCAAGGAGTCAGGGTTGAAATCGGCGGTTACTACCGAGCGAACCCTGAGCTGGTTAAAAAGGTAATGCGTCCATCTGAGACTCTCAACCGGATCATCGACGCGGTTCGTTAGCGTAGCTCTTTACCTAGGTAGGCGGAGAGCAGCAGAGCTGCGGCCGGATACATAAGTGCCACCGGCAGACTAGTCAGCTCGGAAATGAATCCGGTGATAGTTGGCCCGATGAAATAGCCGGCAATAGAAATCACTCCGATGCGAGCGATTCCTAGAGAGGGCGGGACGCCTTCGATTCTGGTGCTGGCATCGATGAATGCGGGGAACATCGGCCCGATTGCTAGGCCTGCCATGAAAAAGCCGGCGTTGACCAGGATCATGGCAAACAGGGGTTCTGTTTCGTGCATCAGGACTCCACCCCATATGCCTGCCGCCCAAAAAACTGCACCCAGCGAGCCAACTACCCGCACCGTGAAATAAGGGGTGTATTTCACCATGAACCAATCTCCAAAAAATCTCGAGAAGATCATCGCGAGTGAGAAGGAGATAAAAACCGTCGCCGTTGGTCCGAAGGGCACGTCCATGTGCTCGTGCAAAAGAATGCCACCCCAGTCCATCGAGGCACCCTCAGCAACGAAGCTCCCCAGAGAGCCAATTGCGAAAGCCCAAAGCATGACGTATTTCCCACCAAACCAGGGCATCTTCGAGCTAGTGCCCTCAGCTCCTTTGTGCTCATCAAACTCACCCGGCAGCATCTGCTCAGTTAGCGGAACAAAGATTACGAGTGCGGCCATGCCCAGCACGATGAGATTCTCACTCGGAGTCAGCACGCCCACGACAGCTCCGCCAAAGAGTGCCGTGAAGAAAGTTCCGATGGACCAAGCACCATGCATAGACGCCAGGAACTTTTTCTTGAGCACCTTCTCGGCGATGACTGTCTGGGAGTTGGCGGCAATGTCCATCGCCGCATAACCGAGCCCCATCACGAAAAGCCCTGCCATAACCCCGGGGACCGTCATGGTTACACCCATGGTTATCACGCCTAGGGGCATAACTACCTGAGAGACGCGAAGGGTGTTTTTAGACCCAAATCTGTGGACCAACCTGCCCGAGTACTGAGCGCCTAAAACTGCGCCAACGCTGCTTGCGGCGAGCATCAATCCGAACTGGGCGTCGTTTAGCCCAAGCTCGCTTTTGATTTCAGGAATCCTTGGAATCCATGCCATTGAGCTAACGCCCATAACCAGAAACATCAGTCCCAACGACCAGCGAGCACGAGCAGCCGAAACGTCTATTTGCATGGAACCCTTTCTTCGGCAATCTTAGGTTCAACCCTCGCCTTGCAAGGGGCTATGCAATAGCTTGAACTAGGCTTTTTTGGAAATGAAAAAGCTCATCGCCCTCGCATCCCTCTTGCCGCTTCTTGTCGGCTGCGCTTCGGCCGAAAGTCTCCCGGAGGCGCAGGAGCTCCCCGCGGTAAAGAACTTCATCGCCTCTGCTGCGCCTGAGGCCACCAGTGAGGTCGTTACCTTCGCGGATGTGGTCAAAGACAGCTACGAGCTTTTTCTCGAAAACGGGATGACCGAGGAGGTCACCTCTGGTGGGGATCGCTACATCCTTACCTATGAGCCGGGCGAAGAGTTCGTTGCTGCTTTGTACAACTTTGATTTCGATGATGTTGTGGGAGTTGAGCAGAAAGAGCTCTTCACCGTTTACTCGGCATGGGTGATGCTTTCTGAACAGGCAACTGTGATCGAACAGACGGATCAGGGCTACTCGCTCTCTCACCCCGACTATGGAAGCTTTGTAGTTTTTGTTGAAGAGGATCTGATTGTTGGGGGAGAGGGAATAGATGCCGGGTGGACAGGTGTTTTTCGCTATGAGCCAGACCCCGACATCCTTGCCCTATTAGAATCAGAGCCGGGGGATGGTTAGTCCAACTCGACCCTAGGAGAAGCGGGCATTAAGCGATTGTTCGGTAGCTCACGTTCGGATAACCGAACTGGCGCGGCTTTGCCCGAAGTCAATTTCGACTCCCCAGACGAGAAGGAGTTCGAAAGCCAGGTAAAGAACTGGCGCGGCAAGCTCTCATCGGAGGTGGAGAGCTCTTTCAACCCCGAGGCTTCGAAGTATTTCTCATCGACTGCACTTTCTGAGAGTCGAAAGGCTCGCCTCGAGCGCAAGAGGCAGGAGCGCGCGAGCAAGGCGAATGAAAAGGCCAAGGTAAAGCCAAGAGCTAGTAAAAAGAAGTAGTTTGGGCTAGCCTTTTCTCCCATGAGCGAGCCAACAAAGAAGGTATTCGGCACGGCCGTTGGCGGTTACAACCGCAGCGAGGTCGACCAGTACATTGCCTGGCTCCAAAAAAACCTCACCGATCTCGAAAGCTACAACTCGCTCGCTGTTCGTGAGCAGCAGACTTTGCGCGAGCGTTTGGTTGAGGTTCAGGAACAGCTCAAGGCGGCGAAATCTCCTGGCTATGCGCAGCTGGGCGCGAAGTTTGAGGAGACTCTGCGTCTTGCTGAGAGCGAAGCTGCCAAGTTAATCAACGACGCTGGAAAGGACGCTCTCAAGACTCGCGAAACGGCCAAAGCCGAGACGGAGCGAATTCGCTTTGAGGCCGAGGATGAGGTTGCAAAGCTTCAATCAAAGGCGCAGCGAGAGGCCAAGGCCCTTCTTTCTCAGGCTAAAGCTGACGCCAACCAAATCAAGGAAGAAGCCGAGGACGAGTTGCAGCGGGTTCAAGCCGAGCGCGCTCAGCTTGATAAAGAGGCAGCGGTCGTCCGGTCTGATGCCGACAACTACGCGGCAAAGGTCAAGGCCGAGCTCCAGGTTGAGGTTGAGAAGATTCAGACCGAGAACGCTCGCCTCCTAAAGCGCAACGCTGAGATTGAATCTGAGATCAGAGAAAAGATTGACCAGGGAGAGAAGCAGGCGCTGGAGATCTTCCGCAGGGTTCAAAAAGAGGCCGAGGAGATGCGCGAGGAGGCAGAGCGTGAGCTGAAGGCGGCAACCGCAGAGGCAAGCTCGCTAATTGAAAATGCAGAGCAGACTCTTGAGAACGCTCGAACCGAGGCAGATCGCCTAGCTGCAGAGTCTGAGTCGATGGCCCTAAATATCATCGCTGATTCCAGGTCAAGAGCCGAGAAGCTCTCGATGCGCTCTCTCGAGAT
>JAYORB010000074.1:0-4050 GCA_038123155.1 Aquiluna sp. | reverse complement strand
TGCCCGACCCAGATTCGAATCTTTCCCATCCGAGCAAGAATCGCCAACGCAATGTTTAGAAGCGAGACAAAACCAAGGCCAATGAAAAAGTAGGCCAGAAAGGTTGCGAGGTCCTCCACCTAGTCTTCCCTCAAAGCCATAACGATTCGGTTGGCAGCCATCTTCAGAGGCCTAATTGTTGTCACGCTGTCCTCTTTAGCAAACATCTCAGCAGTCTGGTTATCAAGGGCGGTCAGGTAGACCTTTCCCTCATAGCCGAGAGACTTCAGGCTGCCAAGCAAAAGAGCATTCGTCGACCTGTCGGGGGCTGTGCAGATCAGCGTCTCGGTCTGGTGAATCGGAAGCATCTTGGCAAAATCCGGGTCCCCAACGTCCCCAAAGAGGGTCTCAGCCCCAAGGTCCCTTGCGCGAGCTAAAGCATCTGGATCCAAGTCCACGGCCAAAACCGATGAGCCCGAAGAGATAAGCCCGGAGACCACCTCAGATCCAAAACGGCCAGTCCCAATGACTATGGCATCGAAGTTTAGGCTTTGGCTCTCCTCATCCACCGCCTCGGTCTTGTTGCGCTCAAACAGCTGCATGAACTTTTGGAACTTCGGAAACAGCCTGTCGGTGTAGAGGATGAAGTAGCTGGAAACGGTGATCGTGAATACCGCAACCAAAGTAACCAGGCTCAAGACCGCAGAGTCGACCTGGCCCAAAGAAAAGCCAAGCGCGATCAAAATGAGTGAAAACTCAGAGATTTGAGCGAGGGCAACACCCGTTCGGAAGGAGGTGATTGAGCGGTAACCCATCCAGCCCATGATTGCAAAGACAATTAGCGGCTTACCCACGAGCACAAATATCGAAAGCACAATCGCAGGAACCAGCTGCCCAAGAGCGTCAGCAAATGTCAGAGATGCGCCGAGCTCAATGAAGAAGAACAGCAGCATGACATCCCTGAGCGAAACCATGCGAGCGCCGAGGCTTTCACGATAGGCAGTTGATGCAAGCGAGACACCAGCGACAAAAGCACCTATCTCCATACTTAGTCCAATGAGGGTGCTAATTGCGGCTAGGACAATTGCCCAGGCAACCCCAAACAAAAGCGCTAGCTCTGGGCTCTTAGCGATCCAATCCAAAACCTTCTCGAGCACAAACCTCGAAGCAAAGGCGATTACGCCCAGGAACACCGCACTAGAAGCAAGCGTGACTATCAGGTCATTGACTGGCGAACCTTGACCGGGGGTGCCGATGGTCACAATCACCACCATCGCCACAACAACCAAAATGTCTTGGACGATCAGAATTCCAACCGCAATTCGGCCGTAGAGGGTATCAAGCTCCCTTTTATCGCCGATGAGCTTAATGATGATGATTGTCGAGGAGAAGGTTAGGGCGACAGCGATATAGAAGGCAGTTGTTGTCTCAAAGCCAAAAAGCATTGCGATGCCAAAGCCAACTGCCGCAGTGAATGCCACCTGAGACAGTCCCGCAATCAAAGCGACCTTCCCGGTGCTTCGGATCATGTGGAAGTCGAGCTTTAGCCCAACCAAAAACAGCAGAATGGCGATGCCAAACTTTGCAAAGAGTCTTATCTCCTCGGCACCCTCAACTAGGTTGAAAGCCGTGGGTCCGGCGAGAATGCCGACAATGATGAACGAAACCACAACTGGCTGCCTCAACAGCTTCGCAACCGCACCAGCAGCCACCGCAAGCGCGAGGATGAGCGCCACGGAGACAAACGAGGTTTCGACCATAGCCAAAGTCTACTTTTCGATGATTTCCAGATTGTTTCGCTCACCCTGGCTCTTAACCCTCGAAGCTCATGGGTTCTCAGTTAGCATTCGGGGGTGCAAAACAGTCAAGATTTTTCAGCCCTCGCCAGCTCTAGGCGTTCAACGAGGGACTTCCTGTCAGACCCTGTCGATCAGTCGGTTCTCAATGAGGTCCTGAGAGATGGCATGACCGCTCCCAGCTGGTCTAACACCCGGCCATTCATGATCGGTGTCGCCCAGGGTGAGCAAAGAGACCGCATCAGCAATGCGCTTGTCTCGAGGCTTCGGGAAAAAAGAGACGAGCCTGGCATGGGCATGAACCCCGACTTCACCCACGAGGCCCCCTACCCGCCAGGCCTCATTGAGAGAAGCCAGCGGGTGGGCAAGGGTATTTATGAGACCCTTGGAATAGACAGAGCCGACAAAGAGTCAAGGTTTCGATTCATGGAGAGAAACTATGAGTTCTTCGGGGCACCGGTGGCTCTGTTCTTCTTCACCCACAAAGGCCTGGACCACTTTGGGACACTAGATCTGGGGCTTTTCATGGAAGCAGCAATGCTCTCGGCAAGGGCAAAGGGGCTTGGGACTTGTGCCCAAGGGTACCTAGGCAACTACCCCGACATCATCAAGGCAGAGTTTGATGTGCCGGAACAATACGCTCTAGTTTGTGGCATGAGTCTGGGATATCCGTCTGATCACCCAATCAACTCATGGCAGGCTGAGCGACTCTCTATTGAGGAGCTGACTGCCCGCCCTTTGACCTAAACGGATATCGCCGACCGTTCAGCAAGACCCCCAAGAAAGTACTCCTGACGAGGAGTATGTAGCTCGCATAGGAAACAAGCATTGTCACCAGCGATGTCATTAGGACATTTGCCAAGGCTGGAAGTTCGGCCTCGGAGCCAAGCACCAAAAACGCAAACACAAGTGGCAGGTGGATCAGGTACAGCCAATAGCTGCCGTCGGACAGAAATCTGACGATAGGTCTTTCCTTGGTTGCGAAGCGAAGAAATAGGCCGATGACCCCGGCGGCCAACAGCCAAACAGTGAGGCTGTAGAACCACTGGCTCTGCGGGATTTTCCAATCCTGACTGATGAAGAAAAGTACGAAAAAGACAAATCCAGCTGCGCAGTAAGCAATTGAATTCTTAGCCAGAGCGGGGAGTAGGGCTTCTCTCCCGATGTAAACCGCAGCGCCCACCGAGAAGGTCAACAAATAGAACCCGAGCACGCCAGGCTCAAAAGCAATTCGCGTGGAAGTTGCAAGCTCTCCTTCTAAAGCTCTGGGTATCAATGGGGTCAGTATTGCGAGCGTCAACAGGGTTGTCGTCAAAGGAACCCTTGGTTGCTGGGCAAGAATTCTGCGAATCAATGGCGTCGCCGCCCAAAAGACAGTCGAGAAGATAAGCAAGAAGTACAAGAACCAAAGGTGCTGGGTGTCATCTGACGGCAACAAGTCCGATGATGGCGGGAAGCCAGCCTTTCCATACCACCCCATCTGCGAACTGTATGCGTTCAGGACAACCATGGGCTGCCAAAAGACCAGAAACGGCAGTCCAATGCGAAGCAATCGGTTTCGAATGAAGCTTGCCCCGCCCCGCTTATCGATGAGTAAAACCGCAAAGAAGCCCGCAACGAGAAAAAATGCCGGCATGCGGAAGGTATGAATTAGCTGGTGCAGGAAGACCACGGCCAAAAACTCTGAAAGGCTCGCGGGTTCTTGATACAAGTAGACAAAGACGAGAGCGTGATACAGAACCCCAAGGATCATCAGGCTTCCCCGGGCCGCATCCAAGCTGTGAAGCCTCATCAAGCCAACCTACCAGCGAACCCCTGAGCGACTATTAGTCTGGTTTTGTGACTTGGTATTTCGCTGTGGGTATAGCAATAGGCCTCTACATGATCTGGGGTGGGGCAACAAAAGCGACCTCCAAGCCCTACTTTTTCCTTCATGCAAGGGCTAGCTTGCTTTGGAAAGACAGGGCCCATCAGTTCCTATTGATCTCTGGCGTTCTTGTCGTGACAGTAATGGCCTATCTGAGCTTCAGCGGGTAAAAGAAAACCCCTCCCGAAGGAGGGGTTTTGCTTTGTGGAGACTAGGGGGGTCGAACCCCTGACCCCCTGCTTGCAAAGCAGGTGCTCTACCAACTGAGCTAAGTCCCCAAAGCGAGCCTCCCCAAGTGGAAAGTGCTCACCGTGGGCCTAGGAGGACTTGAACCTCCGACCTCTTCATTATCAGTGAAGCGCTCTAACCACCTGAGCTATAGGCCCGTAGAGCATCACAACATTACTA
>JAYORB010000073.1:0-4260 GCA_038123155.1 Aquiluna sp. | reverse complement strand
TTTGGAATTGTTGCCATACACACGGGGTTTAGAAACTGATGGCTCTCCTACCTCCGCAGTTCCAAAAGCTTGGCGACGCAAAACTCCTCAAGCAAATCGAGAGCGACCTGAGGGTCGTTGAGAACAGGATTCAGGAGGCTACAGCTCAAACTGACAGTGTCGTGGACACGATGTCTAACCACCTCGCACAGGCTGGGGGCAAGCGACTTAGGCCTCTTTTGGTGCTCCTCACATCACACCTAGGTTCCGGCACAAACTCAGAGGTCATGGATGCGGCCGTGGTCATGGAGGTCACTCACCTGGCGACGCTTTATCACGATGACGTCATGGACGAGGCATCTACTCGTCGCGGGGTAGATGCGGCTCACGTGGTCTGGGGGAACAGCATTGCCATTCTTACCGGAGATCTACTTTTCGCCAGAGCAGCAAACATCGTTAGCCACCTTGGGACCGATGCGTTGCAGCTGCAGGCTCAAGTCTTTGAGCAGCTGGTTCTGGGTCAGCTGCACGAGACCATTGGACCGGGGGAGGCAGATCCGCTCCAGCACTACCTTGACGTGGTTCGTGACAAGACCGGTTCCCTGATTGCGCTCTCCGCTCGCATGGGAGCGCTGTTATCAGGAGCTGACGAAGCTTTCCAGGAGTCATTGCAGCTCTATGGCGAGCGAGTGGGTATTGCGTTCCAGTTGGCTGATGACCTGATCGACATCAGGGCATCTAAGAAAGACTCCGGCAAGGTGGCCGGGACCGACATTCTTGCCGGGGTGCCAACACTTCCCGCCCTGCTTCTCTCAGGTTATGAGGATGCCGAATCCAAGCAGCTGGCAGCAGATATAGCCTCGGCGAGCGAAGCTAATATTGCGTCTGTTCTTGAGCGACTTCGCATCCATCCGGTTATCGCGGAGGCGGAAGAGGTCACTGACAGCTGGGCAGAGATGGCCATCGATGCGCTCAAGCCACTCCCGAGTGGTAGCGTGAAGTCCGCGCTTGAGGCTTTTGCCCGGGCTGTGGTTGACCGCAAAGGTTAGTTTTCAGAAAGAGAAAATGTCCAAGCTTCGTCTTGCAGTTATTGGTGCTGGTCCTGCCGGTATCTATGCATCGGACCTTATCTTGAAGGCCGAGCGCGACTTTGACGTCTCCATTGATCTCTTTGACCTGCTTCCAGCCCCCTATGGTCTGGTCCGATACGGCGTTGCACCAGACCACCCGAGAATCAAAGGCATCATCAGGGCTCTTTTTGAGGTCCTGGATCGAGGAGACATCCGCTTTTTTGGCAACGTAAAGTACGGCGTCGACATCACCCTCGATGATCTCAAGCAGCACTACAACGCGGTGATCTTTGCAACCGGTGCCATCAAGGATGCCGATCTAAACATTCCAGGGGCAGACCTTGAGGGCAGCTTTGGAGCTGCCGATTTTGTCAACTGGTATGACGCTCACCCTGACTTTCCTCTTGAGTGGCCGCTCGAGGCCAAAGAGGTCGCAGTGATCGGAAACGGCAACGTCGCTCTCGATGTCGCGAGGATTTTGGTGAAGCGGCCAGAAGACCTCTTGTCCACTGACATCCCAGACCACGTCTATGAGGGCTTGAGGGCATCTCCGGTCACAGATGTCCACGTGTTTGGCCGCCGGGGCCCTGCGCAGGTTAAGTTCTCCCCGCTTGAGCTGAGGGAAGCTCTTCACGTTGAGGGCGTGCAGGCAATCGTCTATGACGAGGACTTCAAGTATGACGAGGGCTCTCAGGAGGCCATCGACTCAAACAACCAGATTCGCGTGATGGTGAAGACCCTGGAGGACCTGCGTGAGAATGCAGCGGAGCCTCAGGTGCGCAGGCTGCACCTCCACTTCTTCTCATCGCCTCAGGAGATCCTGGGCACTGACGGGAAGGTTTCGGCAATCAGGTTTGAGCGAACTGAGCTTGATGGCACAGGACGGGTAAAGGGAACCGGCGAAGTTCGAGAGTTCCCGGTTCAGGCGGTTTATCGTGCGGTGGGCTACTTCGGTAGCGAACTTGATGGCATTCCGTTCAATGATGCCGAGGGTGTCATTGCAAATGCCGAGGGGCGAGTGCTCGATGCCAGTGGTAGCCACATCCCAGGCGTTTACTGCACCGGTTGGATTAAGCGCGGTCCAGTTGGGCTCATTGGCCACACCAAGGCAGATGCTATTGAGACCATTGGCCACCTAATTGCCGACAAAGATTCGTGGTGGCAGCCAGCAAAACCGCAGGAAAGCGCAATCGAGGAGACTCTCTCCTCCCGCGGCGTTGACTTTATGGAGTGGCCGGGTTGGCTCAATGTTGATAGCGAGGAAAAACGCCTCGGCCAGCTAAGTGGCAGGGAGCGCTTGAAGCTACATAATCGTGCCCAGATGCTCGATATTTCAAAAGGACGCTAATTGCAGAGGTTGCCTGGAACTAGGCTTCGCAAGGCCCAAATCGGCTTACTCGCAACATTTGTATTGATGGGCCACGGCGCCCTCGCATCCGTTGCGTGGGTGCCCGAATACATCGACAGGCTTGGCGTCTCATTTGCCACCTGGGGAACCATCATCGGCTTCAGTGTCATAGGTTCGATTACTCCGCTCCTGTTTGCCTCCAGGTTGATGATGCGCTTCGGTTCCAGGCCGGTAATTCGAATCGCAAACTACGCCGGCATGTTCTTCCTGATCCTGCTCGGCTGGACAAACGACCCTGCGCTGTGGATGCTCATCAACATCTTCTTCAACTTCTCGATGTCGCTATTGGGAGTAAGTGTGAATTCGCATGCGGTGCTGCTGCAGAAGCAGATAAGCATCAACATCATCGGGCGAATGCATGCAGGGTGGTCGTTGGGCGCGGTGGGAGCTGCCATCACAGGCGCTATCTCGACAACGTTTTTGAACCTCGAGCTGTTTCTGATTCTGGTTGCAATTGTCACCGTCATCATCTTTGAGTTCACGCTGCGCTGGCTACTTAGCCCCGAGGAGGATGGCCACGTTGAGGAGAAGGCAGGAGTGGTAAAGCGCAGGTTTTATCAAATGCCTTCGCAGCTTTGGTTTCTGGCGATTGGCCTTTTCGCCGCAATCTACCCTGAGGTCGCGGTCATCGACTGGGCAGCCGTGTTTGCCAGAGATGTCTTGAGTGTTGATGTGGCGCTTCGCTCTATTCCCTTTGGGGTTTTCATGGTTGGCATGATCGTGGGCAGGCTCTCAATGACCAGACTTGCCCAGAAATACCACCCCCATTACCTAGCTTCCAGAGGAGCATTCCTTGCGGCAGGTGCCTTGGCGATCGCTGCGCTCAGCGCCGGGGCAGTGAGCAGCTTCAACACGATTTTGGGACTGGTTACGGCATCTGTTTTGTGGGGACTGGCAGGTCTGGGACTGGCCCCAGCCTCTCCGGCGTTCTTTTCAGCCGGTGGACACATCCCCGGGGTATCTACCTCATGGGCAGTTAGCAGGCTGAGTCTGTTCAACTCTTCTGTCGCAATTGGTGCGAAGGCCGGGATGGGTGCCCTAGTTGAGGGTGTCGGGCTCTCCGCGGCCTTTTTCTTCCCCGTCATTCTGGCCGTTATCTCTGGCATCATCGCCGATCAGTGGGCCAAGCGAGCACGCCGCAGTGAACTAAACGCGGCCGCTCCGCCCACCGGCCCAATTTCGGTGATAGTTGTGCCGGAAGAGGATAGGTAGTCTGGGCGGGTGACACTGCTCAAGCTCACCAACACACCCCGGCCCTACGCCTGGGGTTCTAAAGAGCTCATCCCACAACTTCTTGGCACCGAGCCAGATGGAACACCCCAGGCTGAAATCTGGTTTGGAACCCACCCAGGTTCCCCGGCTCAGGTGATCGACCAGCAGGGTGGAAGCCTTGCAGATAGAGAGGAACCCCTTGGGTTTCTGGTCAAGTTCCTCGCGGCAGCGGCGCCTTTGTCAATTCAGGCACACCCAACCAGGGAGCATGCGGCAAAGCGTTTTGCCGAGGCCTACCCCGGCTACACAGATCCCAACCACAAGCCCGAGGTCATAGTTGCGGTCACCGAGTTTGAGGCGCTGTGTGGCTTCAGGGAAGTTGGCGCAATCCAGAGCGACCTTGAGCTCTTGGCGCGAGCCGATGATTCCTTTTCACCCTGGCTAACATCGCTTGCAACAAACGGTCTCGAGGGTGCCACTCGCTTCGCCTTAGATGCACCAGCAGAGCTTGCAAACAAGCTTTTGACTGCCGCCGATAATCTTGGTTCACGGGCAGAGCTCATAAGAAAAATCTCGGCAGCACATCCAAAC
>JAYORB010000072.1:0-4361 GCA_038123155.1 Aquiluna sp. | reverse complement strand
TCCGCAGCGGCCTCGCCGGTGCCCTTGATTACCTCGACGCCGCGGCTTGCTAAAAACTCAGCTCCTCCTCCAGACTCCTGACCCGGATCGGCGACCGCGTAGACGACTCGCGAGATGCCGGCGTCTGCGAGAGCTTTGGAGCAGGGTCCGGTTCTGCCGGTGTGATTGCAGGGCTCCAGCGTGACGACAGCCGTGTATCCGGGAAAAGAGTCTCCACCGGTCTTTGTCTTGAGGTCCTTGATGGCCATAACCTCGGCGTGGTCGGTGCCAGATCCTTTGTGATATCCCTCGGCCGCAATTTCGTTGTTCGGATCGAGGATCACAGCGCCCACCTGGGGATTCACCCCGTGTGCGGGGCCGAGCAGGGCAAGCTCTAACGCGCGACTCATAGCCGCATCGACTTGGCTGGTTGACATCCTGCCCTCTTTCTAAGCGCAGGACAGGGCAGGGAATACGGGAGCGCGAAGCATCCCGAGCTCTTCTCCCATCCGGACTTTACCGTCGGTATCGGAATTTCACCGATTCAACCGCCTGGGGTCTAACCGCTGGCTGCGGAGTTCCCAGTCGGGTCGCGGACTATAACCGCCGGTTCAGAATTTCACTGACCCCGAAGAACTGTGCTTGATTAGAACAATACTCTTTTGGACTGAGAAATTCCTCAGCGTTTTGGTATGAAGCCAAGCTTGGCATGGACATCAGCGAGTGTTTTCTCCGCTAGCTCGCTGGCCCTCTCTGCCCCGAGTGCAAGCAGATTATCTAGCTCGGCTGAATCCTCAAGAAGGTCTTTTGTGCGCTGTTGCATAGGCTCGACCAGGCTAATGACCGCCTCGGCTACCGCCGACTTGAGATCTCCGTAGCCCCTTCCCGCATATTCGTTCTCTAGACTTGCGACACTTTGGCCTGTGACTGCGGCAAAGATGCCAAGAAGATTAGAAACCCCAGGCTTGCTATCGCGATCAAAGCGAATCTCTCCGTCGGTGTCTGTTACAGCGCTCTTTATCTTTTTGGTGATTGCCGAGGGCTCATCCATCAGGTTGATCAGTCCCTTGGGGTCCTGAGTCGACTTTGACATCTTTGCAGTTGGCTCTTGAAGGTCGTAAATCTTTGCGGTCTCTTTCAAGATGTGAGCCTCGGGCACCTCAAAGGTCTTCCCAAAGCGGCTGTTGAATCTCATGGCAAGGTCTCTGGTGAGCTCGAGGTGTTGGCGCTGGTCCTCACCAACGGGAACGCTTTTTGGTTGATAAAGCAGAATGTCTGCCGCCTGGAGAATCGGGTAGGTGAACAGGCCAACAGAGCTTACGTCGACCCCACCTCTTTGGCTCTTGTCTTTGAACTGCGTCATTCTCGATGCCTCACCAAAACCTGTAATGCAGTTCAGCACCCAGGCCAGTTCTGCATGGGCAGGAACGTGAGACTGGACAAAAAGTGTTGCCTGCTCAGGGTCTAGACCGGCGGCGATGTATTGAGCGGCGGTTCTCCTGGTGTTCTCCAAGAGCTCTTTTGGGTCCTGGGGAACTGTTATGGCATGAAGGTCAACAATGACGTAATAGGCGTTGTGGGTCTGCTGCATCTGGACCCACTGCCTGAGGGCCCCTAGGTAGTTGCCGAGATGAAGCGATGAGGCCGAGGGCTGCATGCCACTGAGTAGGTTCGGTTTTCCCACTTCTTCTCCTAGAGGTCGTAGTCAACAACCACGGGGGAGTGGTCGCTCCAGCGGGCGTCATAGCTAGGCGCCCGATCTACTCGATAATTCTGCCCCAGCTTTGCAAGCTCCGGCGTAGCCAGCTGATAATCAATCCTCCAGCCAGCGTCTGTGTCAAAAGCTTTTCCCCTGTAGGACCACCACGTGTAGGGCCCTGGAACACCAGGATGGGCTGCACGGCCCATGTCCACCCAGCCCTGCTTTGCAAAGTCATCGAAGTAGGCGCGCTCCTCCGGTAAGAAGCCGGCAGATTTGAGGTTACCTTTCCAGTTCTTGATGTCCAGTTCGGTATGCCCGACATTCAAGTCACCGACCACTACCGCAAGCCTCTTCGAGCTCATCAGCTCGGCCATGCGCTCACGCATTGCGTCTAAGAACTTGTACTTCTCAACCTGTTTGGGTGTATCAGCCTCACCCGAGTGGACGTAGCAGCTGACAACCGTAAGTGGTCCAGCACCGGTCTCAATGTCTGTCTCCAGCCATCTCCCGAAGGAATCGAACTCCTCAGGGCCAATGTCTGTGCGGTGATCAAGAACCTTCGTCTTGGTAAGAACGGCGACACCAGCTCTGCCCTTGGCGCTGGCCTCCTGATCATAGATATCCCAGCCGCTTGAAAGCGGACCGTCCCCCTCGGCAAGCTTGCGTAGCTCCTCGGATGGGGCCCGAACCTCCTGCAAACAGAGAATGTCCGGGTTTGTTTCTTTGAGCCAAGCATCCATGCCCTTGCGAGCTGCGGCACGAATCCCATTTACATTAACGGTTGCGAGAGTGAGCACGGGTCTAACTTAGAAGCTAGATAAGCGCATAGAGGTCACTGCCTCGCACTTCCAGCTGAATTTTCCCGAGTGGACTCTTAGCAGGTCCCGAGACTGGCTCGCCAGTATCGGGACTGAACCTGGCACCATGGCAACCGCATGCGATCTGCTCATCCCTTATGCCATTTACTATGCAGCCAGCGTGGGTGCACTTCGCCGAAAATGCTCTGAACACTCCCTCTCTGGGTTGGGTCACCAAAATAGTGAGGCTCTCATCGACCATGAATTTTGTTCCAGATCCGACCATTACTTCAGCAGTGGAACCAAGGAGTATCTCGCCTGATAGCTCTTCGGGAGCTTCATCTACGGTTGCCGAGGGTGGGGTGGTTTCAGCTGGCTCTGGCTCTGCGGCACATGCTGCAAGGGTTACTGCACCGGTTGCTGCAAGGCCTGACGCGACAACGGTTCTGCGAGAAATGGACATGCACTGCCCAACAGAAAAACTGCCTAGGGTCTTCCCCGAAGAATTGCCTGCTTCACCTCTGCGATGGCTTTGGTCACTTCAATTCCTCTGGGGCAAGCCTCAGTGCAGTTAAAGGTTGTGCGGCAGCGCCAGACACCTTCTTTGTCGTTGAGAATATCAATCCTCACCTGAGCACCCTCGTCGCGTGAGTCGAAGATGAACCTGTGAGCGTTGACAATGGCAGCGGGGCCAAAGTACTGGCCGTCTGTCCAGAACACTGGGCAGCTTGTGGTGCAGGCTGCGCAAAGAATGCACTTGGTGGTGTCGTCGTAGCGGGCGCGATCTTCTGGGGACTGCAGACGCTCTTTTGCAGGGGTATCGCTAGCCATCAGGAACGGGTTGATGTCACGGTAGGCCTGATAGAAGGGCTCCATGTTGACAATTAGGTCCTTCTCGACGGGTAGGCCCTTGATTGGCTCCACGTAGATCGGGCTTGAGATGTCGAGGTCCTTTATCAAGGTCTTACATGCCAGGCGATTTCTACCGTTGATACGCATCGCGTCCGAACCACAGACTCCGTGAGCACAGGAGCGACGGAAGGTTAGCGAGCCATCGATTTCCCATTTGATCTTGTGAAGGGCATCGAGCACGCGGTCGGTGCCAAACATTTCGACGTCGTAGTCAACCCACTTGGGTTCCTGATCTACCTCAGGATCGAACCGGCGGATCATCAGGGTTACGGTGAAGCTGGCTACCTCAGCTATTGCCTTGTCCATTAGTACTTTCGCTCCATGGGCTGGTAGTTGGTGATGACGACCGGCTTCCAGGCCACCTTGATGTCGATGCCGGTCTTCTTATCAATCTTGTTCTGCTTGTATGCCATGGAGTGAACCATGAACTTCTTGTCATTTCGCTCGGTGAAGTCCTCGCGCAGGTGTGCACCTCTGCTCTCGCGGCGCTCGCGGCAGGTGATTACGGTTACCTCAGCAAGGTCCAATAGGAAACCCAGCTCCACGGCTTCGAGAAGGTCGGTGTTGAAGCGCTTGCCTTGATCTTGAACCGAAATCTTTTCGTAGCGCTTTCTCAACTCAGCGATCTTTTCAAGGGCCTCGTTTAGGGTTTCCTCGGTCCTGAACACCTGAGCGTTCTTGTCCATCGTTTCCTGGAGCTCTTTGCGCAGCTGAGCTACCTTTTCTTTGCCCTTGGAGTTGCGAACCTTGGCGAGCAAATCTAGAACATCCTTCGCGGCGTCCTCCGGCATCGGCACCTGTTTGGCACTCTTTGCGTATTCCACGGAGTACTTTCCCGCACGCTTGCCGAATACATTGATGTCTAGCAGGGAGTTTGTTCCGAGTCGGTTGGCTCCGTGGACTGAGACGCAGGCGCACTCACCGGCAGCATAGAGGCCGGGGATAACGGTGTCATTGTCACTTAGCACCTC
>JAYORB010000071.1:0-4491 GCA_038123155.1 Aquiluna sp. | reverse complement strand
TTGGTGGCGGCAGCGGTTTCGCCAGAAGGAGCTCGCCTCGCACTAACGGTTCTAGAGGGCGATGAAACTTCGATCTACGTCGTTGGTGTCCTCAGGGATTCAACCGGGAAGCCCTTCCGGCTCCAAGCCGGGCTCCAGCTGAACCCAGTGCTGGGAGATGCAATTTCCGTTGCGTGGCAGGGGCTAAGCAGCCTACGAGTGCTCGAAAAAACCGCATCGGGTCTCACAGCCTTGAGCGAATACCCGCTAACTGGACCCAGGGAACAGCTCAACATGCCACCGGCGATAGGGCAGAAACTTGAGAGCGGCTCAACGTTGATCACTAGTTACCTGCTCACTGAAACTGGTGAGGTGTGGGCCTTTAGTTCGAATGCCTGGCGCAGGGTCAGCACTCAGGTGCTAGACATTTCCACAGGTCGATAGAGGTACTCTTCCTAACAGCTTGACTCTGTGCTGCAGTATTCAGCTAGCCCGCAAGCAAGACTCCAGAGGTGTCTGCACTTTTGGATTTTCTTTTTCCGACTAACTGCGTTGTTTGTGGGAAGCCACCCAGCCTCGTATGTGCAGCATGCTTGCCTAGTCAGACTCCTCACCGTGAAGAGTTGGCAGGCTACTCGCTCAATTACGCTCTTGATTTAGAGGGTGCAGCTGAGTCCCTGATCACCGGTTACAAAGACCAAATGAAGCTGGCTCTCGCGCGCACACTTGCGCACTACCTTGACGCCGCTGCCGGACAGCTAGGGGAGATTCCCGGGATCTTGGTTTTTCCTCCATCATCAAGAGCAAATTTTGCAAGGCGGGGCTTCAACCCCGTCGAACTCGTCTGCAAGAAAAGTTTGGTCCTGCAAAAGGTTGAGGTCATGCCGGTCAAAAGAAAGAAGCAAACTCTGGATCAAAGATCACTTGCTGCAGCTCAGCGTCGGGAGAACTTGTTGGGGGCTTTTGAGATTCAACCAGGCACAGGAGATGCCTTGATTGTTGATGATGTCGTCACAACGGGCGCAACGGTACTGGCGTTAGCAAGCGCACTTGAGCAGGCCGGGTACAGAGCCAGTGGAATCTGTGCAATTGCTAGGAGAAATTAATCTAGCCAGACACTGCAATCGAAAAAGGCGTAGTTTGTAGGTGGGCAACGTTGCCTGTATTGGAGGTAATCATGGAACTAAGAATCACAGCCAAAAACCTCACAGTATCGGACCGGTTTCGAGATTATGTCTCCGAAAAGTCCGGCAAGGTGGAGCAGTTCGCTCACCGCCCTCAAGAGCTAAACATCAAGGTCACAAGACATGACCACTCAAAACACTCTGGCCAAGAGGATCAGGTCGAGCTCACGGTATATGAACCGGGCCACGTAGTTCGCGCAGAGGCGAAATCTAATGACAAATTTTCTGCCTTTGACATGGCTTTTGGAAAACTCATGGAGCGACTTCGTCGCTACGCGGACAAGCACAAGGTTCACAGGGGTGGTCGCCACAAAAACATTGGAACCAGTGAGCTAACTGCCTCTGACTTTGCCGCTTTAGATGTAACGCCGATAGATCACGACAAGCTCACGGGAGAGATCCCGATCGTGTCTGAGGAGCCGGACCAGTTAGTCATTAGGTCGAAGGAGTTTGAGCGGGTGCCAATGACCCAGCAAGATGCCGTGGACCACATGGAGTTGGTAGGTCACGACTTCTACCTGTTTCATGATTCCGAGACGGGTAAAGAGTCGGTGGTCTATAGGCGCAAGGGCTACAGCTACGGGGTAATCAGCCTCACCAGCTAGAAAATGCCCCGTTAGAATTGCACGGGTCTTACTTAGGAGCTTTATTTGGCAAACGTCCTAGACAGCCTCTTGCGCGTTGGCGAGGGCAGAGTCCTCCGAAAACTAGAGGGCATTGCACGAGAGGTAAACGCTCTCGAGCCCGATTACCAGCAGCTCAGCGATGAGGAGCTGAAGGATGAGACGAGGGCTCTGCGCGAGCGCTATGGAGCGGGTGAGTCTCTTGACGATCTCCTACCAGAGGCCTTTGCCGCTGTCCGCGAAGCATCCGTAAGGACGCTGGGCCTGAGGCACTTCGACGTTCAGATCATGGGCGGTGCGGCCCTCCACATGGGCAATATCGCCGAAATGAAGACTGGAGAGGGTAAGACTCTCGTTGCCACCCTGGCCGCCTACCTAAACGCCATTCCCGGCAGGGGAGTGCACGTTGTCACCGTGAACGACTTCCTCGCCGGCTACCAGTCAGACCTCATGGGCAGGATTTATCGTGCGCTGGGTATGAGTATTGGTTGCATTACCGGTGGCATGGAGCCTCAGCAACGTCGAGAGCAGTACAACTGCGACATCACCTACGGCACGAACAACGAGTTTGGTTTTGATTACCTTCGCGACAACATGTCCCTGTCAAAGCAGGACCTGGTCCAGCGCGGCCACTACTTTGCGGTCGTCGACGAGGTTGACTCGATTCTGATTGATGAGGCTAGGACCCCACTGATCATCTCTGGGCCTGCCGCTCAGGATGTGAATCGTTGGTTTGGGGTCTTTGCCAAGCTCGTCCAGACATTGAAGATTGAAGAGGACTACGAGGTTGATGAGAAGAAGCGCACTATTGGTGTGCTGGAATCCGGAATCGACAAGGTTGAGGATTACCTAGGCATCGAAAACCTCTACGAGACAGCGAATACTCCGCTTATTTCATTCTTGAACAACTCAATTCGCGCGAAGGAGCTCTTCCGCAAAGACCGGGATTATGTCGTCGTCAATGGTGAGGTTCAGATTGTTGATGAGCACACCGGCCGCATCCTGCCTGGTCGCCGCTACAACGAGGGTATGCACCAAGCAATTGAGGCCAAAGAGGGTGTGCAGATCAAGGCAGAGAACCAGACTCTTGCTTCGGTAACGCTGCAGAACTACTTCAGGCTGTATTCAAAGCTATCGGGCATGACTGGAACTGCGGAGACCGAGGCCGCGGAATTTATGTCCACCTACAAGCTTGGTGTTGTCCCGATTCCGACCAACAGGCCAATGATTCGTAAGGATCAGTCCGACCTGATTTATAAGAACGAAGAGGCCAAGTTCATGATGGTGGTCGCCGACATCGCCGAGCGCCATCGCAAGGGTCAACCGGTATTGGTCGGTACCACTTCGGTTGAAAAGAGCGAGTACCTATCGAAGCTCCTTGCTAAGGCGGGAATTCGACACGAGGTACTGAATGCAAAGAACAACGCTCGAGAGGCCGTGATTGTTGCACAGGCTGGTAGGTACGGCGCGGTCACGGTGGCAACCAACATGGCCGGACGAGGCACCGACATCATGCTGGGTGGAAACGCAGAGTTTCTCGCGGTGCAAGAGATGCAGCGCCTCAAGCTTGATCCAGAAGAAAACCAAGCCGAGTACGAGGCCAAGTGGGACGGTGTTTTTGAGGCAATCCGCGAAGAGGTGGCCAAAGAGGCGGAAAAGGTCCTGGAGGTAGGCGGACTCTATGTTCTGGGAACCGAACGGCACGAGTCCAGGCGCATAGACAACCAGCTTCGCGGTCGCTCCGGTCGTCAGGGAGACCCCGGTGAGTCAAGGTTCTACCTTTCCCTGACCGACGATTTGATGAGACTGTTCAATTCTCAAGCCGCAGCAAGCCTGATGAACAGATCCTCTGTTCCAGACGACCAGGCCATTGAGTCAAAGGTTGTCTCTAGGGCCATTGCCTCGGCCCAGTCTCAGGTTGAAGGTCGAAACGCTGAAATTCGCAAGAACATCCTGAAATACGACGATGTCATGAATCGCCAGCGTGAGGCGATTTATGCAGACCGCCGCCAGATTCTCGAGGGTGAGGATATCTCTGCGACTTTTGAAGCATTCTTGGAGGATGTCATCACCTCAAACGTTCGTGGTTACCTCACCGAGGAAAACAGCGCAGATTGGGACCTTGAGGGTCTTTGGACCCAGCTTAAGTCCATCTACCCAATTGGCTTAGAGGTTTCAGAGGTCCTGGAGGAGGCAGGTTCGAGGGCCAAGGTTAAGGTGGACTGGCTTGCCGAGGAAATCCTCAGTGATGCGAAGATCGCCTACCAAAGAAGAACTGATGAAATCGGCGAGCAGCTCATGCGTGAGTTGGAGCGCCGGGTAATGCTGTCAGTAATTGACCGGAAGTGGCGTGACCACCTTTACGAGATGGATTACCTAAAGGAAGGTATTGGCCTTCGGGCAATGGCCCAGCGAGACCCACTGGTTGAGTACCAGCGTGAGGGATACGTCATGTTCCAGGACATGATGGCGGGCATTCGTGAGGAGGCCGTCCAGTTCCTGTTCAACGTTGAAATTAAGAAGTCAGTGCCTGACATCGCGCAGGACCAGCCGCAGCAGCTGACCTATTCGGCACCGAGTGAGCAGGGTGGCGTACAGGTAAAGAATCAGAATGGTCAGCAGACGCAAAGGCAGGCTCCAAAGCAGACTAGGCCGACCCCACCACCTCAGCCACCAAAGACCGGTGGCGCGGGCTCTTCGTTCTT
>JAYORB010000070.1:0-4498 GCA_038123155.1 Aquiluna sp. | reverse complement strand
ACGGCACCACCCTCCTGGCCAACCGACGAGTGGGCTGGACCGTGGACCAGGCCTTGACCACTTAGCTCAAGGATTTCCTCTTCAAAGGCCCTGATTAGGTGCAGCTGTCCGAGGAAAGTTTCGAGAAGTTTGGGATCGGCCTCCGCCCAATCTTGAGGGGTAGAGCGCACCTCCTGCCAGGGTTCAAGCGGCTGCAGGTCGACAAGCTGAGTCATCTTTGGCTCCAAATAAAGATAAGTGATTGGATACAATCTTGCCATAAAAAGCCTTATTAGTGGCAAATATTCTGTTTTATACCTAGATTTGTATCCAATAAAGAAAGAAGGCGCAGAGACATGCCAATACCAGGACTTCGAGGAACCGACCACATTGGATTCACGGTGCCAGACATTGAGCAGGCCACGGATTTCTTCACTGAGGTACTAGGCGCGGAGCTGATCTATAAGCTCGGTCCGTTCAAAGCAGATGACGACTGGATGCAGCGTCAGCTCAATGTTCACCCTGACACGGTGATTGTTGAGAATCGCCATTTTCGCCTAGGGCATGGGGCAAATTTCGAAATCTTTCACTACGAGACTCCTGACGGTCAGAACCCACAGCCTAAGAACAGCGACATTGGGGGTCACCACCTCGCCTTCTATGTCGATGATCTTGATGCGGCTGTCGAATACCTAAAGGAGAAAGGCATTGAGGTGCTTGGCGAGCCGGTTAGCTCAAAGGGCCCAGCCACTGGGCAGCGTTGGGTCTACTTCTTATCTCCATGGGGAATGCAGTTTGAACTGCTCTCCCACCCTCGCGGTAAGAAGTATGAGATGGAAGCCAGCGTCAGGCTCTGGACCCCTCGGTTTCCTTCTGACTAAAGTCTCATCGTTACGACGCAGGCTTTGAAGCCGTAGGGCCCAGCTGTGACGCTGGCAGAGCCGCCAGCCGCAAGAGTCATTGCCATATCAGCTCTGAACTCGTACTTCGATCCGTCTGGGATTACTGCGGTGAAACTTCCATCAATGCAGAAGACACCGTGTTCTTCGCCTTCAGTCGTGAATTGGACAACGTCTCCTGGCTCATGGTCAATGACTCGGATGCTCTTCCATGGACCAGCCATAATCTCAGTGATGTGGGTCTCGTCAGTCTCGTAAAGGTTGACCTTTGGGTTGAATTCCATTGTTTGCTCCTTATTCGGCCGACGGCGAGTAGGCGGGCAAGGCGTCGACAATCTCAGGTGGCAAGGCTTCTACGACAAAAAACTCAAGCGTCTCATCCCCGATTGTCTCGATTCCATGTCTTCCATGCAGTGGGGTCATGATTAGGTCGCCGGGTCCAACTTCAAACCTGTCATCGCCATAGTGCATCAGGCCGCGACCACGAATAATGAAGTAAATTTCCTCGGTGCGCGAGTGCACATGCTCACCCACAGCAGCGCCAGGCTCCAAGCGATTGTGTTCAAAGGAGTCCCAGTCGGCACTCATCATGAGTCCGGTTACGAATCGCTTCCACCGCAAGACGCCGCGACCGCCGTGCACGCCAAGGATTTGGCTCGGCGAACCAGTGTCAGAAATGAAAATTGGAGTAGACGCCATTGTTGCTCCCTAAGTGTGAATGTATACGATGCTAGTAGAGCAAGTCTTTTTTGGGAAGAAAAGCGCCCATAGTGGCAGATTTTGGATACAACTACTCAAAAATTGCCGGATGCTCCTCGAGGGATATTCGTGTGGCGCGAATGTGTGAAACCAGTACAGATTGCGCCTCGTCCAAAGCCTCTCTTCGAAGTGCGTCAACAAACATACGGTGCTGAAGGTGGGTAGTCCCCCCGCGGCTCAGCCCGTTGAGCTGGATAAACGCACGTCTATAGTGCTGAGTCGTGTTCCACAGTTTGAGCACAATTTCTTGAACCATGCCGCCTTCGACACCTTGGTACGACAGGAGGTGGAACTCGCGGTCAAGCCGTAGAAAGACCTCAACGTCATCGGAAGACTCCATCTGGGAGCAGAGCTGATCGAGCTGATCAAGCTGATCAGAGCTCAGATTGGGAAGGCTCTGTGCCAATAAGAGGGGCTCTAGCCGTTCTCTAATCTCGTAGGCGTCATTGCACTCCTGGTAATTCAACTTGCTTACCCACGCACCGCTGTTGGAAACGATGGTGACAAGACCATCGGCCTCAAGCCGACGCAGGGCATCCCTCACTGGCAAGCGAGAGGACCCGAACCGCTCCGCAATTTCCTCCTGACGAAGTCTTGTTCCGGGGGCAAGCTCCCCGCTGAGAATCTCGTCGTGCAGACGCTGCGCGATTGACTGACCTGACAAAGCTGGCTTCCTTCGAGTTTGTAGCAAATCTTATTGCCTGCGGCTCCCGCTACTGAGCAGTGTGTCCGCCATCAACCACCAATTCGGTTCCTGTGATGTAGCTCGATTCGTCAGAAACGAGGAAAAGAGCCGCCTTAGCGACCTCACGCGGGTCACCCAGCCGTGCCAATGGAGTCTTGTCCACAATTGCTTGAGTGAGCTGTTTATCCTGAGCCAAAACCATCGGGGTCGCAATGATGCCGGGGTGAAGTGAGTTGGACCGGATTCCATCAGCCGCGTAGGTCAATGCCACGTTCTTGCTAAAGGAGCGCACAGCCCCTTTGCTCGCAGTGTACGCCGCTACACCAGCTGCACCCACGTAGCCCCACATCGACGAAGTGTGTAGCATGACGCCACCGCCCCGCTTTTTCATATGTGGAAGCACGGCCCTGGTTCCGAAGAAGACTCCGTTGAGGTTCAGGTTCACGATCCTGTGCCAATCTTCAATCTCTATTGAGTCAATACCCTCGTAAGAACCAACGCTGCCTGCGTTGTTGAACAAAATGTCGATGCGTCCCTCTGCTTCAATGATGCTTCCCACTACGGTTTCCCAAGCCTCGAGGTCTGTTACATCGTGCGGTACAAACTCAATGCTCGAATTTTCGAATGGTTCATCGAGAGAGAGATCCAGACAGAAGACTTTAGCTCCCTCTTCTGCAAACACCTCCACCGAGGCCCTGCCGATTCCTCTTGACCCACCTGTGACAACTGCTACCTTGTTCTCGAGTCTCACACCGTCTCCTTTGACAAATGAATACAATCCTCGCTTCAACATACTCTTTTCTAGGCTAAAAAGGC
Organism: Aquiluna sp.; assembly: GCA_038123155.1. Lineage (GTDB taxonomy): Bacteria > Actinomycetota > Actinomycetes > Actinomycetales > Microbacteriaceae > Aquiluna. The sequence continues at coordinate 1,360 of JAYORB010000070.1, read as the reverse complement.
CAATTTAGACCTAGAATGTATCCAATCAGCACCTCCCAGCCGAAAGCAGAACTAACGAATGTCGATGAAAGTTACCAACCCAACAACCGAGGTAGTCGAGGCAGAGTTTCCCCTGGACACGAAGGAGCAGGTTGAGGCGAAGCTGGCACTAGCCCAGAAGGCACACGAGACAATCAGGGCTTACTCCTTTGCCGAGCGCGCGAAGCCCATGCATGCGGCTGCCGATCTAATTGAGGCAGAGATTGACACCACCTCCGTGATGCTTACAAGGGAAATGGGCAAGCCGATTGCTCAGAGCCGAGCAGAGGTCTTGAAGTGCGCAAAGAACATGCGCTTCTATGCTGACAATGCAGAGTCAATGCTGGCACCCTGGAGCATTGATGACCCCAGCAAGGTTGGTGCATCGAGCGCAGGGAGCATTTGGCAGCCACTGGGAGTGGTTCTGGCAGTTATGCCTTGGAATTATCCGCTTTGGCAGGTGATGAGGTTTGCGGCACCGGCCCTCATGGCCGGGAACACCGGCGTACTAAAGCACGCGTCTAATGTGCCCGAGTCTGCAATGTATTTGCACGATCTCTTCACACGTGCGGGCTTCCCCGAGGGATCATTTGGATCTCTAATGATTTCTGCATCTGAGGTTGCCTCGGTGATCGACGACTGGCGCGTGCGCGCGACGACCTTGACCGGCTCTGAGCCGGCTGGGCGGGCCGTTGCAGAACGCAGCGGAAAGATGTTGAAGCCGTCTGTGCAGGAACTGGGAGGAAGCGACCCGTTTATCGTTACACCAAGTGCCGACCTGGACAAAGCTGTTGAAGTCGCTGTAACGGCCAGAATCAACAACAATGGCCAGTCCTGCATTGCGGGTAAGCGATTCTTGGTTTTCGAAGAAATCTACGATGAGTTTGTTGAGAAGTTTGTAGCCAAAATGGACGCTCTTGTAATGGGAGATCCTATGGATGAGAAAATTCAGCTTGGGCCCCTTGCAACCGCTGGGGGACTACGGGACATTCAAGAACTCGTGGAGGACGCTCGGTCAAAGGGAGCGCGAATCCTTTGTGGTGGAACTGCTCCAGAGGGCAAGGGATACTTCTTTCCGGCGACCGTAATTGATCAGATAACCCCTGAGATGCGCCTAACCATGGAGGAGGCATTTGGCCCGGTTGCAAGCGTCTACAAAGTCAGTTCGAGGGAAGAGGCCATTCGAGTTGCCAACCAGACCACATTTGGCTTGAGCAGTGCTGTTTGGACTCAGGACGCTGATGAAGAGGCCTATTTTGTAGAGCATCTCGCTGCCGGTGCCGTGTTCGTGAACGGCATGACCATCAGCTACCCAGAACTTGCCTTCGGCGGCATCAAGGAC
>JAYORB010000069.1:0-4524 GCA_038123155.1 Aquiluna sp. | reverse complement strand
CTGGACTGCTTCGTAAGACCCTCGACACCACTTGGGGCCGAAAACTTCGATAGCCCTGTCCCCCAAAGTGGTGATGGCCAACTTTGCCAAATCGCTTCTGGAATTAGGCCCTGGGTGGTTTCCTATAGTCAAGAACCTAAACGGCACAAGGGGCCGAAGGTTCCGCAACCAGAATTGGGGGCGGGGGTAGATGGGGCGACACAGGTCGCCCCATTACACATTTAAGCTGCAGCTAGATTCTGATGAATAAATCCGGGATATCTGATTCTTTACGAATGGCCGCCATGCTCACCCGCCAGGAGTCTCCCCGCGAAGCTCGGATAACAACCTTTGCCGCAGTCACCTCCCTTAGCCGTGTGGCTATCTCCCAGTGATACGGAGTGCGCTCCTGATCGGTGAGGTCATCAAGTCCACCATCGTCTAGGAGCTGAACCTCAATGCCACGTCTGCGAGCGTTTCTTGTCTCGCTGACAACGTCCATTGAGAGAAGGTTTCGGCCTCTGATCTGATCCCGCAGCTCCGCCTCCGTAAGCTGCGCATCCTGTTTCTCCTGAGTTGAAAGCTTTCCCCTGGAACTCTCGATCTTCTCAAGCAGCGGCAAGGCCTCCTTGAGAGTTTGATTGAGTCGCTGGGTGCGCTCGGTTCGTGCAGCCGATGAGGCCGCTGTTGCGGTATCTATAGCGAGCGCCCGTCGCCGGAAGGCCTCGGCACTTTTTGCACTGGACCCCAAGGCCCAAGATGCAGCCTGGGTCGTCGCCACCAACAAAAAGGCCCCGACGAGTCCCGAATTAAAGATCACGTTGGGACCGCCCCAGAGCAAAATCTCAAACGACACAAGCACAAACCCAATCCATGCCAAAAGCTCAAATTGCCTCACCGTAACAATTGCGAGCAAGGTCCCGATTGCTGCGATGTGCCAGGTGGTGTAGCTACCCTGTCTGACTTCACCCAACGCTGCAAAGACCAGCTGTGGAAGTGAGACTGCGACTATCAGCGCGACCACTGCGGTCACTGGCCTCATCCTCAAGCCAGGCTTGTCTAGCGTTACCAGAAGTAGCGTCGCCAGATACAAAACAAGCCCGGCAATCGCAAAGTCGGGGTTCTGGTACTCCCCCAGAAACAGCAGGCCCAAAAGGGCGTGGTAGACACCAAAGAGGAGAGCAACCGCGGCCAGAGATAATCGAGAGAGCCTAATCACCGAGCCACCTCATGACTACTTTCGTGCCGCTTCCAGGGGTGGATTCGAGTTCGACCAACCCTCCAACCGATTCAACGCGCGCTCTTATTGAAGTACTGATTCCGATGCGGTTTCTGGAAACCCTGTCTATTCTGAAACCCGAACCATCATCCGTGACGGTGAAGCAAAGGCCACCGCCCTCCAGGGCCTCAAGGGTAAGTTCAATTGAGTTCGCCTTTGAATGCTGAATGGCATTGTCGATTGCCTGCAGGCTCGCCTCGGTAAGAGCCTGAGCCGCCTCGGGATCGAGTTTCCCCGCACTTGCCCCGGTGCTCCTGGTGGTGATGCGGTCATCAAGTTTCTCCGCTGCTTTCTCCAGTGCTTTGAACAAACCCAGGGAAGTTACCTCAGACTCGTAGGAATCGTTTTTGGCCTGCATCAGCGACTCAATGGCATGACTTGCGCTCTTCGCTGCAGACTCTTGCGCGGAGGGAGTGTCGGCCCTCGAGGCCAGAATCAGCGTATGGAGAACTTGGTCGTGCACCAGGGCGTCTAGTCTCTGCCGCTCTCGCTCAACCGCGTCCGTGCGAGCCTGGGTGAGGGCACTCTGAATTGCGTCAGAATTGGCCTCGTCAACCGAAGCGAAGCCCTCTCTCACCAGAGCAACAAGCCCGATGATCGCCAGCGTAAAGACAAGCAAGTACGAGCCGTCCAGCAGTGCCTCGAGTCTGCCTAGGCCGACGGTCGGTTGAAGGCTTACCCAAACCCAACTTCCGGCGGTTACTGGTAAATACCAAAGCCAGACCCTGCGGGAGTGAGACGTGGCAACAAGAATCATGGCCATGCCGACACTCCACCAAACCCAAGGCCGCTCAAAGCCGCTCTGCGAAAACTCGTCGGAGTGTGTAAATGGAACAGACCAGATGACCACCAACACGGCAAGACCGTGGATGCTCCCCCAAGGTCTTGATCTATCAAGGAAGACGGCTGAGACCAGAAAGGCCGCGGCACTTATGACAATGACCGCGAGCGCCAGGTCGCTTCTGAGGTTTGTAAATTCAGACTGACCAAATGCGTTTGCGACAACCTCAATGCCCGAGATGAGCAGGGCTGCCGAAGAGATGCGGCGAATCCAAGTCTCCAGTCGGTTGCTAGCGATGGATGCCAGAGTCTTCACTAAAGCAAGTCTCCCGAAATCAGCCCGTCCTCAACTGCGCGTTTGAAGAGATCAACTTTCGTAGCGGCCTCCCGGCCCAGGCGAGCGTACTTAACCCGCACCCTGTCGATGTGCTCCTTTGCCGAACTAGGCTTAATCTCCAGCTGGAATGCGACCTGTTTCAGGCTCATTCCAGAGGCGTACAGAGACAGGACTTCGGCCTCTCTTGCCGAGAGATTGGCCTCTTTGAAGAGTTTGTCTGTGTCGATGGTTGCGCTGGTCTCGGCATTATTGAGGATGGCACCATCTGCCGCCAAGCGAATGGCTTCCATCAGGTCCTCAACGGGCTGGGATTTTGGGACGATTGCAGTGGCCCCAGCTCGGACAGCAGCCCTCATGAGGTTTGGTTTATCCGCAATGGAAAAAATCAGAACCGCTGCGCCGGTCTCGACAATTCGCTCGACATTCTCAGACACCAACGACCCATCAGCGAGACTGAGGTCAGTGACCACGACCTGACAGTCTCTTTGACCTATTTGCTCAATCAGCTCTGACACAGTGGGCGCTGAGGCGACCAGCTCAAAGTCGTTTTTCTCGCAGGCGGCGGCAAAGCCGAGGCGGACTGCCTCGTGATCGTCAACAATCGCAACCTGGACGCTCATGTCTTTAGATTACTGAGCCTCAATGACGCCAAAGTTTCGAAGTGGTGCGTGTGCGGGAAGATGTCGTAGCCCTTAATCGACTCAAGCTCATAGCCTGCCTCACGCAGCAGACCAATGTCTCTGGCTAAAGCCACCGGATCACATGCCACGTAGACGATGTGCTGGGCTTTGAGACGAACCAGCTGGTTGATTACCTTGGTCGCAGCTCCAGATCGAGGTGGATCAAGCACCACGGTGGAGATCTCCTCCTGCCTGGAGCGCAGGTAGGTGAGAACGTCAGATTTTTGAAAGCTGAGATTCTGCATTCCCCTCGCAGAGTTCTTTCCCGACCGAACTGCGGCCTCGGAAAGCTCGACCCCATGCACGCGTGCATCTGGAAAGCGGGCTGCGATGTTGGCCGCAAATAGGCCTGCTCCCGAATAAAGATCCAAAAGCTCGGGCTCATTAAAATTACCTAGCGTGGTCAATACCCCATCAAGTAACACACTTGGGGCGAGAGCATGGGCTTGCCAAAAAACTCCCGGACCCAGGTCAAAGACCCTTCCGCCAACCACTTCAGTGACTACCTTTGAGCCGCCCACCTCGCCATCTATGGACCACTGCAGCGAGTCAGGCGAGGAGGCGATGAATATTTTTTTCTTGCCGGGGAATCTCTTTTTGTGAAGACCCAGCTCGTTGATCTCGGAATTGGCGAGCGGTAGAGAGTCAACCGCAATTACCTCATTAGACTTGGCTCCCTTGACGCCAGCTATTCCATCGGGTGCTACGTGCAATTGCACACGGGTTCGATACCCCAAGCCGTCACTCTCGTCCACCGCCAAAACCTCTGCCGAGAGCTCCACGCCCGCCATACGCGCCAAAGACTCGGCAAGAATCTCTGACTTGATAGTCCGTTGGTAGCCAAGGTCAATGTGTCCGAAGTCAGCTCCACCGGCCCCAAGGGCTGCCTCTGGCCAGAAATGATCCCTGCGATGCTCGCTGGATTCAATGACACGGGTCACTCGTGCCCTTTGGAAGCTCTTTGCCTCCTGAGTGATCTCCGCCTCAACGAGCTCTCCTGGTAGGGCGCTCTCCACGAAGACAACCTTGCCCTCTGGACGCGCAACGAATACCCCGCCATGAGCGGCCTTTTCAATTCGGAGAGTTTTGGTCACCGGCTAAGTGTTCCACAGCTAGCCTAAAGAAGTGACCCTTCTAACCCTTGCCTCAACCTCCTCAGGAAGGAAGAAGCTCCTTGAGGACGCAGGCATAGACTTCCTGACCCTCGCTCCCGGCGTAGACGAGGAGGCACTGGTCGAGTCAGAGAAGCCCGAAAGCGTATGCGAGATGACTCTGCTGCTTGCCTCGCACAAGGCCCAAGCGGGCGCAGCACTCGCAACCACGCGCCTAGTTCTTGGTTGCGATAGCGCTCTTGAGTTCGAAGGGCAGAATCTAGGTAAGCCACTTATTCCCGAAGTTGCAGTTGAGCGCTGGAGACAGATGCGGGGAAAGTCGGGTTTCCTACACTCCGGCCATCACCTAATCGATAC
>JAYORB010000068.1:0-4547 GCA_038123155.1 Aquiluna sp. | reverse complement strand
GACAATCTCATGGCAGAGGTTATTGACGCATTTGCCGAGTTGGATGCCGCAAAAGCATTCGCATCGGTAGACAACGTGGTTCAGTCAGGTCAGGATGCCAGGAGGTTCTTAGAGGATCTCCTTGAGCGCATCAGAGACCTCATGCTCGTTAGCTCACTAGGCAAGGACGCCCAGGCTATTCTCAGGGGCATTGGGCCCGAGCAGTTTGAACAGCTTGAAATACAAGCTGCAAGGTTTGGACTCGGACAGCTAACTGCAAGTGCCGAGGCAACAGCCAAAGCTCTCAGCGATACTTCCGCAGCATCGAACCCGAGGCTGCAACTTGAATTGCTATGCGCTCGGATTCTGGCCCCTGCCACCAGTGCTAAGCCTCAGCCTGTTGAGGCTAAGGAGCCAGTTGCCGAATCGAAGCCGGCTGAAGCGAAGCCTGCCCCCGAAGTGCCCAAGGCCGAGAAGCCTGCTGAGATTAAGAAACCTGCTCCCGAGCCGCAGCAAGAGACAAAGAAGGCGAGTGAGCCGGTAGCTGCACCAGCAGAGGTCTCAACGGCGTTTTTTAGAAGTAACTGGCAGTTGATACTGGACAAGCTCGCAACGCAATCCCGCTCCGCATGGGCCGTTGCGTTCACATCCAAGGTTGTTGACTACGACAATGAGGTTCTCACCCTGCTCTTCCCCTCTCAGAATGACGTTGATGCATTCAAGAACTCAGGGGGAGCTGCTGAGGTGCTGCGCCAGGTAATTAGGGATCTAACCCAAGTCACGGTTAAGTACCGCGCCAAGATTGCCGAGAGCGAGAAAGCTCCACCGACCGCACCCAAAATTGAGCCAAACGATCCAGACGAGTTCACGGACCCTGAAGAACACGAGGAAGATCCTCAGACGGTGCAGCTCCCGCAGACAGACAGCACGGAAGCAGACCCCACACCAACCGGTGAGTTCATGCTTCGTGAGGTGCTCGGGGCTCAAAAGCTCAAGGGTGAAAAGTAAATGTACGACGGAGTCGTTCAGGAGTTAATTGACGAGCTCGGCAGGCTTCCGGGGGTAGGCCCCAAAAGTGCGCAGCGAATCGCCTTTCACCTCATCGATGCTGATCCTGAGGTGGCTCACAAGCTTGCAGATGTCCTGAAAGAGGTAAAGGAGAAGGTCCGGTTCTGCATTACCTGCGGCAATGTCTGTGAAAGCGAGCAGTGTGCGATCTGTGCAGATGCTAAACGGGACCAGGGTCTTATTTGCGTGGTTGAGGACTCTAAGGACATTGGGGCTATTGAGCGCACGAGAGAGTTCCGCGGTCTCTACCATGTGCTTGGCGGAGCCATTTCTCCCATTGCAGGCATTGGTCCAGACCAGCTGAGAATCCAAGATTTGATGAAGCGACTTGCTAACCCTGAGGTTAGGGAGGTAATCATCGCCACCAATCCAAACCTGGAGGGGGAGGCCACCGCCACCTACCTAATCCGCCTGCTGAGCTCGCTAGAGATAACAGTGAGCAAGCTTGCAAGTGGTCTTCCGGTTGGCGGAGATCTCGAATATGCCGACGATATGACGCTTGGCAGGGCCTTTGAGGGCCGTAGGCGAGTGAACTAGACTGCTCTAGCGCTGTCGCCCATTCCCCAACAAGGAGAACTAGTTGCCGCTTATCGTCCAGAAGTATGGCGGATCTTCGGTTTCTGATGCCGACAAGATCAAGCATGTGGCTGCGCGCGCCCTTGAGTCTCAGGCCAATGGAAACCAGGTTTTGGTCGTGGTTTCGGCCATGGGCGACACCACCGATGAACTGCTAGACCTTGCCAGCAGCGTCACCACAGAGACCGAGGGCAACAGGGAGCTCGACATCCTGCTCACCGCAGGAGAGCGTATTTCAATGTCGCTTCTCGCCATGGCAATCAAGGAGCAGGGCGGCAAGGCCATGAGTTTTACCGGCTACCAGGCCGGCATTTCAACCGACTCCGAGCATGGCAGCGCAAGAATTTGGAAGATTGACCCAACCAGAATCCGTGAAGCACTCGATGAGGGCCACATTGTCGTTGTGGCAGGGTTCCAGGGCTTTAGCTTTGAAAACGGCGACACCACCACCCTAGGTAGGGGAGGCAGCGACACCACAGCTGTCGCGCTGGCTGCCGCCCTCAAGGCGGATGTCTGCGAAATCTACTCTGACGTCGACGGGGTCTACACCGCAGATCCGAGAATCGTTCCTAGGGCCCACAAGCTAGCCCAGATCGACCTCGACTCAATGCTCGAGCTGTCCTCCTCTGGGGCAAAGATTTTGTACATCAGAGCCGTGGAGTTTGCTCGTAGGCACCGAGTTCCGCTGCGGGTCAGATCAACTTTTAGTGCCGACCCCGGCACCCTCGTTTACAGCAGTAAGGATGGAGAAGAAATGGAAGAGCCAGTAGTCTCCGGCGTTGCAACAGACAACACCCAGTCAAAGATCACCGTCATCGGCCTGCCCGACAGGCCAGGTAAGGCGGCTGAGGTTTTCCAGGTGGTTGCCGAGGCAGGCGCCAACATCGACATGATCGTTCAGAACGTCTCCACCACCGAGAATCACCTGAGCGATATCTCCTTCACCCTGCCACACAGCGATCGTCACAAGGTTGTCGAGGCCTTGAAGGCCAAGCAGGCCGAGGTTGGTTTTGAGTCAATCAGCTACGACGATGAAATTGGAAAGCTTTCAATTGTCGGTGCGGGCATGAAGACCTCCTCTGGTGTTTCGGCGAAGCTCTTCGGATCCTTGGCCAAGGCTGGCATCAACATTGAGATGATCTCGACCTCAGAGATCAGGATTTCGGTCGTAACCAGGGCTGACCAGCTCAAGGAAGCAACCCGCATTGTCCACACCGCCTTCGAGCTAGATGCTGCAGAGACTGCAGTCATCTATGCAGGATCGGGTAGGTAGGGGACATGGCAGGACCGAATCTTGCTCTTGTTGGTGCAACCGGTGCCGTCGGCACAGTCATGGTCGACATCATCAACAGCCGCCAAAACATCTGGGGTGAAATAAGACTTATTGCCTCTGCCCGCTCTGCTGGGAAGCAGATTGAGATTCACGGTGAGATGGTCACCGTTGTCGAGCTCTCAGAAGAGGCATTCAAGGGCATCGACATCGCGCTTTTTGACGTTCCGGACGAGGTCTCCGCTGAGTGGGGTCCAATCGCGGCCGCTCAGGGTGTTGTCGTCGTTGATAACTCGGCTGCGTTCCGAATGAACCCTGAGGTGCCACTTGTGGTGCCTGAGGTGAACCCAGAGATGGCAAAGAGCAGACCACTGGGCATTATTGCGAACCCTAACTGCACGACTCTGACCATGATGGCCGCTCTTGGCGCCCTCCACCGCAAGTGGCAGCTGACCGAGCTAGTTGTGGCTAGCTATCAGGCAGTATCTGGAGCTGGCGCAGCCGGAATCGATCAGCTAACAGCCGAGACTGCAGCCGTGGCGAAGAATCCCGAAGCGGGCTTGAGCTCTGACAGTGTCTCAAAGACCCTTGAGGGCGAGGGGCTCGCTCAGTCATCCTCGATCTGGCCAGTCCCAATCGCGCTGAACGTGATTCCGCTTGCTGGTTCAGTGAAGGACGGTGGTCACTCCTCGGAGGAGCTAAAGGTTCGAAATGAGTCCAGAAAGATTCTTGGCATCAAGGACCTGAAGGTTTCCGCAACCTGTGTGAGGGTGCCGGTTCAGGTCAGTCACTCACTTGCCGTTCACGCCAAGTTCGCCAGTGACATTAGTGTCGCAGATGCGAGAGCAGAGCTAGAGCAGCAGCCAACGGTAGTTGTCATGGATGACCCTGAGAACAATGTCTTCCCAACCCCTTCGTTTGTTGCAGGTCAGGACCCAACTTTTGTTGGGCGTCTGCGCCAGTCAATGGACTTCCCAAACACCCTGGAGCTGTTTGTGGTGGGGGACAACTTGCGCAAGGGAGCGGCCCTCAATACCTATGAGATTGCTGAGCTGGTTGCTCAGGAGCTTGCCTAGCTAACAGTCAACAGCGTTGCACTCGGGGGACAGAAGACCCTGATCGGCGAGTAGATGCTTGCCCCAATGCCACCGGAGACGTGGAGGTAGGCGTTTTGGGAATCCAGTGACCAAGCTGAGATTCCCTGGGCAAACTCTCTTGGAAGATCGCAGTTGGTGATGATCGCCCTAGATCCCGGAAGGCAGACCTGACCGCCATGGGTGTGACCTGCAAACATAAGCTCAGCCCCTAACCCAAGGAAACCGTCGATCACTCTTCGGTATGGGGCGTGAGCAGCTCCAATTGCAAAGCCAGCTGCCTTTTCCAGCTCTGACATCCTGTCCAGGTTTTCGTGAGGGTCATCTACTCCCAGAAAATCAAGTTTGTTGCCTGCAACATTTAGTGAACCCGATGCATTGTTGAGGTTTAGCCAACCAGCACCCTCGAATTCTCCCATCATCCTTGCTGTGTCAAGATCATTGCGGTCGGTAGTGACCTTTGAGGGGCCTGTTAGGTAGCTAAGCGGGTTCTTTGGTCTTGGTGATCGGTAGTCATTGCTGCCATTTACGAATACGCCCGGGAACTCCAACAGAGGCTC
>JAYORB010000067.1:0-4742 GCA_038123155.1 Aquiluna sp. | reverse complement strand
GATGTCGTACTTCTTGCCCTTGAGCTGCTTCTCGAGCTCTTGGGTGAGCATCGCAATTACAACCTTGGCATCTCCCACGATTGGAACATCCGCATGGCGAATCTTGCCGATCTCAGCAGGGTCGATGTCGACGTGGATTACCTTGGCACCCTTGGCGAAAGTCTTGACGTCTCCGGTTACCCGGTCGTCAAAACGCGCTCCCAGAGTGATCAAAAGGTCTGACTTCTGTAGACCGGTAACTGCGGGCACCGTGCCGTGCATGCCTGGCATGCCGAGGTGTTGTGGATCTGAGTCGGGGTAGGCACCTCGTGCCATAAGCGTTGTCGTCACCGGAGCACCGAGCAGCTTCGCAAGCTTGTGGAGCTCTTTGTGAGCACCAGCACGAATAACGCCGCCACCCACATAGAGCATTGGCTTCTTGGACTGCAGGATGAGCTCGGCAGCGGCCTGAACCTGCTTGCCATGCGGGTCAGTAACAGGCTTGTAGCCGGGTGTGACCTCTTTCACTGGAGGCCAGCTGAATTCAAACTTCGCGTTCTGAGCGTCCTTGGCAACATCCACCAGAACAGGCCCCGGCCTTCCGGTGGTGGCAATCTCAACTGCGGATGCCATAACCGCAGGGATGTCCTCGGCTTTTGTCACGAGGAAGCTGTGCTTTGTGATCGGCATGGTAATACCGACAATGTCCGCCTCCTGGAAGGCGTCGGTGCCAATTGCGTGCGAGTTGACCTGTCCGGTGATTGCGAGCATGGGCACTGAATCCATGTGGGCATCGGCAATGGCGGTGACCAAGTTGGTGGCCCCAGGGCCACTGGTCGCAATGCAAACGCCAAGCTTGCCGCTTGCTGCTGCATAGCCCTCGGCAGCGTGGCCTGCACCCTGCTCGTGGCGCACGAGGATGTGGCGGATCTTGCCTGAATCCATCAGTGGGTCGTAGGTGGGGAGGATTGCTCCGCCCGGCAGTCCAAAGACTGTGTCCACCCCGAGCTGCTCGAGCGATCGAATTATCGCCTGGGCACCTGTAAGGGTCTCTGTCATCGAATCTCCAAAAATCTAATTAACCGCAGTAGGCGCCCTCGGAGGCCGAGTGCACCAGCTTGGTGTATTTCGCTAGAACGCCGCGTGTGTAGCGCGGTGGCAGTGGCTGCCACTGCTGCTTCCTCGCAGCCAGCTCCTCATCGTCGACCAGTAAGTCAAGCGATCGAGCTGCAACATCGACTCGAATCAAGTCTCCATCGCGAACCAGAGCAATTGGCCCACCGTCGGTGGCCTCTGGGGCAATGTGGCCGATGCAAAGGCCGGTTGTGCCGCCCGAGAATCTGCCGTCCGTCAATAGTAGGACATCTTTGCCCAATCCCGCACCCTTGATTGCGCCCGTGATGGCCAGCATCTCGCGCATTCCGGGGCCTCCCTTGGGTCCCTCATAGCGGATAACAACAACATCTCCGGCCTTGATTTCGCCCTTGGTCAGGGCCTCCATGGCTGCAGCCTCACGCTCGAAGACCTTTGCAGGTCCCTCAAATTTATCCAGGTCGAAACCTGCGGTCTTCACAACAGCACCATCGGGAGCGATGGTGCCGCGAAGAATAGAAATTCCTCCATCAGCATGAATCGGGTTGTTCATCGCGCGGATGATCTTGCCGTCCGGGTCAGGAGGGTTGATGTCAGCAAGGTTTTCTTTGAGCGTCTTGCCGGTTGCTGTCATCACATCACCGTGCATGAGACCAGCATCCAGTAGGGCCTTCATCACAACTGGTACGCCGCCAACCCTGTCGACATCGTTCATTACAAACTGGCCAAATGGCTTCAGGTCTCCTAGGTGTGGGACCTTGTCGGCAATCCGGTTGAAGTCCTCCAACTTGAGATCTACCTCTGCCTCGCGAGCAATTGCTAGAAGGTGCAGAACTGCGTTTGTTGAGCCACCAAAGGCCATGAGAACAGCAATGGCATTCTCAAATGCCTCTTTGGTCAAAATGTCTCTTGCCGTAATGCCCTTCGAAATAAGGTTCACCACTGCTTCGCCGCTTCGGTGGGCCCACGTGTCGCGCCTGCGGTCAGCAGAGGGAGGGGCTGCGCTGCCCGGAAGCGAAAGTCCGAGAGCCTCGCCAATTGAAGCCATTGTGTTAGCGGTGTACATACCGCCACATGCGCCCTCGCCAGGACAGATTGCCCTCTCGATGCGGTCAACATCCTCCTGGCTCATCTTGCCGGCCTTGCAAGCGCCGACTGCCTCGAATGCGTCAATGATTGTGACCTGCTTCTCGGTGCCGTCCGAGAGCTTCACCCAACCTGGAGCAATCGAACCTGCGTAGAGAAAGACTGCCGAGACGTCCAGCCTCGCTGCCGCCATCATCATGCCCGGAAGGGACTTGTCACAGCCCGCCAGAAGAACCGCACCATCTAGCCGCTCTGCCTCCATGACGGTCTCGACGGAGTCGGCAATGACCTCGCGAGAGACCAGTGAAAAGTGCATTCCCTCATGGCCCATCGAGATGCCGTCGGAGACTGAAATAGTGCCGAACTCGAGTGGGTAACCACCGGAGGCGTGAACACCCTGCTTCGCGGCATCAGCAAGCCGATCTAGCGACAGATTGCAAGGGGTGACCTCATTCCACGAAGAAGCAACACCAATCTGAGGCTTTACCCAGTCCTCATCTCCCATTCCAACTGCGCGCAGCATGCCCCTGGCAGCAGCGCGCTCTAGGCCGTCGGTGACAACGTGGCTTCTCGGCTTCATCTGGTTAGTCATGGGCTCAATCTTACGTTCATAAGGAGGTAGCCTGAAGTCGTGGAATCCCAAGACACCACCAAGGTGCCAACTGGTCTCGACCTCTACAGCCGTGCCTCACACGCAGCGGCCAAGGAGGTCATCTACTCCTACTCGACCTCATTTGGACTCGCGACAAGACTCCTGGCTAAGCAATTTCGTGGTCACGTAGAGAACATTTACGCCATGGTGAGAGTCGCAGACGAAATTGTTGATGGCTCAGCCGCCGAGGCACAAGCTGCAGAAAACAGCGTCGACCCGAATCAGATGCTCACCGAGTTTGAAAACGAGACCTACAGAGCCATGGAGCTTGGCTACTCCACAAATCTGATTCTCCACGCCTTCGCCCAGACGGCGAGACTGGTTGGCATCAAGCGAGACATCGTCGAGCCATTTTTCGTTTCGATGCGCATGGATCTAACGGAGAAGCAGCATGATCAGGCCTCTTTTGACACCTATGTCTATGGCTCGGCAGAGGTTGTTGGCTTGATGTGTCTTGCTGTCTTTGTTCATGGCAAGGACTTCTCCAAAGAGGAAAAGAAGACACTGGTAAGTGGCGCTAGAGCTCTCGGTGCAGCTTTCCAGAAGGTCAACTTCCTGAGAGATCTTGCGGCTGACTTTGACCGTCTAGGACGAAGCTACTTTCCCGGGGTCAGCGTGGAAAATTTTGACGAGAAAACCAAAGAAAGGCTTGTGGCTGACATCGAGGCGGATCTTGCGCTCAGCTCAAAGTCACTGCCGCTGCTTCCCCTTGGCGCACGAAGAGCAGTGGCCGCAGCTCAACTTCTGTTCCAGGAGCTGAATCAAAAGATTTCAAAAACCCCCGCTTCGGAACTAAAAACCCGTCGCATCTCTGTTGGTAATAGCCGGAAGCTCGTGCTGTTGGCGCGAGCAGTCGGAGGAAAAGCATGAGCAAAAAGTCCGCGGTTGTAGTTGGCGGCGGTATAGCTGGACTTGCCACGAGCGCACTGCTAGCCAAGGCCGGGATGGATGTGAAGCTCTTTGAATCTAGAGACTCACTTGGGGGCCGTGCATACCTTTGGGAAAAGGATGGCTTCCGCTTTGACATGGGACCTAGCTGGTATCTCATGCCCGATGCCTTCGAGCAGTTCTTCAAACTCATGGGAACCACAGCGGACAAGGAATTGGATCTCGTTCGGCTGACACCCGCCTACCAGACTCGCAACGAAGGGCTTGGTGACCGCATTGAGATGCCCGAGAATCTCGATGAAATCAAAAAGCTTTTTGATGAGATGGAGCCTGGAGCCGGCAAAGCTCTCGAGAGATATCTGGCGAGCGCCGAGGAAGCCTACGACCTCTCAATCAAGCACTTCCTATACACAAACTTCCGAGACCCGAGAAGTTTCTTCCACCCTGATGTTCTGAAAAAACTCGGCCGTTTCCTCAAGCTTCTGACCACCTCGCTCTATGACTTCTCTGGCAAGTACGTGAAAGACGAGCGCCTAAAGAAGATGCTCAACTTCCCGGCCGTCTTTTTGGGAGCCTCCCCGTATGACACCCCGAGCATGTATCACCTGATGACCCATGTCGATATGAAGCAGGGAGTCTTCTATCCAAACGGTGGCATGCACACCGTGATCGAGGCCATAGCAAGATTGGCAAGGCAGGAAGGTGTCGAGATCCATACCTCTTCCCCGGTTTCGCAGATCCTCACCGATGGTGGCAGGGCGACTGGAGTCAAGGTTGGAGAGGTGGAGATTTCTGCCGACGTCGTGGTGGCAACCGCGGACCTTCAGCACGTTGAAACCAAACTGCTGGAACCGAGGCACCAGACTTATCCGCAATCTTGGTGGGACAAAAAGGTGCCTGGCCCCTCCGCGCTGCTTCTCTACCTGGGCATACGGGGGAAAATCGATCAGCTCGATCATCACTCGCTGCTCTACACCTCCGACTGGAAGGGAAACTTCGCCGAGGTATTCCACAAAGCAGACGGTAAGCGCAAAGTCCCAGACCC
>JAYORB010000066.1:0-4919 GCA_038123155.1 Aquiluna sp. | reverse complement strand
GTGAAGCGCTCTAACCACCTGAGCTATAGGCCCGTAGAGCATCACAACATTACTAAAGATTCCCCAAGCTAACAAACCCTAAAAAGGATTAGTTATTGGTGAAGGTTAGAGAGATGCCACCAACCAGCTTTGAAATCAGGTTGAAGATCAGGGCGTAGATTGCCGCGAGGGCAGTCGTGATCACCAGGTTCAGCAGCGCAAGCGTAATGGCTGTCGACATTACATTGTCAAACGAGAACTCATCTTCGAGGTTGAAGGCATTTGCCTCTCCAAGAACTGAGGAGAGCAGCCCACCGACCGCAGAGAATACGCCTGAGTTTGCAAGGACTGACCAGATCAGCCAGGCTCCCACGATGATTGCAATGCCGGCGGCTATCGCAACAAAGAATCCAACCTTTGTGGCAGACCAAACGTCAATCACCCGTAGCTTGAGGCGAATCTGCTTTCGTGCCTCTTTGGGCTTATTGCTCCGATTGAACAGGCTCGCCAACTTCGGCTCCTTCTTCGTTTGACTCTAGGTTTCGCTCGCTGTTTTTAGCTAGCGAGAGCACCGAGTCCCCTTCTTCGAATCTAGCAAACACTACACCCATCGTGTCCCTGCCTTTGGCGGGGACCTCGCTGGCGTTGGTTCGAATGACCTTGCCAGAGGCTAGAACTACGAGCACCTCGTCGTTCTCATCAACGATAAGTGAGCCAACCAGATCACCGCGCTTCTCATCGAGCTTTGCGACCTTGATTCCGAGGCCTCCACGGTTCTGGACGCGGTATTGCTCGGAGGCAGTGCGCTTGGCATAGCCACCCTCGGTGACAACAAAGACAAACCCGGCGCTGCCAATCACGCTGGCAGAGAGCAGCTCATCGTCCTTTCGGAACTTCATGCCTACGACACCAGAGGTGTCGCGGCCCATTGGCCTGAGCGTTGCATTGTCGGCCTTGAAGCAGATCGACATGCCCTTGCGGCTGACTAGCAGCAGGTAGTTCTCCTCATCAACCAACATTGCGTTTACCAGCTCGTCGCCCTCGCGGAGCTTGATGGCGATGATGCCTCCAGTGCGGGCGGTGTCATAGAGCTCAAGCGAGGTCTTCTTGACTAGCCCGCTTCTGGTTGCAAGAACTAGATACGGAGACTGCTGGTAATCCTTGAGGTCAATTACCTCCACCACTCGCTCGTCTGGCTGAAGAGCCAAAAGGTTGGCGACGTGCTGACCCTTCGCGTCTCTACCGGCCTCTTGAATCTCATAGACCTTAGAGCGGTAGACCCTTCCGGTGTTGGTGAAGAACATCAACCAGTGGTGCGTGGTCGAGACAATGAAGTTCTGAACGACATCGTCGGCTCTCAGGCTCGCGCCCCTCACTCCCTTACCTCCACGATGCTGGATGCGGTAGTTGCTGGAACGGGTGCGCTTGATGTAGCCGCCAGAGGTGAGGGTCACCACCATCTCCTCTTCTGGAATTAGGTCCTCAACTGTCACATCCCCGTCGAAGCCCATGAGAATCTCGCTGCGGCGGTCGTCACCGTACTTAGAGACGATTTCGTCAAGCTCTTCGCCAACGATCTTTCGCTGCAACGACTCGTCCTTGATGATCTTCTGGTAGCCCTTGATCTCTTTCTCGAGTTCAGCTGCCTCGTCAATGATCTTTTGACGCTCAAGGGCTGCCAGCTGACGAAGCTGCATGTTGAGGATTGCCCTTGCCTGCAACTCATCAATCTTGAGCAGCTTAATCAAACCGTCTCTCGCGTCCTCGACGGTCTGGCTCTTGCGAATCAGGGCAATGACCTCGTCGAGAGCGTCGAGCGCCTTGAGGTAGCCGCGCAGAATGTGGGCACGTTCCTCGGCCTTTTTGAGCCTGTACTGGGTGCGGCGAACAATGATTTCGATCTGGTGGGTGATCCAGTTAGAGATAAAGCCATCCAAGGAAAGGGTTCTTGGCACACCGTCCACCAGAGCCAACATGTTGGCCCCGAAGTTTTCCTGCAGCTGTGTGTACTTATAGAGGTTGTTCAGCACGACCCTGGCGACAGCATCCTTCTTTAGGACTATGACTAGCCGCTGACCCGTTCTACCCGAAGTCTCATCACGGATGTCTGCGATGCCGGTGAGCTTGCCATCCTTGACAAGCTCGGCGATCTTGAGAGCGAGGTTGTCTGGGTTTACCTGGTAGGGAAGCTCTGTCACGACTAGGCAGGTGCGGCCCTGGACTTCTTCGACGGTCACGACTGCGCGCATGGTGATGGATCCGCGGCCAGTGCGGTAGGCGTCCTCGATACCTCTGCGACCCAGAATCTGGGCGCCGGTTGGGAAGTCAGGTCCCTTGACAATCTTGATTAGTTCCTCAACAAGAGCCTCGCCAGATAGCTCTGGGTGTTCGAGAGAGAACTTCGCGGCCTCGGCGACCTCACGTAGGTTGTGAGGAGGGATGTTGGTAGCCATACCAACAGCGATACCGATAGAGCCGTTTACAAGCAGGTTCGGGAACCTCGAAGGCAAAATGGTCGGCTCTTGGGTTCTACCGTCATAGTTGTCTTGGAAGTCGACGGTCTCCTCGTCGATGTCGCGAACCATCTCCATGGCAAGCGGTGCCATCTTGCACTCGGTATACCTTGGAGCGGCGGCGGGGTCGTTTCCTGGTGAACCGAAGTTACCCTGGCCCCAAACCAACGGATAACGAAGGTTCCAATCTTGGACCAGGCGCACCAGAGTGTCGTAGATGGCACTGTCGCCGTGAGGGTGGAATTGTCCCATGACATCGCCCACAACCCTTGAGCACTTGGAGAACTGCTTGTCTGGTCGGTAGCCACCGTCATACATCGCATAGAGCACCCTGCGGTGAACCGGCTTTAGTCCATCTCTGACGTCCGGCAGTGCCCTACCGACGATGACGCTCATGGCGTAGTCGAGGTAGCTTCGCTGCATCTCGACCTGGAGGTCGATCTGCTCTATCTTGTCTAGCTGGTTATCTGACATTTATCTCTCCTGCCTAGATGTCCAGGAACCGGACGTCTTTGGCATTGTTCTGAATAAAGCTTCTGCGGCTCTCGACGTCCTCACCCATCAGGGTTGAGAAGATCTCATCTGCGAGCGCCGCGTCCTCAAGGGTGACCTGTAACAAGGTTCTGGTGGCAGGGTTCATGGTTGTCTCCCAGAGCTCGTCGTAGTCCATTTCACCCAGACCCTTGTAGCGCTGGATTGAGTTTTCCTTCGGCAGCTTCTTGCCCTCTTTTTGCCCCAGAGCAATCTTTTCGTCACGCTCCTGGTCTGAGAACACATATTCATGTTCGGCGTTCGACCACTTGATGCGGAAGAGCGGTGGCTGCGCCATGTATACGTAGCCGTGCTCGATCAGAGGCCTCATGTACCTAAAGAGAAGGGTCAGTAGCAAGGTGCGGATGTGCTGGCCGTCAACGTCAGCATCGGCCATCAAGATGCACTTGTGATACCGGATCTTCGAAACGTCGAAGTCCTCACCGATTCCGGTTCCAAAGGCGGTGATTAGTGCCTGCACCTCGGTGTTTGCCAGCGCCCTATCGAGCCTTGCCTTTTCAACATTCAAGATCTTGCCGCGGAGCGGAAGAATTGCTTGGGTTTCAGGGTCTCGGCCTCGAACCGCGGAGCCTCCGGCGGAGTCTCCCTCAACGATGTAAATCTCGGAAATCTCCGGATCCCTTGAGGAGCAGTCCCTGAGCTTTCCTGGCATACCACCTGACTCCAGAAGACCCTTGCGTCTGGTGGCCTCTCTCGCCTTGCGAGCAGCTAGCCTTGCGGCGGCGGCCTGGATCGCCTTGCGAATTATCTCCTTAGCCTGGGTTGGGTTTCGCTCAAGCCAGTCACCAAGCTGATCGTTGACCACACGCTGCACAAACGTCTTGGCCTCGGTGTTACCGAGCTTCGTTTTTGTCTGACCCTCAAACTGAGGCTCGGTTAACTTGACGGAGATAACCGCGGTTAGGCCCTCTCGAACGTCATCACCGGTGAGGTTCTCGTCCTTTTCTTTTAGCTGACCCTTATCGCGGGCGTACTTGTTGAGAAGTGATGTGATGGCGGTGCGGAAACCCTCTTCGTGGGTTCCTCCCTCGTGGGTGTTGATTGTGTTTGCGTAGGTGTGGACACCTTCGTTGTAGCCGTTGGTCCACTGCATCGCAATCTCAACAGACAGATTCTTTTCTTTGGTCTCGTTTTCAATTGAGATGACCTCGTCGTGAACGACCTCGACCTTCTTTGCCGAGTTCAGGTACTCCACGTAATCGATGAGTCCGCGCTCGTAGAGGTAACTGTCGTTTTTACCGCTGCGCTCATCAACCAGGTTGATCTTGAGACCCTTATTTAGGAAGCACATCTGCTGGAATCTCTGGCGAAGAGTCTCGTAGTCGAAATCAACGGTTTCAAAGATGTCGGCGCTTGGGGTGAAGAAGATTGTGGTACCCGTTTTATCGGTCTTGCCGGCCTTCTTAAGCGGGTGGTCGGGAACACCTACTGTGTAACTCTGGGTCCAGATGTCTCCGCCGCGGTGGACCTCCACCGACAAGGTTGAAGACAGGGCATTCACTACAGAAGCACCGACACCGTGCAGTCCACCCGAGACTGCGTAGCCGCCGCCTCCGAACTTGCCACCGGCGTGCAAAACGGTAAGAACTACCTCAACGGCCGGCTTTTTCTCGACTGGGTGAAGATCAACGGGAATTCCTCGACCGTTGTCGCTGACTCTAATCGAGCCTTCTTTGGTGATTGTGACGTCTATGTTGTCGCAGTGACCAGCGAGTGCCTCATCAACAGAGTTGTCGACTATCTCATAGACAAGATGGTGAAGACCTCTGGGTCCTGTGGAGCCGATGTACATACCCGGTCTTTTTCGGACCGCCTCAAGTCCTTCGAGGACCTGGATATCGCCGGCATCATATTTTCTTTTTTCTTCAGACATAT
>JAYORB010000065.1:0-5099 GCA_038123155.1 Aquiluna sp. | reverse complement strand
GCCAAAGCTGCCTGAGATCCCAGGCATTTTCGGCCAGGACCGAGACCCCTCGCACACCAGTGCGGCGGGTCCTTCCTGATATCAGGAGTAGTCGGTTTTGAAAAAGCAGACTTGAGCATCTGCGCTGAGCCTCGTCAAAGAATGTGGCATCGGCGCATCCAGTGCCATCGTCGAGGCTGATAAATACCACGCGCTTGCCGCTTCGCATCGGAGGAGTTTGCGTGGCAACCCTCACTCCCGCAACCAAAACCTCCGTGTTGCTCCTGAGGCCAACTAGTTCCGATGCTCTCACAACCCCCAGGTCATCGAGCATTCTTTGGAATCTCTCAATCTGATGCTCTGAGATGTCCATGCCTGTGTATTTGAGCTCTTGGTCCAGTTTTTCCTGCCTTGGCGGTGCTGGATTTCCCTTCGGCAGACTGTCGAGAGATCCGAGCTCAAAGCTCAGTTGGTTCTTATCCTCGGCTGCCGGTCGTTTAGCCGTGAGCTGCCTGATGTGGGCAAGTAGGTCACCACGGCTGTGCTGAGCATCCTCGCCAGATATCCTCGCGAGGCTATCCAAAGCACCAATTAGTGCGAGCCTTTCAAGAGTTCTCCTTGCGGGCCTTGCTCTGACGTAGAAATCGGCAATGTCTCTAAAGGGCTGTTCGCAGATAATTCTTTCTATTTCCCGTACTGAGATTCCAACAATCTCCGTCAGGGCCATTCGAACCCCGAACCCCTCAGCTGTCTTCTCGACCAGGTATTCGTTAGTTGAGCTATTGACATCAATCGGAAGGAGCCGTACCCCAAGTCTTCTGGCTTCTGCAAGGAGGAGTCTTCTTGGGTACATTCCAGGATCGTGAGTCAGAAGTCCCGCTATGAACTCGGTTGGGTAGTGGGTCTTTAGCCAGGCTGAGTGATACGTGGGAAGGGCAAATGCGGCGCCGTGTGCCTTGCAGAAACCAAAGCTTCCAAAGCCCTCAATGATTGACCAAACCTTATCGATGAGTTGTTTTTGGTAGCCGCGGGCTGCTGCCGCCTTGTGGAAGTAATTTGAGACACTGGCGGCCTTTGCCTCCTTGCTAAGTTTTCGACGCATCTCATCAGCCTGAGCGAGGCTGCAGCCGGTCATCTTCTGCATGATTCGCATGAGTTGTTCGTGAAAGACCACGACCCCGTAACTTTCTTCGAGAATCGGTCTCAGATCGGGGTGGAGATAGTCCGGTGTTATTAGTCCGTGCCTGCCATCTAGGTATGGCTTGATCATGTTGCCCTTCATTGGGCCGGGCCGGAATAGCGATATTTGGAGGGTTAGGTCATTGAACCTGGTTGGCTGGTGTTTTCCGGTTAGCTCACGTTGCCCGGGGCTTTCAATCTGAAAAATCCCAAGGGTGTTTGTGGTCCTAATCTGCTCAAAGACCCTCTTGTCTTCTCTGTCAACGCTGTCTAGGTCAACCTTCTTCTTTTTGACCCTCGCAATTTCTCTGATGGTGTAGGCCATGGCACTTTGCATCCTGACCCCTAAGACATCAAGCTTGAGAAATCCCATCGGATCCATATCGTCCTTGTCGAACTGGCTCATGGGCAGCCCAATACCACTGGGTTCAGTTGGGGTTAGCGAGAGCAGACTTGAGTTTCCCAGTATGACTCCGCAGGGGTGAACAGAGATGTGCCTTGGAAGCCTGTCTAGCCTCTCGGTGATGTCAACCAGAAGGTTGAGCCTGTCATTTACTTTTATGTCGCCACTAAATTTTGCAAGCTCAGGCTTTCTATCAACCGCACCCCGAAAGCTTTTAGCCGAAAACCTCCAAATGTTCTTTGCAATCTCATCTATTTCGTCATCGTCGATTCCCAGGGCCATGCCGCTGTCTCGAACCGCACCCCTACTGCGATAGGTGGACTGCATTGAAAGCAGGGTGACCCGCTTTCCTCCATACCGACGAAAGATGTTTTTGTAGATTTCGTGTCTCCTGGCGGACTCAACATCGATATCGATATCCGGGAGCGTGCTTCTTTCGGTCGAAAGAAAACGCTCGAACAGTAGCCCCTCAGCTATTGGATCAACCCCACTTATCCCAAGCAGGTAGTTGACCAAAGATCCGGCACCAGAGCCCCTTGCAGCGCTGCGGATCCTCATGTCCCGAATCATCTGGGCGACATCCGCAACGGTTAGAAAGTAGGTGGCAAAACCAAGCTCATTGATTGCAATTAGCTCTTTTGATAGCCGGTGCTGAATCTCGGCAAGTTCGGGAGCCTTGGCACCGGGATAGCGCTCATGGATGGCGGAGTGTGCTTTTTGCCACAGCACCTCAAAGGGGTTTCCCTCAATGCCAAGGGCCTCTTGCTCAGGGGTTTTTGGCCTGCCAAAGCCGCAGTCACTCTCGGGATCCAGCAGGCAGCGCTCTGCTAACTGCTGGGTCTTCTGAATTAGTTTTTGCGCTCGTTTTGTGTCTTCGCAAACATCCAAAGCCAGACGGAACATCATCGGAGCCGGTTTCATCCAGGCCTGAGCGTTTGGCTGCATCGTAAAGAGCCCCAGCTGCTCAAGGTGCCGAGCGGAGTCCAGCACATCGGCGGTGATTGCATCATCCGGTTCTAAATACCTAGCCGCATTTGTCATGACAGCAGGAAGCCCTGTGGAATCTGCCAGGGTGAGCATGGCCCTGGCGTGCTCCTCCGATGCCACACTTCCAGGTTCACTCAGCTGGTTCACCACCTCGATTGCCAATACCCCTGGTTGAGGGAGTGCTCCTAGCCAGCACTCAAGATCTCTTCTGGCATCGCTAGGGCTAGGAAGCAGCTTCTTTGCCACTGTGCTCTCGGGTCCTAGCAAGATGCTGCAACTTGGGTTTTCTCTAACCATTGCGGCTAGCTCTTCGAGGTCAAGCCTCGGTCTTCGCTCTTTGCCTCTTGAGTTGTGTGCTCGAGAGATTGCCCTGCAAATAAGCCCCCAGCCGCTTCCGGAATTATGGCCGTGAGCAAGGATCACAACTCGGCCCATTTCAGTCACCTCGAGGTTCACTCCGACTATGGGATGTAGCCCCTCTTTGATGCAGGAGGCAATGTGCTTTACGGCTCCGTAGAGACCGTCTCTGTCTGTGACGGCGAGTGCCTCAAATCCAAGGGCCTTTGCGGCACCAGCCAGCTGCTCGGGACGATTAACTCCGTAGTGAGCCGAATAGGCGCTTGCCAGATTTAGATGAGTAAATCCCATCAGTCCTCCAGCGGATAGATCTCCCAGCTGTCTGCTGGCTGCAGGTGTCTAAGCTCAAAAAGAGTTCTGGAGGATTGGGAGCTGGCCCAGAGCCGCCACATCTCAACCTCCATCAGGGGCCCACCAGTGCCCTTGGGTGCAGAGGAGGTTTCTTCCCACCAAATCCTTCTGGAATACCAGCGGACTGGCCTAGAAGAGACCAGGTATTCGCTTCCCCTCCATACAAAGCAGACCGGTGCACCATCTAGGTCCACAACAACACCCGAAAGGGTCTCTGCCTGCATTTCTAGCCCCTACCCATTTATCGAACATTTGTTCGAATAAATAGTGTATGGCTAACGCCAGACATTTTCAAAACTGGCTAGCTAGACACGCTCAATCAGGCTCGGATTGTTATTTGAAACACTCCCCACCGCCCCAGATACCTCGTAGAACTCAAGGCTCTGCGCAACCTCATCGGACTCGGCGCTGAGTGCAGCAAGTAGCTCCCCACTTGTCTCGTAGTCGGGTGCCAGCCAAGAGCCAAGGTTTTCGGGGGAGAGAAAGATCGGGCTGCGCTCGTGGATGTCGCTCAGTGCGGGCGAGGCAGCCTTGGTCAAAACTGAACAGCTGAGAAGCCACCTAGCGGGGTCGCTGGCGTCTTTGTTGGGATCTCGCCACCACGAGTAGATTCCGGCAAATGCAAGCATCCCCTCGGCTGGATGAATGTAGAAGGGTCTTTTCTTCTCGCCTTCGCTTAGCCACTCGAAGTACCCAGAAGCGGGTATGGCGCAGCGCTTTTTTAGCGCAGCATCTTTGAAACTCGGCTTTTCAAGAACGCTCTCGCTCCTGGCGTTGAAAAGTGGTGCTGCCGGCATCTCTTTGGACCAGTGGGGGATAAGGCCCCACCTCGCTGAGTGCAACTCTCTGGAGGGTAGCCCCTCTATCTCCCGCTCAACAATGAGCCCAACCTGCTGCGTTGGAGCAATGTTGTAGCTGATTGGATTGAAATCCTCTGGCACCTCATCAAGCTCGAAAAGCTCGGTTATCCCGCCAACCTCTTTGGCGACTACGTACCTCCCACACATCTGCTACAAATCCCCAAAACTTTCAAAGATGTCACCTGGGGTAGGAAGCTCTTGGTTCAGCATCGAAAGCCGCTTTACAAAGGAGCGCTGCATTCTCAATTCCCCCAGCGGAATCTCTCCCCAGCTGGTTACACCGCGAATGCCCTGCAGCGCACTGAGAGACCAAACCTCGCAACCCTCAAGATTCTCTGGAGCCACTGCATCTTCCATGGTCTGAAAACCTGCCTGGCCAGCGATTTCAAAGACTAGTTCGCGGGTGATCGACGGGAGCCAATCAGTGGATCCATCTGGCCCGTACAGCACATCTCCTCGCCACCAAACAATGGAGCTCAATGCGCCATCCGCAATATTTCCGGACGGGGAAAGAATTACCGCTTCGTCGGCACCGTGAAGGTTTGCTGCTCGTCGCAACGCTTGGCAACTCGAGAGGTCGGGACCCTTTACTTCAAATGCGACCCGAGGGTCGGCCTTATCTGAGGTCCATAGCGTGCAGGTCTCGGTGCGCTCTGGAGCCGGCCGCATTCTAAGAAAGAGCCGCTCACCCACTGGCTGGGACTCTCGGTATTCGATGCGTGGAAACCAGTCAGCTTCTTTAGGAGTTTGCTCTACGAGAGCTGCAAAAAAAGCGGGCAGTTGTTTTCTGGTGTTTTGGTCCGCGATGGAGCTTGCAAAACGGTGAAAGTGTCTTTCTAGGGCACGAGCGTGGCCTCTCGAGACCAACCAACTGTCCGCAACTGTGAGGGAATCTGACAGGGAAATGTCGACCCTTTTCAGCTCTCCAGAGCGGAACTGAAAGAAATCACCTGAAACGCTCACGATTACTAGACTACGAGGCT
>JAYORB010000064.1:0-5421 GCA_038123155.1 Aquiluna sp. | reverse complement strand
GTCGCCCGGGTCCGCAATTCTATGGTCAATCACAATTGTGCAGTCAATTTCGTAGTTTTCGCCAGCGCTACGAATCTGACCAACATTGAACCCTGAGCTTTGCGGCTGGAACAACAGGGTGTTTGCCTGCCTGATGCCAAACTCACCTAGGTCTGTAATTGAAGTTGACGCTGCCTGGAGGTTTTCTGGCGCAATCTTGTTCTGCCTAGCCGAATCCAAAACAGCCTTTGCACTCTCAGCCCAAGAGCTCTCGGATATCGAATCTGCTGCGAGGGTCGGAGCAACAAAACCTAAAGGCGTCTTCACGAGCGCTGCGATTCGGATTTGATCAACATTCGTAAACATCCCATTAGAGAATCGCTGGTTGAGCCGAGGTCTTGCCAGCAGGGTACTCACCCAAGCTCTGGCCAAAACCACGAACCTTTCCCCTGCGTCTGCCGGAAGAGCAGTGGTGAGGGAAATGGTTGAGGTTAGGGAGAACTGAGGGATCTGGGTGCTGGTGTCGACAACCTTGGCCACCTGGTGCCTTGCAGCCTCTTCGCGGCTTCCGGCAGCCGGAAGGTCCGTGACCTTGATCACACCGGCAGGGCTGGCTGGGGTAATTGTGGACAGGTCGATTCCCTGCTCCTTGGCCGCCTTCCTGGCCCCAGGCATTGCCAGGACACTCGAACTCTCCTGAGGTGCGGGAGAGGCAATGGGCGCCTGAACCACTTGCGCAACCGGCTCAGTTGCGACCGTCCCTGCGGCAGGTTCATCCCCAAACATGCCGGCTAGTAAGTCCTCGCCCTCGGTCTCTAGAACAAATAGCGGCGCACCAACCTCAATGACGTCTCCGGGACCGGAGGAGATTTCAGTGACCTCACCCTCGTGATCGCTCTCGACCTCCATATCGGTTTTATCAGTGCCAACTACCGCAACTACCTGACCCTTTTCGACCTTGTCTCCAACCTTTACGAGAATCTCTACGACCTCGCCCTCGGTCATAGTCATGCTCATCTTGGGCATCACTACCGGTGTCTGAGCCATTAGACGCCCCTCATCAGGTTCTGCGCTCCAGAAACAATGTCGTCAAGTTGCGGCACCACCGACTTCTCAAGTTGCGGGGCATATGGAATTGGAACGTCCATGCCACACAGCCTTGTTACCGGCTCCGTGAGTGAGTAGATGGCAGGACCCTCAGAAACCCGAGCCGCAACCTCTGCCATGTAGCCGACGTGCTTTGGAGCCTCTTGCACGAGCATCAGCTTTCCGGTTTTGGCCACTGACTCATTGATTGGGTCCATGTCCAGAGGGCTCAATGTGCGGACATCGATCACGGTAGCCTCAATGCCTTGCGTTGCAAGTTGGCTCGCAGCCTCGACAGACCTAGAAACCATGACACCGGTGGCAACTATTGTGAGATCCTTGCCCTCACGCACCACGTTTGAAACCCCAATTGGAGTCTTATACATCTCCTCTGGAACATGTCCCGAGGTTTTGTAGAGGAGCTTGTGCTCCAGGACGACCACAGGGTTTGGGTCATCGAGTGCTGAGAGCAATAAGCCCTTTGCATCAGCGGGCGACGATGGCAAAACGACCTTTAGCCCTGGAACGTGTGCAAACCAAGCCTCAAGACTCTGGGAGTGCTGGGCAGCAGCACCGGTTCCCGAACCGGATGGGGCACGCAAGACCATTGGCACCGACAGCTCACCACCGAGCATGAAGTGAATCTTTGCGGCCTGATTGACAATTTGATCCATCGCCTGTGCGGTGAAGTCAGAGAACTGGATCTCGACAATCGGCTTCATACCAACGAGTGCGGCACCAACCGCAGCGCCCACAATTCCAAGCTCGGAGATCGGCGTATCGCGAACACGTTCCTCGCCAAAGCGGTGGAAGAGATCTCCGGAAACACCGAAGGCTCCGCCGTAGACACCGATATCTTCACCGAGCATGAAGACATTGCTGTCGGCCTCCATGGCCTGTCCGATAGCTTCGCGGACAGCCTCCGCGTAGGTGATGATGCGCTCAGTCATCTAACCCACCTGCCTAAAGACAGAGGAAAGCAGTTCTGCCGGGTCAGAGTCCGGGGCCTGAGTGGCCTCCTGGATAGCTAGGCGGACCGCATCGCGAACCTTCTGTGTGAGCTGCTCTACCTCCTCGGCAGACAACACTGAATTGTCAATCAGCTTGGTCTCAAAGATTCCAACTGGGTCCTTGGTCTTCCAGAAGTCAATTTCTTCTTTGGTGCGGTAGAGGTTCTTGTCGCTCTTGGAGTGGCCCTTGTGTCTGTAGGTCAGGCACTCAATAAGGGTTGGCCCACCCCCAGACCTGGCTCGTGCCACTGCCTCTTGGGTTGCAGCAAACACTTCGTCAACGTCGTTGCCATCAACCGTGACACCCGGGAACCCGTAGGCCGCAGCACGCTCCGAGATCTTCTCGACCTTCATGCTCTTGGCGGTGGAGAAGCTCATGCCGTACTTGTTGTTCTCGCAGACAAAGACAACCGGTAGATCCCAAACCGCGGCCAGGTTCAAAGCCTCGTGGAACGCACCCTCGTTGGTGGCACCATCGCCGAAGAAAGACACCACGACGTTGTCTTTGCCCTGCATCTTCTGAGCTAGGGCGGCACCAGCTGCAATGGGAATGCCTCCGGCAACAATGCCGTTTGCTCCCAGGTTCCCTGTCTCAACATCTGCGATGTGCATGCTGCCACCACGTCCTCGGCAGTAGCCGGTCTGCTTGGCAAGAAGCTCCGCCATCATTCGAGTCAGGTCAGCGCCCTTGGCGATGCAGTGCGAGTGTCCGCGGTGAGTAGATGTGATGTAGTCGCTCTTTCTGAGCGCGGCGCAAACACCAGTCGCTACCGCCTCCTGGCCGATAGAGAGGTGCATTGTGCCGTGCATCAATCCCCTTGCGAAGAGGCCGTCTACTGCCTCCTCGAAAAAACGAATTGCCAGCAAAGACTCCAGGGCCGCACTTGCAGCCTCCTTGCTGGCTGAGATTGGTCCCTGCTCGGGAGCGAACAAAGGTGTAACTGTGGCCATTATTTCCTTCACAAATTTGCTGACAATTGTGCAGCTGGGGCAATTATGGCAATTCACAAGCGTGAAAATAGGGGTCAAGAAGTGCACGTTTGTGCAAAAACTTCGATTGGCCCCAAGGCCTTAGGCTAAATGGGTGCTCTGGCGTCTAATTCAAATTTCCAGGCCCGTGCTATGGGTCAACACCATCGGAACAACTGTCATGGGCATGTGGCTAGCGGGCTACCTTTGGACCTGGGACATCCTGCCGATCCTGATCTGGGTTACCTTCCCCTTCAACCTATTGATCTACGGCATCAACGACATCTTTGACCAGGAAACCGACAACATCAATGCGCGCAAGGGCTCTTATGAGGGCGCTCACATCTATCCCCACGAGGTGAGACCAATTTGGGTAGGCGTTATTGCCACAAATGTCCCCTTCCTGATCTACTTCGCCATGACTCTGCCCTGGCAGGCAGTTGCCTGGATGGTTGCCTACAGCCTCTTTTTCACCTTCTACTCGGCGCCTCCGCTGAGGTTCAAGGCAAGGCCGTATCTAGACAGCTTTTCCAACACCGACTACGCCTTCCCACTGGCCTTTGTCCCACTTGCTCTCGGGCACGAACCGCTCTGGCTTGCAGTCATTGGCCTGATGGCCTGGTCAATTGCCAAGCACGCCTATGACGCCATCCAAGACATTCCTCAGGACAGTGACACCGGCATCACAACAACAGCCGTGCACCTTGGCGTCAGGGGCACGTTGGTTTGGTCAGGGGTTTGGTGGGCAGTCTCAACTGTCTTTTTCTTCCTGGTGAATCTCCCGCTGGCAATTGCTAACACCCTCATCGCCGGCTACTTGGTGCTCTCGGTCTGGAAAGACCCGACTCCAAAGAAAGCGCATGACGTATACAAGTACTCAATAGCTTTCCCTTACGCTGCCGGCGCGGTTGCGGGAGTGCAGCTGGTAGTCGGAATAACCTTCGGGATGTATCCATAGATGTCCCGGCAGATAGTCGTCATCGGTGCGGGGCTGGGGGGTCTAACCTCGGCTGCTCTGCTAGCTCAGGCTGGTCACGAAGTTACTGTCCTCGAGCAGGGTGAGTGGATAGGTGGCAAGAGTCGTCGCATTGAGGTGGCGGGCCAGACAATTGACACCGGACCTTCTCTATTCACATTCCCAGGAGTCTGGGAAACGTTTCTTGCAAAGTACAAAACACTAGGCGGCGTGGTTCCGACCGAGCTGACATTCGTTCAACTTCCGGAGGTTGGGAGATACTTCTTCCGAGGAGACGAGATAGACATTCCTATCCCGCAAGATCACCCGTGGCACGAGCCCTGGCAAAGATTCGTCAACGAGCACAAAGATCTCGCCGGCCCGATAACAACCCTTCTCACTTCAGCTCCAATGGATCTGAAGTCCCTACCGGCACTTGGCAAACTCCTCAGCGTCTACGGCACAAAGTTATCTACCAATAACTACCTAAACTCCCTGAATTGGATGCCCGAGGGACTCAAAGACCTCATTGCAATTCACACCCTGAACGCTGGAGTATCGCCGGATCAAACCCTGCCCATCTACGCATCAATGACTGCAATCATGAGTGAGCAAGGAATCTCTGTTCCCGAGGGTGGGATGAACGAGGTGCCAAAGATGCTCGGGAATCTTGCCGAATCCTCGGGGGCAAAAATCCTGACCGGCCAACGAGTGAAGTCCATTTCAAGAAACTCCGTCATGACCGAGAGCCAGACCTTTGTGGCGGACATAGTCGTCTCCTCACTTGATGCTTCGCTGACTGACTCGCTGATAACAGGTCGGCCTCAGAAACTGGCGCCGAACCGCTCTTGCTCTGGAGTGGCAATCTACGCCGCTCTCAAAAAGCCACTACCCGCCGAGACGGTTACCCACTCTGTTGTGATGCCTGATGATCCAGCTGAGCTCTACCGGGCACTTAAGACAAACCAGGCTCCAAGTCAGACCATGAGCTTTGTCAATTACTACCGGCCTGGGCATATCTACTCAAACAGCAAGGCCACTGTCGCAGTGCTGCTCACGGCCCCAGCAGACAGCGCCGACTACAACCTCGATACACAGTGGGTGAGGTCTGAGCTCGACAGGGTTTCAGCGTTGGTTGGGCTAGACGCTCCAATTGATCGCCAGTTTGAGGACTACCAAATTCTCAACGCGAGTTACTTTGAGGACTTCGGCGCTCTGGGGGGTGCACTGTATGGTGCAAAGAATCCACTTTGGCAGTCGGGGCCATTTCATAAACCGGGTTACAGAAGCATTGCCAAACCTTGGCTCTACCGGGTCGGAGCATCTGTTCACCCAGGCGGAGGCATACCCGCGGTTATGGGTGGCGCGATGAATTCGATTGCGAAGCTGCTCTAGGACTTCTCGTCAGGCTCGGTCTCGACA
>JAYORB010000063.1:0-5491 GCA_038123155.1 Aquiluna sp. | reverse complement strand
GGAACGGTCCTGCACCCACTCTCGTGGTGTAGGCCTTGAGAATCCCGATGACACCCGAGATCTTTGTAGGGCCGATGCCACTTCCGGTCGTTGCCCCTCCCGAGATGGGGTTAGAGGAAGTGACGAATGGATATGTTCCGTGGTCAACATCCAACAGTGTTCCCTGGCCACCCTCGAGCAGCACGGTCTTGCCGGCATCTAGAGCTTGGTTCAGAATCAACGAGGTATCCGCCACCATGGGACGGAGTCGCTCCGCATAGGTGAGCAGGTGTTCAACCACGTCTGAGGTCTTCACGGCTGCACGGTTATAAATCTTGACCAGTAGCTCGTTCTTCTGGTGCAGGGCGCCCTCGACCTTTTGGGTCAGGATGCTCTCGTCAAAAAGGTCCTGAACCCTAATGCCGAGCCGGCCAATCTTGTCACCATAAGTTGGGCCAATGCCACGGCCGGTCGTGCCGATGGCGCGCTTTCCAAGGAAGCGCTCTGAAACCTTGTCTACCGTCACGTGGTACGGAGTGATGATGTGGGCATTTGCTGAAATCAGCAGCTTTGAGGTGTCAACGCCCTTTTCGTTGAGTCCGTCAATCTCCTTGAACAGCACCTCCAGATCGACTACCACACCATTACCGATGACTGGTGTGCATCCGGGGGTGAGGATTCCCGAGGGAAGCAGATGAAGGGCAAACTTCTTATCGCCAATAACTACGGTGTGACCTGCGTTGTTGCCACCCTGGTAGCGAACCACGTAATCAACCCGGTCCCCGAGTAGGTCTGTCGCCTTGCCCTTTCCTTCGTCGCCCCACTGGGCTCCGACTAGGACTACTGCTGGCATGGCTAAACCCCTTTCAAAAATGGGGGACTCGAGGCTTCAGCCCTCACAAAGTCTAACTAAAAAGGTGCTGCATTACCCAGGTGTGCATAGTTATGGCGGCCGCTGCAGAGGCATTTATGCTTCTGGTTGAGCCAAACTGGGTGATTTCTAACACTACATCTGCAGCATCCAGGGCTGCTTGAGAGAGGCCCGGCCCCTCCTGGCCAAAAAGCAGCAGGCACTCTTTTGGAAGTTCATACTTTTCTAGCTGCCTACAGCCCGGCACATTATCGATTGCAATTATCGGAAGCTTCTTGCCCCCCTCTGCTGCCGTGCTGGCCCAAGCAATGAGGTCCTCGATTGTGGGGTGGTGGGTTACGTGCTGATACCTATCGGTAACCATTGCGCCTCGACGGTTCCAACGCTTGTTTCCAACTATGTGGACCTCTTGGGCCAAAAAAGCATTGGCATTTCGCACTATCGAGCCGATGTTCAGATCGTGCTGCCAATTCTCAATTGCTACGTGAAAGGGATGCCGCCTGCCGTCAAGCTCGGCAACAATTTCTTCCATCTTCCAGTAGCGATAGCGGTCTACGACGTTTCTTGTGTCGCCACTTGCCAATAGCTCTGGGTCGAATTTTGAATAGTCAGGGTGGCTAGTTGGGTCACCCACATAGGGACCAACTCCCCATGTTGGCTGGGCCTTAGGCTCGGGTGTCGTCTCGCTCACAACCTAAAGCGTATTGCCTAGATTTCTTAGCTGTTGAGCTGCCCTATGTAGCGGTTGAATGAAACCAACAGTGCAGCCGCAAATACTCCAGCGGCAAGCAGGAGGTAAACGGGGCCAACGCCAAAGGCATCCACCGCGGTTCCGACCGCATACATCGAAATCAGTGGGCCCGCATGCCAGATAGTCATCTCGAGGGCAAAAACCCGGCCACGCTTATTTGCCGGGATCTTCTTTTGGATCACGGTGTTCAGAAGCGGCAGCAGGGGACCCCAGGCAAGACCCAGGAAGAAAAAGAACACGACCATTAGCGGCACTGGAGGCAAGAAGCTCAGCGGGAACATTGATAACCCGATGCCCAAGATTGCAAACCTCAAAATGGTGGCATAGCTAAATCGCTTGTGTAACCTCTCAAACCCAAGGGCTCCAATCACCGATGCCCCGGCACCAGCCGATATGACCAGACCGAGACCCTCGGGATCACCAAGAGCGGTGAAGTGTGCTGGCAGAACTACCATCTC
Organism: Aquiluna sp.; assembly: GCA_038123155.1. Taxonomy (GTDB): domain Bacteria; phylum Actinomycetota; class Actinomycetes; order Actinomycetales; family Microbacteriaceae; genus Aquiluna. The sequence continues at coordinate 3,432 of JAYORB010000063.1, read as the reverse complement.
GGTTGGCAGGTAAATAACCGCCAGAACCATGATGGCTGCCATCATCACAAAGACAGCAGGATTCGAGAACAGAATCTTGAACCCCTGCAGGGCATAGACAAAGAACGGCTCTTTCTCAGATTCATCGTTTGCCTCATGCTTCTCGGTGACAAAAACCAGTGACGCAAACAAAGCGGATAGGAAGCCCATCAAAGCAACAACATAGAAAGTATTCGTAGAGCCGATGAGTGCAATGAAGAAGGTCGCGAGCGCCGGCCCGATTGCAAAGCCGGCAGCGAAGATTGCCTCGTGAATTGAATTAGCCCTGTCTAGGGTCATCTGTGCAGGCTCGGCAACGTCAGGGACCAGAGACTTTCTAGCCGTTGCACCGCCAGGTGCAACTACGCCACGAGCAACGCCAATCGCTATCAAGAGCGGAATAGTCAGCCCGAGAGCCCAATCGGTTAGTGGAATCAACAGTGCCGTGAATGCAGTCAGAAACTCAATCCAAACCGCAGTGCGCTTGCGGCCAAAGCGATCGATAACCGACCCTATAAACGGCGCAAAGAGAAGGCCTGGAATACCCGTTATCGCGACAACCAGGCCGCTGGTTGCGGCAGATCCCGCAAGCTCCAGAGCAATCCAAGGTATGGCGATAAACACCATCGCCCCAGAGATCACGCTAGTAATCGATGCAAACTGGGTGAGTATGAAAGGCGCGAATGTGCGCTGCACCTAAACCCTCTTATCTAGAGACCTAAATCACTCAGCGAAAGCGCTGAGTAATACGCGTAGCCAGCTGATTCTATAGCCGCACGAGCACCGGTATCGCGATCTACGACGGTGGCAATTCCCAGCACCTCAGCCCCTGCTTCCTCGGCGGCCTTGGCAGCAGTCAATGGCGAGCCGCCAGTGGTTGAAGTGTCCTCCAGAATGACTACCTTGCGGCCAGAGATATCTGGCCCCTCGACCTGCCTGGCCATGCCATGTTTCTTCGCTTCCTTGCGCACCACAAAAGCATCTAAGCTCATGCCGCGGCTGCTGGCCTGGTGAAGCATTGCAGTTGCAACCGGGTCTGCCCCCATCGTCAACCCACCAACTGCATCGGGGGAAAGGCTGTTTTCAACAAGCAGATCCAGCATCACCTTGCCGACCAAGACAGCCGCCTCGTGATGCAGTGTGGCCCTTCTTAGGTCCACGTAGTAGTCCGCCTCAATCCCAGACGAAAGCGTGACCTTGCCATGCACCACGGCCAGCTTTGATACAAGCTCAGCAAGCTTGGCCTTGTCTGGGGAGGAAGAAGTCATAGTTAGAGTTTAGGAGTGGAAATTGCAACCTGGAACGTCAACTCGGTCAGAGCGAGAGCTGCCCGAGTAATTCAATTTCTCGAGCGTACCCAGGTTGATGTCCTGGCAATGCAGGAAATTAAGTGCAAGCCAGAGCAGTTTCCCTACGCAGACTTTGAGGCAATTGGCTACAAGGTCATAGCTCACGGGTTAAACCAATGGAACGGCGTCGCCTTTGCCTACAAAGAGCACCTGCAAGCGGTAGATGTGGAGACCTCTTTCCCCCAGCAGCCCCACTTCAAAGATGTACTCGAGGCGAGGGCTCTTGGCGCAACCTTCAACGACGTGAGAATCTGGAGCCTCTATGTTCCTCACGGCAGGGGCCTCGAAGACCCCCACATGGAGTACAAGCTCGAATTTCTCGAGCGACTTGGGTCCCATGTTGCGGAGGAGCTAGAGGAAAACCCAGAAGCTCAAATCGCCCTGGTTGGAGATTTCAACATTGCTCCGCTCGACTCCGATGTCTTCAACGTTGGCTTCTTTGACACCCACGTCTCCCAACCTGAAAGAGATGTCTTTGATGTCTTTGAACAGATCGGCTTCACTGATCTGCACAGGCAGTTTGTCCCCGAGGGTTACACCTACTGGGACTACAAAGACCTCAGGTTCCCAAGAAACGAGGGGATGCGAATTGACTTTATTCTCAGCTCCCCGGAGCTAACCGAGAAAATCAAAAGCGGAACCATCGAAAGAGACGAACGAAAGGGCGAAGGCCCGAGTGACCACGTTCCGGTCACAGCTTCGATTTCCGGCTGAGCCAGTCATCGCGTTCTTCCCTAGACATCTTTTCAATCGCGTAGCGCAGCATCGTTCTTGGCATGGTGGCTGCGTGAGCTTCCAGAAAACGCCTGAGTGCAGCTAGGTCTTTCTTGCCTGCTTCTCTGAGCATCCAGCCCGATGCCTTATGAATCAGATCGTGCTCATGGCCCATAAGATGCTCGACAATTTCAAATGTTGGCTCTAGCTCGTACTGCTTGATAAGCGCGTAGTTGAACATGATCGCAACTCGCTGCTTCCAAAGATCCCCGGTGTCAGCAAGCTGCTTTAGGTATTCAACAATGCCTTCGCGTCCCACCAGATGCGAGCCAAGATATGGTGCGGAGCAGTCCACCAGGTCCCAGTTGTTTACCCTGCCTGTGTCCAGTAGCTCCAGATAGAAATCAAAGAGTCTCTGCCTCTCCTCATGCGTCTTGGCCGCCTTGTATTGACCTACCAAGATCGCCAGAGCGCAAAAACGCTCCTCATGAAAGCTTCCCATTGCAAGCTTTTTGATCTCATCTAAGGGAAGAGCCTTGAACTGCTTGGCAACCGAACGAGTCTGGGGAACCCGGAGCCCTAAAAACTCATCACCCTCGCCGTATTCGCCTGGACCGGTCTTGAAGAACCACTGCTGCGTCTGGACCATCTCAGGATCGCCGAGCCTGGTTAGTTCGGCCGAAACCTTAGACGCTTGCATCTTCCTTCACACTCTCAACCCGCAGAGACTGTGAGCCTTCGGAGACGTCCACCCGGACAAAGCTTCCGTCCTCAACCTCTCCCGCGAGCAGCAGGTTGGCAAGTCGGTCATCAATCTCTTTTTGCATCAGCCTGCGAAGTGGTCTTGCACCATAGACAGGGTCGTAGCCATGCTCTGCTAGCCATAGCCTTGCAGCAGGAGTGACGCCAAGCGTTAGCCTTTTTGCCTCAAGTCTTGCCATCAGCTTCTCAACCTGAAGATCAACAATTGACCCGAGCTCCTCCTTGCTGAGGGCATCAAATATGACCACGTCATCCAGACGGTTTAGGAACTCAGGTTTGAACGATGACCTAACCATCTCCATGACCGCCTCGCGCCTCTGAGCGTCCTCTAGGTCATCTGCGATCAGGAACTGAGAGCCAAGGTTGGATGTCATGATCATGATGACGTTTCTAAAGTCAACCGTTCTGCCTTGGCCGTCGGTTAGGCGGCCATCGTCAAGCACCTGCAGCAGGATGTCAAAGACCTCCGGGTGAGCCTTCTCAATCTCATCCAGCAGAACAACCGAGTAGGGCCTGCGCCTTATCGCTTCGGTCAGCTGGCCGCCTTCGTCATAGCCGACATAACCTGGAGGCGCTCCAATCAACCTGC
>JAYORB010000062.1:0-5713 GCA_038123155.1 Aquiluna sp. | reverse complement strand
GCTCTCAGCACCGATTCTGGTGATCCACCAACCCCGACTCGCAATGGGATGCTGCCGCGCTCGGTCTTGGGATAAACCTCTTGATTGGTAAGCCCGGCTCGCTTTATGCCCTGCCATGTCACGGCGTTCTCCTTTAGCAGCTCGACCAGAAGCTCGAGCTTCTCCTCAAATAAGACGTGGTACTCGCTGAGGTCGTAGCCAAATAGCGGAAAAGACTCGGTGAACGAACCTCGACCGGCAGTTATCTCAGCTCGTCCATTTGAGAGTGCATCGATCGTTGCAAAGCGTTGGTAGACCCTCACTGGGTCTTCAGAGGACAGAACTGTTACTCCGGTTCCAATCTTGATTCGATCAGTGACCGTGGCAATGCCGGCTAGGACTGTGTCTGGGGCGCTTATGGCGTAGTCATCTCGGTGGTGCTCGCCGATGTTGAAACTGTCAAAGCCGAGCTGTTCAGCATGGACTGCCTGCTCAACTACGTCCCTAATTACTTGTCCAGCACTTTTGAGATTGCCAGAGTCATCAAGTGAAATGTCGCCGAAAGTGTCTAGTCCAAACTGAATTTCTGCCATACAAATAGTCTAGGGGGTCTAGACAAAATAACAAGTAGTGGCTAGTCCTTTGGGTCTTGGCTTTTTCCCGTGAAGAACCTGAGGGGATCCCTGAGCATTCTCGAAACTATGCCAATCGGAGAATTCTCAAACCCGACCTGGGTAATTTCTCGAACAGACTGTTTCATCTCACGCTGGGTTGCCTGCTGAGTGGCTCCGCAAGTAACACACTTCGATCCGTACTCGATCTTGCCGACGTAGATAATCTCGCGGCCCTTGTCAGAATGGCAGAAACCGCAAATTTCTGGCTTGTCTGCCATTTGACTCCTAGATTCCGAGGGCCTCTTGCTCTTTGCGCAGCTTGAAGATAGTCGCGCTCTCATCAAGCTCAACATCATCGTAAGTTACGAGGTGATCGATTGGTAAATCGCGCTTCGCAATCGCGTTCTGGAGCAGCCCGATTGGCACGAGGTTCTCCCTCCTCGCATCATCCACGCGATCAACAACTCCTCTTGCTGAGTAGCCGCCAATGCCGTCGAACTTCTCTCCAGCTTTGTGCTCTTTTTTGGTAGAGGCAATGACCTCGGTCATGAATCTGTCGCAAGTGAGGGTTTCATAACCATCGACCAGCATTTTCGCCACCGTCATCGGCGCCTCAACGGAGGCGAGGTGATAGGGGCGGTACAGAGCAAAGTATGGACCGGCTCCCATTGAGAGGTAACTCATCTCCTCTGCAACATATGGACTGTCGGTCTTAATGACTACAAAGACTCCAGGTGCAACGTCGCCGGTGCAGTAGTCAACGACCCCGGTCTCCTCAAGAACGCCACCATCCGAAGTTGGCTTAAAGACGTCCTGCAGTGTGTTGCGAGAAGCCTCGGGTCCGATCATTCCGCGCTTTGTTAGCTTGAGGCCGGTGGCGTTTGCGAGCGCCGCCATCTCGATCATGGTCTTCGAGCCGTCGGTAAAGGAAGCAAGCATCTTTGGGTTCATGTGCTTCTTCGCCGCACGCTCGGCAACGGTGTCGGGGTTTGAGTGTGGCTCGAATGGGTTGTTCTTGCCCTTTCCCGCCATCACGACCTCAAAGGAGAGATCCCTCGCGAAATCAACCAGCTCCTTTGCCTCCGCTGGCTCATCGCCGTTGCAGACGCTGTAGAGAACACCGTTCTCCTTGGCAATCCTGTGCAGCATGGGGCCCACTGTGACATCTGCCTCAACATTCAAAGTTGCAACATGCTTCTTTGCCTTCAGCGCGTGATACATCACGTCGGCACCAATTGCAGCAACTCCCGTTGCCTCAACCACTACATCGACATCGAGGTTGGATGCGACGGAAGCATCGGTAGTTCCGGCCGGCTTACCCGCGGCAATCGCAGCATTTAGCTCAGCAGCATCGGAAGAGATGACCGGCTCTCCAAGGCCCAGGTCTACAAACGCCTGAGTGATTCGCTCCGGGGCAATGTCTGCCACAACAGCAACCTGCAGGCCAAGCCTGTGAGACTGCGAGGCAAAGCCTCTGCCCATTTGTCCGGCCCCCACCAATGCGATTCTGAAAGGCCTGCCTTGCTTCTCGGCTAGCTCAGCTAGCTTCAGGCGGTACTGCATTAGTTGCTCCTAGTTATTTCAAGCTTGCTGCCAACTTTGATCTCAGGCAGATCAACCTTGGCTATGCAAACATCCCCCGGCAGATCGGCAACGGTGTTGCCATCCGCTTTCAAATTTAGATGTCCGAGGTTGTAGAGATTGTCATTTGCGACAGATCCCACGGCCAACACCTCGAACTCGTGGCCGTCAATTGCTACCGTGTCGCCAGGCTTGACCTGGCCCTCCTGATGCTCCACTTTGTGGATGATGCAGAAGGTTTTTAGTTCCTCTGGAGCTCCGTCACCGAAGAAGACAAGCATGCCTTCGGCGACAAAAGTCGGGACGAGCTCACCTATCTCGGTGACTGTGCTCTTGTAAAGCACTGTCATCGATTCGTTTTCTTTCTAAGTTTTTAGGCTGGGTTTATGTTTTCCAGCTTCACGCCTGTGACCAAAAGGTCTTCGGTGATAAACATCGCAAGCGGGCCTGCGGGGCTGGTTGCGTGGATGTCGACGGTTGGCACCTTCTTCATCGGGTAAACACCAATGCGAGCAGTACCACCACAGTCGATCACCGCAACTGCGATTTCGTCAAAGGGCTTGGAAGAGTTGAAGCCGTCAAAAGCTTCGCCACCGGTAAGCTCGGCAATCTTTGCCGCCAGCGGGTGAATTCCGCCACCGGTTACCGAGTAGATGTATGGGCGGTCTGCTGTGGGCTTGATGGTTAGCGGTCCACCCCAGCCGCCAGGGCCCTTTTCAATTTTGACTGACTTGTACTCTGCCATTTGTTTGCTCCTTGAACCTCTTTGTTTTTTGGAAGTCTGACTTTGGGTAAATCAGAGGATGGGCCAAATGAATGACCCATCCTCTGACAACCCCCGAAAGGATTGTTTTGTTTCTAGCTGTACATACCGAAGCTAGCTACGTATGCAATAACAACGGCTAGCGGACCGGTAATGAGTCGCGAGAACAGAACAGCTGGTACACCGACCTCAACGGTCTCTGGCTCAGCTTCTCCAAGGGCGAGGCCCACTGGGATGAAGTCACAACCAACCTGAGGGTTGATAGCGAAAAGAGCTGGAAGAGCCATCTGAGGTGGGATGTTGCCACGGCCGATCTCTACACCGAGCAGGGTTCCCACTACCTGTGCGATAACAGCACCTGGGCCCAGCAGCGGTGAGAGCACCGGAATGGCACAAACCACGGAGACAATCAAAAGACCAACGATGTTGCCGGCTAGTCCCTTGATGCCGTTGGCAATGACATCACCAATACCGGTGGCAAGAACCAGACCGATAATGAAGGCAATGAATGCCATGAAAGGCAGGATGTTACGGATGATGGTGTCGATTGTGTCGCGCCCTGCTTGGTAAAGGGTTCCAACAACTCCACCTACACCGCGGCCAATAGTGACCAGAACTTTGTTTAGTCCGTCCATTAGGCGTTCGCTTCCTTCCTAGCTAGCATCCTGGCGGTGATCCATTCGGTCACGATGCCTCGGATGAAGATGACTACAAGACCAACCAACAGGAAGCGCAGTGCGAGGTCACCAAGACCTAGACCGAGCTGGGTAATTCCCGCTGCAATACCTAGGTAAACGAAGAGCTCACCTGGGTTGGCGTGTGGGAACAGACCCGTGATTGGGTGAACGTACGAGACCGCTGAGTCATAGAAAGCGGGCTTGAAACGCTCTGGTAGGAAACGACCAATGGTGTAAGCCATTGGGTTCGTTAGGAAGAACACTGCCAAGAATGGCAGCACCATGTAGCGAACTGGGTACCAAATGAGACCGGGCTGCGCGGCTTTCTTTCCGAGCGTTTCGATCTTCTCTGGTCCAATTAGTCGGATGAGAGCGTTCACAGCTGTGAGCAGAACAACCAGGGTAGGCAGGATTCCTCCCATGAGGCCAAAGAAGACCTCACCACCTTGGTTGAAGATACCGATGAAGTATTCAGCTCCACCTGCAATCGCTCCCCATACGCCTTCCGGTTCGGCAACCGTGTCAGCGCTGGCGAATAAATTCATCAACCCTCCTTTGGATCGAGACACGGTCATCCTTGACCGTGCTTCTCGTTACGCTAGCGGAATCGCTGGGAGGTAATTGTGCTTACAGCTGTCACGTTTGTGCATTTTTATCAAGCAGAGTTTTTGCCGCGTGCTTGGTAGCTTCCACGACCTTGAACCGCTGATTTTCAAGGCCTTTGCCCTCTACTAGATCGGTCAGTTTGTGACCCACGATGTCCTCAAATGGCTTTGAGTTTGCAAATACGGTCAGGCCCGAGAGAATCCTGGCCCCGGTAACTTCACCGTCCTTTTGCGCCATGGCAACAAATGCCCTGCCGCCGCGATAGCGATAACCACCCATCCCCACGGTTGTCGTAGTTCCTGGAGTGCGGATTTCACGCAAATCATTAGAAAAGCGCTGCGATTGCTTCACGGCTAAATAGAGCTGGAAGACCCACATCACCGCAATGAGAAAAAGGATCCAAATCAAAATTTCCATCTAAACCAGCTCTCCTAGTGTCTTGCTTTCTGCGGCCTCCAAAAGCTTGAGGGCGCAATTGGAGCTTGTTACAAGTTCCGAGATTAGCCCTCCTCGGAGAGCGGCGAGAATGCCGTCAGTTTTCTCTTCTCCGGCAGCAACACCAACCACGCGTTTAATCCTTGCAATCTCGCCAAGCTCTAGGCCGACGGTTCGGTTATCAAGTCGAGAGTTGATGCTCTTGCCATCCCTGTCAAAGAATCGACCAGCCAAATCCCCACTCCACGCCTCAAAGAACTCGGGATTCTCCTCCGGCGTGATACCCGCAGACTGGAGGATGTGCTGAGAGCTGTGAGCACCCTTGGATCCAATGCCCACAAAGGCAACATCCGCGGTGCGGGCAGAGTCGATAACCGCTGCAACCGAGGGCTCTCGCATGAGCGCGACCTTGATGTCCGGAGACTGAACAATGGTTGGTGCATGCAGCACCTGATACTGGGCGTGGAACTTCTCCGCCAAGGACTGGATCAGAGTCTCCCCACTGTATGAAGAAGGTATCGCCGTCATGCCGCCCATGATGGGGATAAAAGTCAAATCAGGCCGATTGTCGGGCTCTAAGGCGTCCACCATTGCCTGGATTGATCTACCCCAACTAATTGCCACCTTCACGCGAGGCTTTAGGTGGCTAAGAAAACTCTGAACCGCGAGCTGTCCAACTGCCTTGTAGTCGCTTGTCGACCTCGGGACCTTTGCAACCATCGCCGCATCCAGGCCAAAGCGGCTGATCAGCATCTCTTCAATGTCGGTTTCGCGCTTGGTGGCCTCGTTTATCTTGATCTCAACAATGCCTCGCTTTTTGGCAACCGAGAGAATTCTCGAGACATTTGAACGACTGGTTAGAAGCGCCCTGGCGATCTGGTCTTGGCTCATGTTCTGCTCGTAGTACATGCGCGCGACCTTGACAATGAGTGCGCGATCTCTAGCCGTTGACATCGAGCTCCTTCTGCAACTCTGCGGCGAAGAAGGCTAGAGCCTCAGCTCCGTCGCCCGGGTCCGCAATTCTATGGTCAATCACAATTGTGCAGTCAATTTCGTAG
>JAYORB010000061.1:0-5753 GCA_038123155.1 Aquiluna sp. | reverse complement strand
CGGCCTTGATGTAGAGCGGCTGGGTGTAGCTCTTACCCTTCTCCTTGCACTCGTCTGGGGTGTAGGGAGGGTCAAATAGTTCTGGGTCAGAGAAGGACAGGCCCATCTTCGCGTCCTGGGCAGCATTGCTGCTGTCCTCGATTGGGCTGATCTCTTCGAAGACCTCGTCAAGACCGGTCTTCGCAGCCTTGCCGGCGATTGCGCGCCAGGCAGGAGCTCCTACTAGCCAGTCAAAGCTCTCGGTCTGAAGCGAGAGTAGGTCTGGGATCTCTACCGGGTCAGAGTGCTTTGCAAATGAAGGTCTCTGAGCGGTTCTTGATGTGTTTGCGGACTTGGTGGATTTAGCGTTTTTCGCAGCAGCCAAAGTGAATACCCCTAGGGAAGTTGTTAGGTTTGGGCGGAAATTCGCATACCTAAACCGTGACGAGCCACAATTTGCATCGCGCCAGACAACCGCTATTTATCGCCGGGCAGGGTTAGGGAAGCAAACCTCTATTCTAAGGGGGGAGAATTATGCTACGCAACAAAAAATTCCGCAGGATTTTTACAAATTTGTGACCTAATTAGATTTCTCTAGTTTTTTGCTCTCGGATCGCCTTATTCATCTCCTTCTTAGCGTCCTTTTCTTTTAGGCTCTGGCGTTTGTCATAGTCCTTCTTACCCCTGGCAAGACCTATTTCCACCTTTGCGTAGCCGTCTTTGAAAAAAAGCCTGATGGGTATCAAGGTGTAGCCAGTTTCTTTGGACTTACCGGCAAGCTTCGCGATCTCCTTTTTGGCCAGCAGCAGCTTGCGCTTGCGCCTTGTGGCGTGATTGGTCCAAGAGCCCTGCGTGAACTCAGGGATATAGGCATTTTCCAGCCACACCTCGCCGCCCTCAACCAGCGCATAGGCATCGGCTATCGAAGCCTTGCCCTGACGCAGCGATTTAACCTCTGTCCCGGATAGCACAATGCCAGCCTCATAGACATCGTCTATGAAGTAGTCGTAGCGAGCTCGCTTGTTATTAGCAATGAGCTTCTGACCACGCTCGCGTGGCATTGGTTACTCCTAGGTCCTTAGATGCCTGAAGGTGGAAATACCCGAGGCTAGGACAGCGAGGATAGCACCGAGGCCCAAAACATAGGGGGCCACCGCATACACATCACCGGCGGTTACAAAGTTGGCAAAAGCAAGCTCTAGGGCAAGGGACTCAGTGAGGTAGTTCTCAACCAAAAACACGTTCAGCCCAACAGCCAAGCCTCCACCAACTACAGAGGCAATTAGCCCTTCGAGAATAAATGGGAGCTGAATCGAAGCACTAGAGGCGCCAACTAGGCGCATGATTGCAATCTCTCTGCGCCTTGCAAAGGCGCTTAGCCTGATTGTGGTAGCCGTTAGCAGGGCAGCACTAAAGAGCATCACAGCTGCAATTGAACTAGCCGCAACCGTAGCCCCATTAAGGAGCCCGATAATTGGGTCGAAGTAGCTTCTTTGGTCCGACACCGATGCAACGCCAGGCTGAGCCTGAAAAGACTCAACTACTAGTTCTGCTGATTCAGGATCTGCTAGGGAGACCCAGTAGGTGGCATTGAGCTGTTCTGGGTTCAAATACTGTGCGGCCGTAAGTTCCGAGCTCTCTTCGAGGAGCCTCTGGTAGGCCTCGTCTTGGCTTTCAAAGTAGTAGCTCTCAATGTAGGGAGAAAGAGCAGTTGACTTAAGCTGAGCGGCAACCGCTATTTGCTCGGTCTCACTGATGCCGCCGGTTGGGCAGATCAGCTCGCTTTCAAAGTCGTTGCAAAGGTAGATAGCAATTTGCGCTTTGTCATACCAATAGTTTTTTAGGTTGCCAATCTGCACCTGCAAGAGTGCAGCGACGGCCACAAAGCTGAGGGACACAAAGCTGACCAAAACAATGGAGAGCACCATCGAGAGGTTTCCGCGGATACCCTCCCAAACTTCTCTTAGAACAAACGAGATGTTCACGATTGGTCACCAACTTGATCAATGGCGTCTGAGGGGATCTCTTTATAGCCGGCAGTCTGAGCATCGCGCACGAGTTTGCCATCGCTGACCTCGACCACCCGCTTCTGCATGCGATCAACAATGCTGCGGTCGTGGGTAGCCATTACAATCGTTGTCCCCGACAGGTTGATGCGCTCTAGAAGCCCCATGATGTCTTTGCTGTTCCCGGGATCTAGATTTCCGGTTGGCTCATCGGCCAGCAACAACTCCGGCCTGTTCACCAGTGCCCTGGCGATAGCAACTCTTTGCTGCTCACCACCGGAGAGAGCCGATGGGTAACTTGAGGCCTTTTCCTCGAGACCGACAAGCCTCAGCACATCAGGCACCGAGGTCTCGATGAAGGCCCTCGACTTGCCAATCACCTGCAGCGCAAAAGCCACGTTTTGATAGACGGTTTTGTTAGGCAGCAACCTGAAGTCCTGAAAGACCACCCCCAGCTTCCTGCGATAGGCGGCAACCTGCGACTGCCTTAGAGATGCGAGATTCTCCCCTAGAACAAAGATCTCCCCGGCGTCAGCTTTCTCCTCGCGAAGCAATAGGCGAAGCAGTGTCGACTTACCAGATCCGGAGGAACCAACCAGAAAAACAAACTCTCCACGGGAGATATCCAGCTGCACATCGCTCACCGCCGATGAGCCGGCACCACGGTAGGTCTTGGAGACATTGTCTAGTCGAATCATGCTGAGCCAAGCCTAGGTTGAAAGGCTTTTTGTGAGGCCCTAGAGCGCGGGGTGTTAGCTAGTTTGCTGGGCCCGCCACTTAATGCCCGAGGAGATAAACCCGGCCAGCTTGCCGGCAAAGACATCATCTGGGTTGTTCTCCTCATACTCAGTCCTGAGGTCCTTCACCATCTGATATGGCGCAAGCACATAGCTACGCATCTGCTCTCCCCAGCTTGCTTTGACATCACCCGCCAGCTGCTTCTTCTTCGCCTCTTCTTCTTGGCGGCGAATGTCCAAAAGCCTCGACTGCAAAACCCGCATCGCCTCGATCTTGTTTTGTAGCTGCGACTTTTCGTTTTGGCAGGAGACCACGATGCCCGTGGGGATGTGTGTGATCCGCACTGCAGAGTCGGTCGTATTCACAGACTGACCGCCGGGACCAGAGGACCTAAAGACATCGACCCTTATCTCACTCTCTGGAACCTCAACCTCACTGTCGCTCTCAATAAGCGGCACCACCTCAACGGCTGCAAACGACGTCTGCCTCTTACCCGCAGAGTTAAAGGGGCTCATCCTCACAAGACGGTGGGTGCCAGATTCGACAGAGAGCTTCCCATAAACGTAGGGCCCCTCGAGCTTCATGGAGCAAGACTTAATGCCAGCACCTTCCGCATAGGAGACATCTAAGACTTGGGCCTTGACCCCCTCAGACTCCGCATAGCGCAAATACATGCGCATCAGCATCTCTGCAAAGTCAGTGGCATCGTCTCCGCCGGCTCCGCTGCGGATATTCATAACCGCAGACCTGGAGTCATACTCGCCGCTCAAAAGGGTCTCGGTCTCAAGGGCAGCTAACAGCTCACTCAGCTTCGCAAGCTCACCCGCTGCCTCTGCCTGCGCGCCATCATCAGCCTCCTGCGAGGCAAGCTCTAGTAGCACCCGCGCATCATCAACCCCAGATGCAAGATCGCTGAGCCTTGAGAGCGTGAGCTTTTTGTGAGAGAGGGAGGAGGTTATCTTCTGTGCCTTTTCCTGGTCATCCCAAAGGCCGGGCTCGGCAGCCTGTTGCTCTAGCTCACTTATCTCTGCCTCGAGCTTTGCAGGATTCAAAACTGAGCTGACCTGCTCGAGGCGCTCGGAGAGGTCTTTTAGGAGTTCCGCTGGTTCCATCTCGCTCATTGACTTACCAGCCTGACCCAACCGATCGCGTAACTAAAGAAGCTTCTGGCGGTGACGGTGGGATTTGAACCCACGGTGGACTTTCACCCACACAACTTTTCGAGAGTTGCACCTTCGGCCGCTCGGACACGTCACCGCGGAAGAGCCTAGCAAAACAACGCCTAGCTAGAAATGGCCTCTAGTCCCTGCGGGACTCAAAGAAGCCTGTGAGCAGCTCAGCGCACTCAGCTTCTAATACTCCCCCGGTGACCTTCACCGGGCTTCCAAGCCTGGAGTCCCGGAGAATGTCATACAAAGACCCCCCAGCACCAACCCGCTCATCGAAGCTACCAAAGACAACCTCGGAGACCCTCGCGGCAACAATCGCCCCCGCACACATCACACACGGCTCTAAGGTGACAACTAGCTTGCAGCCATCCAGCCTCCAAGAACCAAGCGCCTCAGCCGCAGCCCGAATGGCCAAAACCTCAGCGTGAGCGGTCGGGTCATCGCCGATTTCTTTTTGGTTGTGGAAGCTTGCGATCACCTCGCCACCGGAATCAAGAACCAAAGCACCAACCGGCACATCCTCCTGGGCGCGAGCAGCCTCAGCGATAGCCAGCCGCATCAGTTCTTCATTGGTCACTAGGCGAGCCTATTCTTTGGAGGTTTTTATTGCGAGATTGTCCGTAATACCTATTGACAGCCTGCGTATATTGATATTGATGGCAGAAAACATCGGTGATTCCTCGCGCGATCAGGACTTCTTCAAAATGGAAGAGGAGACTGACGAAGAGTTTGGCATGCCCGAGCTACGGGTCCACCTCGCCGATTCGCTAACTCCAGCGGTGCTGAAGGACTGGACTGCAGCTGACTTTGCGAGCATCTACGTTCGCTTCCGCCCTCACCTAGAGCGCCATGCCAGAAAGTTTCTAAACAACCACTCCCAGGTTGAAGAGGTAGTTCAAGAAGCCTTCCTCTACCTCATGACCACACTCCCCGAGCTCGACAGCGAGCTCGGAGTGCTGAAGTTCCTGAAGTGGAAGACAAGGCTGCTTGCCCTCGATGTCATTCGGGCTAACAGCAAAGTGACACTTGCTCCAATTGATGAGAGCCCGGATCTTGCATCTAATGACCCAGAGCTCAGCCAAGACCTAGAGCGCGCTGAGGATGCCGGCATTGTCGCACTTGCACTTTCAAAGATTCAGCCCCGCCACCGCGAGGCCATCATCGCCACCCTCTACGAGGAGAAGAGCGCGGATGTTGTCGCAGCTCAGATGGGGCTCAGCGAAAACGCCTTCAGGCAGTTGCTGTTTAGGGCAAGGTCTTCATTCCGCAAGGCGCTCGTCGGAGAGGCAGAGACCCAGGGCAAGAGCATCTCAGAGATTCTTTCCATCGCAGCCAGAAAGGCAGCCAAGGAAAGCGGCAAGTACATCTCGGCAGCAGGAGCCTTCCTACTGGTTCTCGCGGTCTCGATTGGCGTGCTTCCAAACCTTTCAACCTCAGTCCAAGAGGAGATCATCTCTGCTCCTACCGCTGCCCCGACCCAGGAGCCGGCAGAACCTGCCGCTCCATCAGAGCCTGAGCCAGCTCCTAACGAGCCAGAGCAGCCAGCAGAAGCACCAGCTGAGCAGCCAGCACAGGTTGAGACCGTAAGCGCTCAGGCCCCCACAGAGCCAGTTGTTGTTGCCGCAGCTCAGATCTCAGAGCCCGAGCCTGAGTTAGTCCTGAACGAAGAGCGCAGGGTCCTTGAGGAGTTCATTGGTGAGTTCCTGACTATGGAGGCGATCGAGGACATCAACTCAGGAAAGAACTTTGCTCAGGTTTCGGCCCAGAAGGGTGCAGTGACACTGAGCAACGGAACCGGCCTAAATGCCTCCGTTGCCTATGACACTGACTCCGAGCAGGGCATCCAGTACGTTTCGTTCCT
>JAYORB010000060.1:4267-5786 GCA_038123155.1 Aquiluna sp. | reverse complement strand
GACACACGGTTTAGGAAACCGTTGCTCTATCCACTGAGCTACGAGGCCAAAAGAGCTTCTAGATTAGCGGAGTTTGATCTGTTTCTCCTCGGCCAAGGCTAAGGGGAGAAAAGCGCCGAGAGTTTTAGGCTTGGGCAGTGGACCATTCGCACCAGCTAGCGCTCTGGAGAGAGCAGTTTGCTTCCATTGGTGGCACCAATCCACTCATCAGCTTTGAAGCCTCCAGCTTTGGCCAGGTGGACCTGGCGCGGTCGCATCCAGGCGGTCTCGCACAGTTAGTTTCAGCTCGCAACACCACCATTGGCAATCTGGTTAGAGACGGAGTTGCGCTTGCAAGGGCCCAGAGCGCAACAAGAAGGATCCTCAGAAAAGCTCAGCGCATCGAGGGCACCTTTGGGGCGGAGGCACTCTTTGTTGCTGGCGGTCTCATCAGCTTTGAGTCGAAGAAGCTTCCAATCTTGCTCTGGCGGGCAAACCTAATTTCGCGCGGCGATGATTACGAGCTGCGCATCAGCGATACGCCGCAGCTGAACCCGGCTGTCACAGAGTTGATTTCCAAACACCGCCCTGACTTCAAGGAGACTGACCTGATTGCCGTCGCTACTGGGCAGTCAGATCTGATTCCAGTTGGGGCGTTGGCTCTTGTGTCGCAGTATTTGCAGAACACGGATGCGGACATCGAAAAGCTTTTGGTTCTCGGCAACTTCGTGCCCGACCTAATTAGGCTCTCTCAGCTCAAGCTGCCAGAGGATCTCAGGTCCCTCGCTGCCCTGCTGGGTGAGGAGGGGAAGCCACCGGTAGTTTCCGATTCCCCGGTGACTTTGGTTGCAGAGGCAGACACCTCGCAAAGACTAGTTCTTCGAAGAGCCCACGAGGGTGAGTCGTTTGCGGTTCGAACCCTGCCCGGCTGTGGTTACCTGCAAACAGTGGTGAATGTCCTTGCCAACAATGCTCTCGAGGGACGAAGGACTCTCATTGTCGCTCCGAGAGAGCAGACCCTCGATGAGCTTGCAGAGCGCCTTTCGAGCCACAAGCTCGGTGGCCTAGCGGTCAGAGCAAATGATGCCTGGAGCGATGTTGTTGCTGCAATCTCCAGAAATGAGAAGGCAAGCACTGGAGCACTTTTAGAGGCAAAGGCAGAGCACCGCAAGGCGCAGGAGTCCATCGAGCACTACTTCGCTGCTGTTGCAACCAGCGACTCGGTACTGGGCATCTCCTTGATCGAGGCTTTGGAACAGCTTGCGAAGCTTGCCGGAGAGAACAACCCTCCTGTGAATGCGGCGAGGATAAAGCCGGAGCTTTTGCCGACCATTCGTTCCACCGCCCCCGAGCTGTTATCAAGGGCCCACGAGGCAGGACTTTTTCAGCATGGGCCAGAGAGCTCTCCTTGGTATGGGGCGAGGTTTGAAAATCAGGAGGAAATCTCCAAAGCACTTGCGGCTGTCAGAGAGCTGGCTGGAGAGAACTGGCGAACCCTCAGCTATCAAATCAACCGCTACCTCTCTGACTTGGAGCTGGC
>JAYORB010000060.1:0-4167 GCA_038123155.1 Aquiluna sp. | reverse complement strand
CAGGAGCAGCGTGAGCTCTGGGATAAGCACAACACCACCCAGGCCCCACCTACTGTTCCGCTAGGACTTGCTGAGACCCAGGCAAAGTTTGAGACCATCAGCAACACGATTTCCCTGCTCGAAAAGCATCTGGACCCTAATCCAGATCAGCCGCTGATGACCCGCATGAGTTTTGAT
Source organism: Aquiluna sp. (assembly GCA_038123155.1). Classification (GTDB taxonomy): domain Bacteria; phylum Actinomycetota; class Actinomycetes; order Actinomycetales; family Microbacteriaceae; genus Aquiluna. Next base: position 3,990 of record JAYORB010000060.1, on the reverse strand, counting down.
GACTTCGGTGCGCGACTGGAGTCCCTTGCTAAAGAGACTGAGTATCTCGATCACTACCTTGACCGCAAGCCAATTTCGCAAGAACTGGAGGGGGCAGGCCTTGGACATCTTGCTAGGGAACTTTCGCTGATAAACCCATCCAGCGCTCAGGTCCAGCTTGAGTTCGAGCTTGCTTGGTGGCAGTCGGCACTTGAGGCAATCGTGCAGCGCAATCCAGAGATTCTGGAGTTTGACGCGGAGCATTTAGCAGCCCTCGAGGAGGCATTTGAAAGCTCGGGTCAAAAAGTAATTGCAGAGGGCGCGAATACGGTTCGGGCCACACTGGCAGAGCGCTGGAAGAGCGGAATCCAGAAGCAGCCAGCCTCGGCCGACAAGCTTCGGGAGCAGCTCAGAAAACGCGCTATTACCCTCAAGGATGGCCTACTGCTTGGGGGCAACCTATGGCAGCAATTAGTGCCAGCTGTCATGCTTTCCCCATACAGGCTCTGGGAGCTTGCCACCAGCGATCACTTTGACACGGTTTTGGTCTTGGACGCAGCCTCTGCGGGTGCCGCAGAGACCATCTTCGCTCTCACCAAGGCGGACCAGGTGATTGCCTTTGGCGATCCTGCAATTGCGGCTCCGGAGAATTTTGACACCGTGGCAAGAGCCAACCAGGACAGCCATGAGTCTGACAGGCCCTCTGTCTACGAGCTCGTCGAGTCTCGTTTCGGCCACGAGGTCATAAACCGTAGCTACCGGATGAATGGGCAGGTGCTCGGGCGGTATCTGAACCAGAACTTCTATGACGAAGAGATCATTCTGGAGCCAACCGTGGGCCAGCTATTTGGTGAGCACAACTTTGAGCACATCGAAATCACCGAGGGTGCGACGACTGAATCGACCATTGAGGGTTCAACCGAGTCCATGGATGCCGAGGTTGACAAGGTTGTGGAGCTTGTGGTTTCCCACGCCCGCTGGCATCCAGAGGACTCCCTGATGGTTGTAACAGCCTCCAGATCTCACGCCGAGAGGATTGACCAGAGGGTTTCGGAGGCCGTTCGCGAGCAGCCAGCGATTGCCGAGTTCTTTGATGCCCACGGCAGGGAGCGTTTTGAGGCGGTCACGATGAGCGAACTTACCCATCGACTGGCAGATCGCGTAATTTTCTCCGTTGGCTTTGGCCGCACACCAGAGGGCCGAATCTCGGGAACCCTTGGTGATTTCAACTCTGAAAATGCCGGACGCTGGATGGTGAATCAAATTGTCTCCGCTAGAAAACGGCTGACTGTGGTCTCCTGCTACAACTTCGAAGATTTCGCCGGGGGCTCGCTTCCTGAGAACCAAAAGTGGCTGAAGGATCTTATTGCTCCGAGCTTCCTCTCGGATGTCTTGGACGGTGAGCCGGACCCGCTACTAGCTGATCTTGCAAAGCGCCTAGAAAAGCTTGGCCTGAAGGTGAATCTGAACTTTGCGGGCAGAATCGCGCTTGTGGCGTCCAGGGGTAAGAGTGCGATTGTGATTGACGCAGACTGGTCGCTAGCTGGCGAGAGCTGGGAAGAGAAGCTGAGACTTAGACCCGGCCTACTCAGAGCCATGGGCTGGCTCTACCACCGCGTCCACGCCTTTGAGATCTTTGCCCAGCCTCAAGAGGTTGCCAACCGAATTGCAATGAAGCTGGGGGTGGACCTCAGAGGCAGAGTAGAGCCGTTGTTTGATGAGCCTGCGTTTGAGGACACACCAGAGGCTTGGGGCGATGGTGATGACTCGAATGACGATCGGCTGCGAGATGACAAGCCCCCGCATTGGGGTTAGTCGCTGCTAGGTGCAGACTCGCTCTTCGTTGAAGGACTGCTTGCCGAATCGGTTCTGTAGAAGCCTGAGCCTTTGAAGCTCACACCTAGATTGCCAAAGAGCTTCTTGATATCTCCACCGCACTCTGGGCAGCTCGCGGGGTCCTTGTCGCTGAAGCTGAGCTGCATCTCAAAGGAGTGATTGCAACTCTTGCAGGAGTAGGCGTAGGTAGGCATAGCCAGAGAAGTTTAGCCAACAACAACGGTTCTTAGAGGGGTAACGATTATCTGAACTCGCTGGTCGTGGGGCTCACTTGGAACGCCGTCAATAAGCTCGCTGTCGAAAATGACCGCAATGCGCTTTCCGGAGTAATTTGCCAGCACCCGGTCATAGAAGCCCTTGCCTTTTCCGAGTCGGTTGCCCGCCGTATCTGCCGCAAGCGCAGGCACGATCATTAGGTCGATTTCTGCAATTGGCACGGCAATGCCTTGAGGCTCTGCTATCCCAAATGCTCCCTCGCGAACCTCGCCGGCTGCAAATTCGAGGTCGTGGCCACGAACCCTTGGAAGCACGAGGTTTAAGTTCTCTGACGCCCAGCTGTTGAACTCGGTCACGTCTGGCTCAGAGGGCAGGGGCGAATAGCTAGCTACTGTTTTCGCAGCATGCTGGGTGACTAACGCAGCGAGTTGCTCGGTGAGGCCCTCAGAGGGTTGCGGCCTCGATGCGGACAATTGTCTGCGCAGCTGCTGCTTCTCGTTGCTATCCATAGGGGTAATCTTGCCAGCGTGAGAGATGGCGCGTTGAAGTTTGACCTGGTCGAGCTGAGGCAACTGAAGAAAAGCGATGCAAGAAGACTGCAGGCGCTTCTAATCAAAGACCGAGCCTGGTTATCTCCTTGGGAGGCAACGACTCCCGGCATTCGCTATCCGGTTGACGCGAGGGACCTGGTTCGAAATCTGCTGTATCAACAGCGCAAGGGTACGGGGCTTGCATTCATCATTGAAGTAGATGGGGCACTTGCGGGGCAGATAAACGTGGCAAACATCCTTTACGGTTCAGTCTCATCTGCAACAGTTGGCTACTGGATAGGCAAGGACTTCGCCGGGAGGGGAGCCATGCCAATAGCCGTTGCCCTCACCATCGACTATCTCTTCGACGAGCTTGGGCTTCACCGTGTGGAGATTGACATCAGACCTGAGAATGAGGCGAGTCTTCGTGTTGTTGAGAAGCTCAAACTTCGCGAGGAAGGGCTCAAAGAGCGCTTCATCCACATCGACGGGCAGTGGCGGGATCACAGGGTGTTTGCCATCACCTCTGAGGAGCGCAAGGGCTCAATGCTCGGCAGACTCGATAACACGCTTGACCAATAGCGAGAGAATTCCTGCTCTACCCATATCTTTATAGCCATGGGTTCTCCGGTTGGCTTAGGTGGTATCACTCTCGTAATAGCCGCAATCGTTTGGCTCATCATTTTTGTTCCCGGCTACACCCAGAGAGCTCAGCTCAAGGCAACTACCAGCCTGATGCGCAAAGAGGCTCGAGAGGTAAATAGAAATCGCGTCCTGACTGAGCACGATAGGCTCGCCAGGCTCCTTGCTACCCAGCGCGGCTTCTCGATACTTTTCGCTTTATTCCTGCTCGGCTCAATTGCTGCGGCAGTTTCGGCGGCTGTCGACTCTACATTCTGGTTCTTGGGCGGCTTGCTGGGTGTCCTGTCGCTGTTGAGCCTGTTCATTTCTAGGGCGGCAGCTAACCAGGCCAGGGGCATTGCAAAGAAGCTTCACAAATCTCGTCAAGACGTGAGGTCAAATGCCGCACGGGCCAGGGCAAAGACCAGGGAGTGGAGCCCAAACCCACTGCCTGAGCCACTTGCCAAGAGATCAGCACCTGTTAGCCAGGAGCCGGTTGCCGAGGTAATTGACATCTCAAAGCCGAGGCGAGTGCTTGCGAGCAAGGACATCGACGAAATCCTGGCACGCCGCAGGGCTATCTAGTCCCGACTGACATAAGCTTCACTCGTTTGTTCGAATGGAGATAATCAACAATGGGTCTAGGCGATTCAATTAGAAAGTTTTTCGGCCGCACAGCTAAGGCTGTTGGCCAGTCCGCAGCTGAGGTGAAGGTTGCTGCAAAAGACCTCGCAAGCGATGCACTCACCGAGGTCGAGAAGGGTGCTAAGAAGGTAGCGAGCGAGGCTAGCAAGGCCAAGAAGGCAGC
>JAYORB010000059.1:0-5799 GCA_038123155.1 Aquiluna sp. | reverse complement strand
ACATCTGGAACCACCAGCTGACCACCGCCTGAGATGTAGACCTTGATTAGCGATCCTCTCGGAACCTCATTGCCAAACTCAGGCTCGGAGTAGGCAATCATGCCAACCGGCAGCGGCGAGGCCACTTCCTCCTCGACTATTTGAATGTTCAAATCAGAGGAGATCATTTGGACCTTAGCCGTCTCTGGATCAAACCCTTGGACGTTGGGAACCAGGACCATGTTTGGCTCAACGTATCTAGGCTCTGCCTTTGCAAAGTCCTGACCCTCGTAATGCTTGTTCACCTCGGTCATCACCTGACGCCAAACGGCGTGGCGAATGGTTGATACCGCGCGGCCATTGACGCTCTTGCCCTTTTGCGGAGTGAGGCCAACTACGTTTCCAACCCAGGTTGCGGTTGCGACCTCCGAGGAGAATCCGGTCATCCAGGTGTGGAGCTGCTGGTCAGTTGTTCCGGTCTTACCAGCCAACGGAGTTCCGTCATTTGGATTAGCGGCAGCACCAGTTCCATAGGCGACCACGCCCTTCATAGCGTGAACCATGGCGTTGGCAATTTCGGGTGCCACGGCCTGGGAGCAGAGGCTCTCGGGCACTGTTAGCTCCTCAGCAGTCTTGCGGATAACCACCCTGTCGATGGCTATCGGCGAACAGTAGACACCGCCGTTGGCAATACCCGCATAGGCAGCTGCCATGGTGAGCGGAGCGATCTCGTTGGTTCCAAGAATCGAGGAAGGCACGAACAGTAGCTCTTCACCGTCTGCACGGTGGACACCGAAGTCTTCTGCAACATCCCTGATGCCACAGAGGTCCAGTTGAGATGCCATGGCCGCGAACGCGGTGTTCTGGGAGGTGATCACCGCCTGTTGGACACTGATGTCATCGATGGTGTTTTCCTGGTCGGTTCCGGAGTTCTTAACCTCCCAGAGGCCAACCACACCACCGCAGGTTGCTTGGAAGTCCTCGGCAACGTTCCAAATCTTTACCTCGTCAGGCTCACCGTCTAGGTCAATGTCCTCGCCCGTGTAGACGCGACCGTCAACGTGGTCACCGAGGCTGTAGCCCTTCTCCAACCACTCTGCGAGGGTGAATACCTTGTAGGTGGATCCAGGCTGGAAGCCCGAGGATCCTCCGTAGTCGCGGTCAGTGTTGTAGTTGACGGAGGTTGATCCGGGCGGAGGGTTCTCGCTCTGGTCGAAGGTTCGATTTTGAGCCATCGCGACAATTCGTCCCGTGCCCGTCTCAATTGAAACCGATGCGGTTCCAAAGCCCCACTCATTGTCTGGAGGAAGGTTGGTCATCACCGCATCCCATGCGACCTCTTGGATGTCTAGGTCCAAGGTGGTGTAGATCTCCATGCCGCCTCGCCTCAGGAGCATCTCTCGCTCCTCTGAGGTGACACCAAACTCTGGTGAGTTTCTGATGGTCCAAACGGTGAAGTCGCAGAAGAACGCGGTGGTCTGGTTTACCTCACAACCAGACTGCACGGGAGTAATGCGAGTCTGGATAGGAGAGGCCTTATAGGTGTCAGCCTGCTCCTGAGTTAGGTAACCCTCGTCCGCCATCCGCTGCAGCACGTAATTACGCCTTCCAAGACCGCGGTCTAGGTTGTCTGCCTCGTCTGGCTTGTAGTCATTGGGGCTCTTGAGCATGCCGGCCAGGTAGGCAGCCTGGGGGACGTTGAGCCTGCTGGCCGGGATTCCGAAGTAGTACTGGCTTGCAGTCTCAACTCCGTTGATTTGGTTGCCTAGGAACACGAGGTTTAGATACCCGGCGAGGATGTCCTTTTTCGAGACCTCTTTTTCGAGCGCAATTGCCAGCCGGATCTCTCGAAGCTTTCTGTCGACTGTTACCTCAGTGGCATCGCGGATCGCATCCTCATCTCCGGAGAGATTTGCCGCCTCCACCAGAGACTGGCGCACATACTGCATGGTGATCGTGGAAGCACCCGGGCCCTCTCCGAAGGTGGCGAGGTTTGTCAGGGTTGCCCTGATTAGCGAAATTATGTCCATGCCGCCGTGCTCATAGAACCTTGGGTCCTCAACCGCTACAACGGCATCGATGAGATTTGGCGACATTTCTTCGAACGGAACCTCAACTCGGTTCTCGTGATAGAAGGTCGCAATAAGTTCTGGCTTGTCATCGCGAAGGGCATAAACATTCGAGGCTTGGGAGGCATTAATCGGCCTTACATAAACCGGCAGACCCTCAAACATGGCTACCCCGGTTGAGGCCGCCACGCCAGCTACGGCAACTGCGGGAGCCAAAAGTGCCACGGCCAAAAGGCCCGCAACCGCGCTAAGCACACCAAACTTGAATAGGTTTCCTAGCGCCGAGAGAACTGACTTACCCGACATAGACTCTAGGTTACCTCTCGATACCTGAAACGGAGCTGTGAAATGACCAAGTGGGAGTATGTAACAACCCCTCTCTTGCTGCACAAAGAGACTGAGATTCTCAACACCTGGGGCAGCAAGGGCTGGGAGCTTGTGCAGGTGATCACCGGGCCTCAGGGAGGCCTAATCGCATTCTTCAAGCGGGCCGCAGAGTGAGCGTCGAAGCCCGCCTAGCAGAGCTTGGCCTAGAGCTTCCGGAGGTTGCAACACCAGCCGGTGCCTATGTGCCTGCGGTCATCAGTGGCAACCTTGTTTTCACCGCCGGCCAGATCCCACTGGTCGATGGCAAGCTCATGGCGGAGGGTCGACTTGGCGCTGAGATCAGCGCAGAGGCGGGCAAGGAGATTGCCCAGCGCTGTGCTCTAAACGCAATCGCTGCCGTAAAGAGCGTGCTCGGGGATCTGGAGCGAGTGAAGAAAGTGGTAAAGGTGGTTGGCTTTGTTGCCTCCACCCCCGAGTTCACAGCTCAGCCTGGTGTTGTCAATGGCGCTAGCGAGCTTTTGCAGGCAGCCTTCGGAGACAAGGGCATTCACGCTCGCAGTGCCGTCGGAGTTGCAGTGCTGCCGCTCAACAGCCCCGTTGAGGTAGAGCTAGTCGTTGAGTTCGAGTAACTAGATCCGCTTCGACATCCAGATCGAGCTCTCGATCTCAAAACCTAGGCGGTCGTAAAGCTCCCTTGACTCTGGGTTATTTTGCTCGGTCTCAAGGAAAATGACCTTTACATCCTTAGAGCTAGCTCTCGACTGAGCCTCGGTCATCAGGAGAGTCCCAACACCCTGGTTCCTGTAGGCAGGTGAGACGTACATCTCGTCTATCAGTGCCTCGGCACCACCAGACTCGATGCCCCAACCCCAGGTAATCACGAGGTAGCCGGCCAGCTCTTCACCCTGCTCTGCAACCAGCAGGTCTCCAAGCTGCTCATTGTCAATCAGTGGCACCAAGGCCTCCAGCAGATGTTCATCGCTTAGCGGGGTTTGAACCTCCTGGCAGTATCCGCGCATGAGCTCAAGTACCGCGTCCTGGTCGGTAGCTATTGCCCTGCGTACCGAGGCCATTAGCCGTTAGCCCCCGAACTTATTCGCGAGGAAATGGTATCCATGACGGTGGTGTCGGCAAGTGTCGTTACATCCCCTACGGGCCTGTCCTCTGCAACGTCCCTGAGGAGCCGCCGCATGATCTTGCCCGAGCGAGTCTTGGGAAGCTCCGCCACGACAAAGATTGTCCTTGGCTTTGCGATTGGCCCAATTTCTTTAGCAACGTGATCACGCAGAGTCTTCGAGATGCCTGTCTCATCATCCTTAGGGGCCTCTCCGCTTCTGAGGATCACAAACGCTACTACCGCCTGGCCGGTGGTCTCATCCTTAGCTCCAACGACTGCTGCTTCAGCAACATAGGGGTGAGACACGAGAGCAGACTCGATCTCAGTAGTGGAGAGTCGGTGTCCAGAGACGTTCATGACATCGTCCACTCGGCCCAGTAGCCAAAGGTCTCCGTCGTCGTCGAGCTTTGCACCGTCTCCGGCAAAGTAGCGGCCTTCGAATCGAGACCAGTACGTCTCCTTGAATCTCTCTGGATCTCCCCAGATGCCTCGAAGCATGGATGGCCACGGCTCCGTAATTGTCAGTAGGCCGCCGTGGCCATTTCCGACGGCGACGCCCTCGTCATCCACTACTTCCATAGCGATACCGGGGATGGGCAGCATTGCGCTTCCCGGCTTGGCTTTGGTGACTCCCGGAAGGGGAGAGATCATGATTGCGCCCGTTTCTGTCTGCCACCAGGTGTCCACAATCGGAGTCTTGCCTGAGCCAACTACCTCCCGATACCACATCCAGGCTTCGGGGTTGATTGGCTCACCCACGCTGCCAAGCAATCTCAGTGAGCTTAGGTCGTGCTTCTTGACTAGCTCTGAGCCGAGCTTCATAAAGGAACGAATGGCAGTGGGAGCGGTGTAGAAAATGTTGACCTTGTACTTCTCAATGATCTGCCACCATCTACCCCAGTCGGGGGTGTCAGGAGTGCCCTCGTAAATCACCTGAGTCGAACCATTTGCCATAGGTCCGTAGGCAACGTAGGAATGGCCAGTGATCCAGCCGATGTCTGCCGTGCACCAATAGACGTCTTTGTCCTCGTGAATATCAAAAACGTTCTTGTGCGTATAGGAGGCCTGAGTCAGGTAGCCACCGGTGGTGTGCAGAATGCCCTTGGGTTTCCCCGTGGTTCCTGAGGTGTAGAGGATGAAGAGTGGGTGCTCTGCGTTGAACCCTTGAGCCTCATGCTCCGAATCCGCCGCTGCAAGCTGCTCATGCCACCAGAGATCGCGGTTGTCATCCCAGCTGACATCATTGCCGCACCGCTTTACCACCAAGACGTTTTCGACGCTTGGGCATTTCTCGCCACTCAGCGCCTCGTCCACCGCTGGCTTTAGTGCGCTGGCTTTCCCCTTGCGATACCCACCGTCTGCGGTGATTACGAGCTTCGCTCCGGCATCTTGAATTCTTGCTGCCAGGGAGTCTGCAGAGAAACCGCCAAAAACGACTGAGTGAACTGCACCTATGCGAACCACTGCCTGCATAGCAACTAGAGCCTCAGGAATCAGGGGCATATAAATTGCGACCCTGTCGCCTGACTTGATGCCCAAATTAGTTAGGACATTTGCTGCCCTCTTCACCTCGGAGAGTAGCTCTGAGTAGGTGAAAGTAGAGGTGTCTCCAGGCTCGCCTTCGAAGTGGATGGCTACTCGGTCTCCGTTACCGGCGAGGACGTGTCTATCGAGACAGTTGTAGCTGACATTTAGCTCACCGTCCTCAAACCACTTGGCAAAAGGCGCCTGAGACCAGTCGAGGGTCTTGGTAAAAGGCTTGTGCCAGTGCAGGTTCTGTGCCTGCTTGGCCCAGAATCCTAGGCGGTCGCTTTGAGCTGCTTCGTAGAGCTCCTTGCCTGCAATGGCTTGGCTGGCGAATTCATCGCTTGGTGGAAACCTTCGGCTTTCGCTGAGCAGGTTCGCAATTTCGTTTTCAACTGACATCTTTGTCCTCCAGAGTTGCTATTTCATCATGCCAGAGAACTGCAGGTGGTGTTTGTGGCTGTTAGAGAGCTTTCAAAAAGTCCCCCAGATGGGGAACAAAAATCCCGCTCTTCCTCTTAGACTCTTGTGTACTGACCTCGGTCAGTTTGTGTCGGGGGCATCCCCCCATAGCTCTCGGCACCTGGCGGCAGCTTTTCCCCCAAAGCTGCCGCCCCTTTCTTTTCCACAGCTTTTTCTCCGGCCAAAAATCCCCTTCCTGACGGATGCAGGATTTGGCCATGCAATTGCCGAGCAAGCTCCAAGAACTTATCGAGGACCCCAGTGTCCGAGACGTGGTTATCTCTGGCGGGTACTGCGGGGTTGACCGAGGGTTTGGCATCT
>JAYORB010000058.1:0-5942 GCA_038123155.1 Aquiluna sp. | reverse complement strand
AGCAAAGGCATCGACTTCAGAAAGGCAAAGCCTTTCACTCATCAAGAGCTCTACGCAGCGAGGCTAATTCAGAAGCCCACGGGAGAGTGGTTTTTGATCGGATTCGTGAACTTCCGAGAGGGAAAATTTGTGGGTGAACTATCGGACCCAATACCGGTAACTGCCGACCCTGAAATTGGTCTTGTTATCAGGCCATAATTTGTAAAAACTGGAAGCGGTTACATTTTTATAACCTCTTTCGATTTTGTGTTTATCGCAGCCCAGTGGAGTAGTACCTTTAGCGCTAGCGCGGGGTACCTATGCCCTGATGCGTATGAAAGGACAGTTATCAACATGAAGAAAGCTTCGAAGTTCGTCGCTCTTTCAGCAGCTGCCCTGCTAGGTCTAGCAGGATGTGCTACTGACGGTGGCTCAGACACAGACACTTCATCAAGCAGCAGCGGTGGTAGCGGCTCATCCGACGAAGTGGCCGAGGTCACAATCTTCGGTGGCTACGCCGAGACCGATGCAGCCAACTTCCAGGCTGCACTGGATGAGTTCGGTGCAGCTAACGGCATCGACATCACCTACACCTCACTAGCCTCATTCGACACTGACATCAAGGTCAAGATCGAAGCAGGCCAGGAGCCAGACATCGCCCTGTGGCCTCAGCCAGGTGGTCTGAAGGATCTTGCGGACTACCTAGTTCCGCTTGCTGACGTATTTGACACCAGCGAGGCACTTGGAACTTTGGTTCCAGGTTGGGACCAGCTTGCAGTTGTAGATGGTGAGCTCTACGGCCTGCCAGTAACTGCAAACATGAAGTCCCTCGTGTTCTACAACCCAACTGAGTTTGAGGCCAACGGATTGACCGTTCCTACCACTGAGGCTGAGCTACAGGCTCTAGAGGCAAAGATTGTCTCTGAGGGTCTTGGATACCCATGGTGTGCAGGTATTGAGTCCGGTGGTGCCACTGGTTGGGCCTTCACCGACTGGATGGAGCAGTACGTCCTTATGTTCCACGGCGCTGAGAAGTACGCTCAGTGGATTGCTGGAGACCTAGCCTTCTCCTCACCTGAGATCACTCAGGCTGCAGAGTACGTTTCTGACCGTCTGCTGGCCGAGGGCCAGGTAAACGGTGGCGGTGTCGGTATGGCAGCTACTGGCTTCGGTGAGACTGCACCTCTATTCGAGACCGGCGGTCTTGATGCAGGTCAGTGCTTCATGATGCGCCAGGGCTCATTCATTGTTGGCTTCACTCCTGACGAGATTCAGGCAGAGGTCAACTCGGGTGATTACAGCCGCTTCGACGCCTTCCCAGTGCCAACTCCTGCTGGCGCACAGGCCGGTGTTATCGGTGGTGGTGACCTCTTCGCAGTATTCGATGGTCACAACAACGATGCAGTTTCAAAGGTAGCTGCGTACATCGCTAGCGGTGCCCCACTGGAGATCATGGTTTCCGCAGGTGCTGTATCCCCACACACCAACTTCGACAGCTCGCTCTACCCGAACGACCTGAACCGCAAGATTGGTGAGGCAATGGCCGCCGCCGCCGTCTTCGGATTCGATGGTTCAGACCAGATGCCTGCAGAGGTTAACGCTGAGTTCTGGGCTGCCGGTACTGACTACGTCGCAGGTAACATCACCTGGGCCGAGGCAGCCGAGCGCATCGACTCCAAGTACTAAACCCGTTGCCTAGCCTCATTTGAGGCATGGGCTTCGCAAAGTCAAGTGGCACCGAATCATTCGGTGCCACTTGACTTCCTCAATTCAGCTCGCAAAACTCTAGAGGGAGGGGAATTCAATGTTGAACGACGTTCTCGTAGCTGCAGTGTCGGTGGTAATCGGCGTTGTGGCCAGTTACGGCCTCTATTGGCTCCTCGGAAAAGCAGTCAGCCTCCTTCCCTCACGCATCAGTCAGAAGGCCCAGGTCTGGGCATTTGTTACTCCAGCCGTCGTGCTGCTGCTTGTCGTATCGGTTTATCCCATTATTCAGACCGCATTTTGGTCAATGATGAGCATCAAAGGTAAGACTCAGGAATGGGTTGGTTTCGAAAACTACGTTGAGCTTTTCACCGATGAGAGATTCCTTGGGATTCTCCTAAATAATTTCTTGTGGGTTTTGGTGGTGCCTGCAATCACCGTGGCGATTGGAACCCTCGTTGCTCAACTGGGTAATCAGGTAGGTCCTCGCCGCGAAAAGATTTTTAAGTCCCTCATATTCATGCCTATGTCCATCAGCTTCATTGCTGCTGCGACCATCTGGGCCTACCTCTACGCTTACTCCCCACCTGGCAGACCAGTAATCGGTTTGCTGCAGAACATTGTTGAGGGCCTCGGGGTTGAGGACCCAACTCCGTTTTTCCAGATTGAAGATTTCCGACTAAACAGCTTCCTCTTGATGATTGTCATCATTTGGCTTCAGGTTGGCTATTCGATGGTGATTATCTCCGCAGCGATTAAGGCTGTTCCGGAGGAGACTATTGAGGCGGCACGTATCGATGGTGCAGGGCCATTCCAGGTTTTTAATCGCGTTATCTTGCCGCAGGTGTGGGGCTCAATCATGGCGGTATTTGTCACCGTCTTGATTATGGTCATGAAGATTTTCGACATTGTCCTGGCCATGACTCGAGGAAACTTCAACACGAGCGTTCTAGCTTTCGAGTGGTACAAGCGTTATTTCGAAAACTCCAACATTGGGTCGGCGTCAGCAGTCGTAATCGTCCTCGTCGTTTTGATTATTCCGCTCATCTGGCTTCAGATAAGAACTGTTAGACAGCAGGAGACCCTCCGATGAACCGCGTGAAGAAAATGATCTCCTCAGGCAGAGGCAGTATTTCATCGACGATTGCTCTCACGATTCTCGTCGCGATTTGGTCGATTCCTACCATCGGACTGCTAATCACCTCTCTTAGAGAGCGAGAGGAAGCAGAGATATCTCCTTGGTGGGATGGCTTTTTCAATCCTTTGAGCACTGTTTGGTCGCTTGACGCTTATCAAAAATCTCTAGAGTCAGGGATGCTCGAGTCCCTTATAAACACGATTGCAGTGACCGTGCCCGCAACGATTCTGCCGCTGATGATTGCGGCCAACGCTGCGTATGCCTTCACCTTCCTGAACTTCAAGGGTAAAGAGGTCCTCTTTGCAATCCTGGTTGGCTTGATGGTTGTGCCTCTTCAGTCATCGCTGATTCCAGTGCTGAAGGGAATGGTCTGGTTCCAGAAGACCTTCGACATTCCACTCACGGGCACCTACGCAAGCGCCTGGGTTGTCCACAGTGCCTTCGCTTTACCGCTGGCTATTTATATTCTTCGCAATTACATGCTGTCCCTGCCAACATCTTTGATCGAGGCGGCCCGCGTGGACGGGGCTAGCTACTACCAAATCTTCTGGCGCCTCGTGCTGCCGATGTCAGTGCCAGCAATCGCGTCTTTTGCCATCTTCCAGTTCCTGTGGGTCTGGAATGACTATTTGATCGCGTTCATCTTCGTTGGCGAGCAGAAGTCAGTTATGACGTATCGAGTCCTGCGTCTGCTAGGTCAGTATGGAGAGGGTTGGCAGGATGTTGCGGCTGGCTCGTTTATTTCGCTGGTTGTGCCGCTAATCGTCTTCTTTGCTCTGCAGCGGTACTTCGTACGAGGCCTTACTGCCGGAGCAGTCAAGTAGTTCTAAGACGAGCGAACTAGAACCGAGAATGCCTCGTAGCTGGCCTTTGGGGTTCTGAGCTGAGTCTCGTGATCGACGTGCACAAGGCCAAAACGCTTCTCCAGTCCCTCCGCCCACTCAATGTTGTCCATGAGTGACCAAGCGAAGTAACCTCGCAGGTCAACCCCCTGATCCATTGCATCGAGAGCGGCCGAGATGTGCGAAATGTAGTAGTCGATTCGATCTTGGTCTTCTACCCTTCCGTTCACCATCCGGTCTGGAAAGGCACCCCCATTCTCAGTTATGTACAGAGGAGTTTCAGGGAGCCGCTCTGACGTCTGAAGAAGCGTGGTTGTCATTGATGGGGCATGGATCTCCCACCCCATCTCGGTTCTAGGCTCAAGAGGATTCATTCGGGCGCCAGATGGCGAGCCTGGAAATAGCGAGAAATCTTGTCCGACAGCTTTGCTTTCGCTACCACCCTCGTCAGGCACCAACCTAAATGGGGTGTAGTAGTTGATCCCTAGCCAGTCGATTTTCTGGCTGATTTTGTCTAGGTGACACTCTTCCACAAATGCCCAGTCCGTTATCCCCTGAGTTCTTTCAATCAAAGATTCGTCGATGCCACGTCCAGCCAGAAGGTCCAGCCAGAAACGATTCTGAAGCGAGTCAACATGGTCAGCGACGTGATTGATTTTTGGGTCCTCAAATATCACGCTCGTTAAGTTCAGAACGATCCCAGGCATTGATGCTTTGTGTTCCCTCAGGACATCCATCGCATAGCCATGAGACACCATCAGGCGATAGGCAGCTTCGAGGCCTGCGGCCGGGTCGCCGCGGCCTGGCGCATGGATCTTTGTTGCGTAACCGAGAAATGCAGATACCCAGGGCTCGTTGAATGTTGCCCACATAGAGACCCTGTCGCCAAAGTGGGTTGCTGCCATGCCTGCGTAGTCAGCGAAACGGTTGTGAATGTCTGGGCTGAGCCAGCCGCCTTCTGCCTCAAGCTCACTCGGCAGATCCCAGTGGTAGAGGGTGGCCACCGGCATCACGTTTCTATCCAACAGGCCGTCGATAAGCCTGTTGTAGAAATCAATTCCCTTTTGACTCGGGCTCTCATTCCCCGGGATCAGCCTGGGCCAGGAGAAGGAAAACCTGTAGGCATTGACACCGAGATTCGCAATCAGATCTAAGTCTTCATCCAGGTGATTTATGTGATCACAGGCAGGGTCTGCCTTGCTTCCGTCCTTGATATTTCCTGGGACATCGGCAAAGTCGTCCCAAATGCTCCTGCCGCGGCCTGAACTCTCTCCTTCTATCTGCCAAGAAGAGGTGGCCACACCGGTGATGAATTCACTGGGAATTCGTTGGGAAAGGTTGCTTATTGCCGTAGTGTCTAACATAAGCAAAGTCTAATTTTGTAGGCAGTTGATTGAGCCAGCCAGAGTTTCAATTTATAGAACCAGAGCGCCCTAAGCGTAGGCGCTGGTTACGCTACGTCCTCATGGCAATTGCTGCCACCGTCGCAGTTGCGATGGTCACTCTAGGTGGTGGAGTTGTATACGTTTCATCCCAGCTGAGGGCTGCGGGAATTGAGGTTTTCTCTACTGACGGTGAGACCTATGACCTGCCCACGCCAGAGGAAATCAACGGCCCAATAAATCTTCTCTTGATCGGTTCCGATACCAGGGAGGGCCAGGGTTCGACCGCATATGGTCCCGTTGGAGCAGAGCTTGCGGATGTCATCATCCTGCTACACATCAATGAGGCTCGCACAAATGCCGTTGCAATGAGCTTCCCAAGAGATCTCATGATCGCAGTTCCCGAGTGCCCAAACCCCGATGGTGGTGAACCATACCCGGCCAAGGAGTTTTCGCAAATAAACGCCACGATGAATTACGGCGGTCCCGCTTGCACTCTCCTGGCAGTTCAATCCTTGACCGGCATCGACATCCCATACCTTGCGATGATCGACTTCAAGGGCGTGATTGCCATGAGTGAGGCAGTTGGCGGAGTGGATGTCTGCGTCGCAGAGCCAATCAACGACGACTACACACAGCTTTACCTTGAGGCCGGAGAGCACACACTAATTGGAGAAGAGGCTCTCGCTTTCCTCCGCACCCGCCACGGAGTTGGCGATGGCTCTGACCTCTCTCGCATCTCAAACCAGCAGGTCTTCCTCACCTCACTGGTTAGAAAGCTCAAAGACGAGGGTGCTCTGACCAACCCCTTCACCATGTTCCGCCTCGGCACAGCAGCGCTGAACAACATGACGCTTTCTAGGTCGCTCACCGACCTAGGCGTGATCTACGGCATGG
>JAYORB010000057.1:0-6073 GCA_038123155.1 Aquiluna sp. | reverse complement strand
GAGCGGAACTGAAAGAAATCACCTGAAACGCTCACGATTACTAGACTACGAGGCTAAAGGGGTGCCTCATGCCACTGTTTAGCGAACGGCTTAGTGCCTGGACATCACTGAGCGATACGTTCGTCTCATTTTTTGGGCATCTTCCAGGGGCTTTCTGGCTGGACCGCGAACATCATCCCACCGCTCGCTACTCGGTCATAGGCGCCGGTGTGCCGGCAAGAGAATTCAGGCCAAGCATGGCCGCGGAAGCGCTGGATGTGCCATTTAGCTTTAGGCCCGGTTACATCGGAGTTTTTCACTACGGATCTTCTGCCAAAGACATGAGGGAGCATGAGCTACTAAGTGTGGATCGCGCCTTTGTTTATGACCACGATGCCAAGGCTATGTACTTCATTGGCGAGTTTGAGACTCGTGAGGCCTTTGACGATTGGCATCGTGCTGCGCTGTTGCGGCTTGCCTTGGTTGGCGGCGAGTGCTCAAGTTATGAGCTCTCCAAACCAGCTGCGACATCAGCAGAGCTGGCAGCAGTCGATAGCAGGGCAGATTACCTGGCCAAAATCCGACGGGTAAAAGACCACATTGCAGCCGGAGATGTCTACCAGCTCTGTCTCACAACCAAGCTGCGCGGAGAGTTCACAGGGGACCCGCTTAGCTTCTTCCTTAGGCTGAGGCGCGAGCATCCGGCACCCTACGCAAGCTTCATAAGACTCCCCGGCAGCACCTACGCCTCAATCTCACCAGAGCTGTTTATTTCTGCACACGGCTCGCGAATAGTCTCCTCACCGATCAAAGGCACAAGGAGCCGCTCCGAAGACCTTGAGCGAGATCAAGAGCTTATGAATCAGCTTGGAAGCGATCTGAAAGAGCGCGCTGAGAACCTGATGATTGTTGACCTCATAAGGAACGACATGTCCGTAGCATGCGATCCCGAGAGCATTCAGGTTGAAAACCTATTGGCAATTCGCAGCTATTCCACCGTGCATCAGTTGGTGAGCGACGTTTCTGGACAGCTCTCAGAAGGCAATACATCGCTCGATTCCCTGGCAGCGCTGTTTCCAGGTGGCTCGATGACAGGTGCGCCAAAGATTAGGGCAATGGAGCTTATTGAAAAGTTAGAGGTCGAAAAGCGAGCCGGATACTCAGGAGCTATCGGCTGGATTGCTCAGAGCGGGGACATGGAGCTTGGCATGGTTATTCGGACGGCAATTTTTGAAGACGACAAGGTTTCAATTGGAATCGGGGGAGGAATAACCTCAGATTCTGCGCCCGAGGCTGAGCACGAGGAAATCCAATTGAAGGCCACCGCACTCGCCAGCACACTAGGTGCCCAGCTACGTTGGTAACCTTTTACTTTCTATTCATCTAAGGAAACAGGTTGCAAGAGGAATACAGTGTTGCGGCAATCCAAGATAAGTGGTTGCCAATCTGGGATGAGATAAAACCTTTTGACTCCTCCAATCCAGATGACTCAAGGCCCAAGAAGTACGTCTTGGACATGTTTCCCTACCCCTCTGGGGATCTTCATATGGGCCATGCTGAGGCCTATGCCTTAGGTGATGTAATCGCTCGCTACTGGGTTCAGCGTGGCTACAACGTCATGCACCCAATTGGTTGGGACGCATTCGGACTACCGGCGGAGAATGCGGCCATTAAGCGCGGTCTTGACCCAAGGAATTGGACCTACGAGAACATCGACCAGCAAAAAAGCTCCATGCGCCGCTATGCGTGTAGCTTCGACTGGGATCGGGTCTTGCAAACTTGTGACCCCATCTACTACCGCTGGAACCAGTGGCTTTTCCTCCAGTTTTACAAGCGCGGTCTCGCCTACCGCAAGAACAGCAATGTGAATTGGTGCCCAAGCTGCCAAACAGTTCTGGCTAACGAACAGGTCGTGAATGGCCTGTGTGAGCGCTGCGACACTCAGGTCACGAAGAAAGCTCTGACCCAGTGGTATTTCAAGGTCACTGATTACGCAGACCGGCTCCTAGATGACCTGGAGACCCTGGAAGGCAATTGGCCTTCCAAAGTTCTCACCATGCAGCGAAACTGGATTGGTCGCTCCTATGGTGCGAACCTAAGTTTTGAAATTGAAGGACGGCAAGAGCCAATCGAGGTCTATTCCACGAGGCCCGACACCCTATTTGGCGCAACCTTCATGGTTGTAGCAGCCGACTCTGATCTGGCAAGCGAGCTAGCTGCCGGATCATCTCCTGAAGTCCGCATGCAATTCCACAGTTATCTCGAGAAGACCAAGAAGGCAAACGACATCGAGAGACTTGCGACCGACCGCGAGAAGACTGGTGTATTTCTGGAGCGTTATGCAATCAATCCGCTCAATGGCGAGCGGCTTCCGATTTGGGTCTCCGACTACGTGCTCGCTGACTATGGAACCGGGGCAATCATGGGTGTCCCCGCGCATGATGAGCGAGACATCGAGTTTGCCAAGGCGATGGGTATCGAGATCCGGATGGTTGTTGATACCGGTGAAGAAGACCCCGCCAAATCATTTGCTGCAACAACCGGCGATGGCGTGATGGTCAATTCGGGACCCCTGAATGGGCTGCGCAAGGCAGAGGCAATCGAGAAGGCAATTGAGATTCTTCAAGATAAAGGCTCGGGCAAGAAGGCAAAAAACTACCGCCTACGCGATTGGCTGATTTCCAGGCAGCGCTACTGGGGAACACCTATTCCTATTGTCCACTGCGAAAAGTGTGGCGAGGTTGAGGTTCCCGAGGATCAGTTGCCTGTCGAGCTACCACCAACCGAGGGGCTTGACCTTCAGCCGAAGGGGACATCACCCCTAGGAGCCGCCAAGGACTGGATAAACGTTGCCTGTCCAAACTGTGCCTCACCAGCCAAGCGTGACAGCGACACCATGGATACCTTCGTGGACAGCTCGTGGTATTTCCTCAGATATCTGAGCCCGAACAGCGAGGAGTTTGCTTTTGACGCCGAGGCCGCAAAGGAGTGGGCACCGGTTGACCAGTATGTGGGTGGAGTGACCCACGCAATTCTCCATCTTCTCTACTCAAGGTTCTTCACCAAGGTGCTATTTGACATGAAGCTGGTTGATTTTGAAGAGCCTTTTACCAGGCTCTTGAATCAGGGCATGGTGCTTATGAACGGCCAGGCTATGAGTAAATCTAGGGGCAACCTCGTGAGACTCAGTGAGCAGCTCGACGAGCACGGTGTTGATGCAGTTCGTCTAACCATGGCATTTGCTGGACCTCCAGAGGACGATATCGACTGGGCAGATGTTTCGCCAGCGGCCTCATCGAAGTTCCTGGCACGCGCTTGGAGGGTCGCTAAGGATGTGTCAAGCAAAGTTGGCGCCGAAGAAACCAGCGGCGACAAAAGCGTCCGGAGCGCCACCCACTCCTTCCTAAAGACATTTGAAGAGTCGATCGAGTCATTCAAGTTCAACGTTGGAGTTGCCAAGTGTATGGAGCTTACAAACGTTCTTAGGAAGGCAATCGATTCGGGTTGCGGCCCCAACGATTCATCGGTTCGCGAGGGAGCCGAGGAGCTCGCCAAGGCACTTAGCCTCTTTGCCCCATATACAGCTGAAGACATGTGGGAACTATTGGGACACAAGCCCTCAGTGGCTCTTGCGAAGCTGAGAGAAGTAGATGAGTCCTTACTCGTGAAAGAAACACTGACAGCAGTGGCTCAGGTGGACGGCAAGCTCCGGGACAAGTTTGAGGTCTCGACCTCTATCACTGAGGAGGAACTGAAAACCCTAGCCATGAACTCAGAGGCTATAAAGCGAGCTCTTGAAGGCAAGGAAGCTAAGAACGTAATCGTTCGCGCCCCGAAACTTGTCAACATTTCAACCAAGTAGGCATTTCTCCACCACTTTCTGATCCCGGGCCGGCCCACCAGGGATCATTTGCATGATGGCGGAATGAAGTCACTACTAGAGCGCTATAACCAACTAACCGAGAGCCAGAAAAAGCGTGGGCTATTAGCAGTGCTGCTCATCCTCGGGCTTATCGGAGTCTGGCTAAGCGGCAGAGAGGAGCAGCAAGACTCGGTCCCGCTGCTGCCTCCAGAGGCTTTAGCTCCCCTCAGTTCTACGATTCACATTCATGTCGTTGGCGAGGTTGCACATCCCGGACTTTATGAACTTCCCACTGGTTCACGAGCCTCGGACGCGGTTCAAAGCGCAGGAGGCCTAACGGCAGAGGCTGCCCAGGAGAGCATCAACCTCGCAAGAATCTTGAGCGACGGTGAGCAGCTAACGGTACTTTCTATCGAGGCCATGGCTTCGGGAAATTCAGGCGGCAAGGTTTCGCTGAATCGAGGCACTCAAGCCGATTTTGAGTCCCTTAGCGGCATCGGTCCTGCAACGAGCGAAAAAATCATCAAGTATCGCGAGGCAAATGGGGGCTTCTCGGCAATCGAGGAGCTAACTCAGGTTCCGGGGATCGGCAGCAAGCTGCTTGCCTCAATCAGAGACCAGTTGACTTTGTGATTTATTTCATCGCCGGTGGCTATTGGCTGCTGCTTTGGGCCCTGGCACCTCCAGAGGCTAGTTCTTTGCTGAAACTGAGCTATCCAGAGATTCCATTCATCACCGGTGTTCGAGCACGTTTTCTGGAGCTGCTACATGGAGTATCCGACGATGCGGCCGGTTTGGTTGCTGGTTTGACCATAGGTGAGCGCGGTGCAATTTCGGATTCGCTGGCTTTTGATATGAAGCAACTTAGTTTGACTCACCTGGTTGCGGTATCTGGCGCCAACCTAGCCATAGTTATGGGAGTCGTTTATCTTCTTGCCGCCAAGTTGGGCATCAGGCGAAACCTAAGATTCAGCCTCGCCCTGTTCGTAATGGCCTGCTACGTGCTTCTGGTTGGCCCCGAGTCATCTGTTATTCGTGCGGCGACGATGGCCCTATTCGTCATGGTTGGTTTGTGGCTGGGCCGAGGCACTAACCCCCTAGCCTCACTGAGCCTGGCGATCATCTTTCTACTCGCTATTGATCCAGGACTTTCAGTCGATGTGGGCTTCGGGCTCTCTGCTCTGGCTACCGCTGGGCTCTTGCTTCTCGCCCCAAAGCTGTATTCAGCTCTTGAGCCAAAGCTGCCAAAAATACTTGCGATCGGCATAGCGGCAACGGTATCCGCCCAGCTCTACACGTTGCCAATAATCCTCTACCTACAACCATCGCTTCCCGTTTACTCGGTGATCGCAAACCTGTTGGTTGAGCCGCTTGTTGCACCGATAACAATTTTGGGCTTGTTGGCCGTTATGACGATTTGGTTTCCTCCGCTATCTGCGGCTATCGGCTTCATAGCCTCTATCGGTAGCAATTGGATTGTTGTGGTCGCTAAGACTCTGGCTCCGATGCCACTTGTTCGACTGCATTTCGTCGACGGGCCATTTGGAATCTTGCTCGCAGCGTTGTTTGTTATTGCCATCTCCCTGTTTTATCTGGCGAAGACGCCTGCTCTTCGTTTGGGGGCGGGTGCATCAATGTCTGGACTGCTGATTCTGGCCTTGGCCTGGGTAGGAACAGACTTTTTTAGGAGCCAGACTTTTGCTGGCGATTGGCAGCTCTTCTTCTGCGATGTTGGACAGGGCGACGCGGCGTTGGTTCGCAGCCAGAAGATGACAATGCTCATAGACCTTGGACCGACGAGCGAGTCTCTGGCAAGTTGTTTAGAGGCAGCCGAAGTCAAACAGCTGGACAGGGTGATACTGAGCCACTTCGACGCAGACCACGTTGGTGGGGTGCTCGCCTTAGAAAAAGTTTCTTTTGGAGAGATTGTGATTTCTGGCTTTCAAGATGACAGGCCCTTGGTTGAGCTGGTTGGCGAGGTGGCTAGTGGCAAAGGTGTTCCAATATCCATCGGCTTCGAGGGTCTGAGCGGCACCTTTGGAGACTTCACATGGAAAATACTTTCCCCCTCAGCAACAGCATCAGAGGCTAAGGACAGTAATGATTCCTCACTTGTGGTTCTTTTGGAGCGGCCGGAATATGCCGCTTTGTTTTTGGGAGACCTTGGTGAGGAGGGGCAAGACAGGCTTCTTCGGCGACATCCAAAGGAGATTGAAAAGCTCTGGCACAAAG
>JAYORB010000056.1:2932-6128 GCA_038123155.1 Aquiluna sp. | reverse complement strand
ACGATCCGACAATTGCAAGTCCGCCAACGAACAGTGGCAGCCCGGCAGCAACCAATGAGCCAAACACAAAAACAAGTAGCAAAACCACAAGTGGAACCGCGACTATCTCGGCTCGGATTATGTCGTGCTCGATGGTCTCGTTGATCGCCTTGGTGACGGCCCCAAAGCCTGAGACGTGAACCTCGGCACCTTGGTAGTCCCCGGTGTAGTCATCAACAATCTGAGCAACAACTGGTGTCTGGTCAGCGTTGTTGTCTAGGTCCACCAAAAGGTAGATAAGCCTGCCGTCTTCACTCTTCAAATTAGGTGGTGAGCCGAGGGTGTAGTAGTTGAGAACAGCATCCACGCCTTCGATATCCAATAGCTCAGAGCTGAGCTCCTGAACTAGCTCGAAGTTCACCGGAAAACCATTGGCGTCGATCTCGTCAGCATCGGACGGGAGGTCAACAAGAACTATGACCTCTGCGGGATCAACACCAAACTCACTCTCAAGCAGCTCTGTTACAAGAGCGGAATCTGAGTTTGGGTTGTCATAACCGCCACCCTGAAGGTTGCCAAAAACCTGGAAGCCCCAGAAAGAGGAGAGAACGACAAGGCTCACAAAACCAAACAAAATCAGCTTTGAGCGCCTCACCACCAAATTGCCGATTCGGCGCATGAATTTCCTTAGTGAGTCTGAAATAAATAAATTTGCATAATCCGTGAAAAGATTCCTAAATGTTCAGAAAACACACAGTAAAAGCCGCCCTCTACCTGATCACCTCGGCGATTGGCCTAATCACCGCCTGGACCCTAAATGCCCTTGCGGTATTCGAGGAGGCTGACTACCTGGCTGCCTGGTTTGGCAGCGCGGTCGACTGGGTGCTTTCGGTTGACCTCTTGGTTGTAGGTATAGCGGTCGCCATCTTCATGATCAGCGAGGCAAGGCGACTTGGCATGAAGCGGGTGTGGCTCTACTTCCTACTCTCGGGGATGACGGCCATTGCCTTCACCTTCCCCCTGTTTATGTTTTTCCGCGAGCGCAAGCTATTGAGCATTCGCCTCGGTGGTGGAAAGCTGCAGCGCTTTGACTTTGACGATCACAGAGTCGATGTATGGGTGCCAGAAACTCTGAACGCTCAGACCCCGGTTGTTTTCATGCACGATGGCAGGAACCTGTTTGACGAACAAGACAGCTTCACCGGCAAGACCTGGGAAGTAATCCCAGCGATACGAGATGAGGTTCGAGGAGAGAAGCCTCTGGTTGTTGGTATCTGGGGTCTTAGCGACGAGACTCGAATTCGCGAGCTTTCGCCTCAAGAGATTGTTGATCGTCACCCTGAGTTCTGGGATGCGCTTCCCGATGAATACAAGACCACCGGCACCGACAGCTTTGGAGATGCTTACATCTCCCTGATAGCAGATGCCGTCTTGCCCTTCGTGCTTGATAGGTATGCGATCGAGCACGACCGAGACCGAACTGCGGTCATGGGAGCCTCGATGGGTGGCCTGATTTCCCTTTATGCGATGAGCAAGCGCCCCGAGCTCTTTGGCACGGCAATCTGCTTCTCAACGCACTGGCTCATGGGTAAGTCGACAATGGTTAATGAGCTCACCGCGCTGCTCCCATCAGACGGGCAGCACCGCATCTGGACCGACAGCGGGACCAAGGAGCTCGATGAGCACTACCCACCACTGCACCTAATGGCAGCGGAAGTTATGAGGTCGAAGGGCTACAGCGAGCCAGAAAAACTAGTTGCGAACATCTACCCTTACACCGGCCACCACGAGAGCTACTGGTCTAGAAGGGTGGCAGATGCTCTGAACTGGTGGCTAAGGGCTCCTGGTCGAGATCAGGAGCTGGGATAGCACCGGACATAAACCGGATTACGTCCTTATCCACCATCACGTCTCGCATCGTGATTGGCCTGTTTAGATACATGCCCTCCAACGACCGCACTCTCGAGAGCGCAACGTAGGTCTGGCCCGGAGAGAAAGCTCCCCTGCCCATATCAATCTGAACCTCGTCATAGGTCTGACCCTGAGACTTATGGATTGTCACCGCCCACGCAAGACGAAGTGGTATTTGCTTGAATTCGGCCAAGGTAATTGGAACCAGAGTCTCCTTGACTCTGCCTGTGACCTCATCAAACTCCTCATCGACCTCGTAGCGAACCTTTTCCCAGGTCGATGGGCCGACCTCAATCTCTTCGCCATCAACCTCAACAACCACTCCGCCGGCATTTGGCAGGTCGATGACGTGGCCTATTGTGCCGTTCACCCATCTTCTGACTCTCCCGCCATCTGAGCCCTTTGTCATAGATGAGTCGTCGTTTTTGATGAACATCACCTGAGCACCAACCTTGAGCTCGAGCTGGGTCTCTGCGGGGAGGGCCCTGCCAAAGATCTTCTCCGCCCCCTCTGAGTAGGTGGCGTGAAAGGTCTTGGGCTTGGTTGTAATGAGATTCATGCGTTGGCGGTTCACCGCATTCACCGTGTCATTGATGGTTGCAAGCCTTATGACATCTGCGTGGGGCGGCTGGCGATTACCCGCCTGGTTGAGCTCATCCAACATCTCACCGGTCACCGACCCGTCCCTGATCGAGTTGAGGATTTCCTTGAACCTCTCGTCCGACTGCCTGAAGATTTCGCTGAGCTCAAACCGCTCCAGCTCGGCCTCTCGCCAAACGTGAGCGTCAAAGAACCACATCGAGCGATAGTTCTCTGCCATGTAGGAGCGCTCGACTGGGTCAGAGGGCGTGACCGGAGCAAGCTGGTACGGATCACCAAACATAACTATCTGCACGCCACCAAAGGGGAGCTTGCGTTTTGATCTTGCGATCCTCAGTGCCCTGTCGATCGCGTCCATGAGGTCCGCAGACACCATTGAGATCTCGTCTATCACGAGCATGTCGATGGCCCTAAGGACTTCTCGGGTGCGCCTCGAGAGGTGGCGGGCTATGTCAACCTCTCCCAAGACTCCAAAGGGAAATGTAAAAAGGGAGTGAATCGTGACGCCGGCAACGTTTAGCGCTGCGACACCAGTCGGGGCGCAAACCGCAAAGCTCTTTTCGCTATTTGCGGTTAGGTAGCTCAGCAGGGTCGACTTACCGGTTCCCGCCCTTCCGGTCACAAAAACATGGGACTCGGACTGCTCGATGTATTCAAAGAGAGCGCGCTGCTCGTCGCTCAGCTCAACAATCACCTGGAGTCCCTT
>JAYORB010000056.1:0-2832 GCA_038123155.1 Aquiluna sp. | reverse complement strand
GTGTAGTAGAACATCACCAAAGACAGAGCAAAGTTGAGCCCGGCAAAAAGTGGGTGCGAAATAAACCAAGCATATGGGGTGTGAACTGCCCAAAGCACCCACTCCCTTAGCCCCCATGAGCCGTCTTTTCGCGCCGGCTGGACCCTCGACAACAGGGTAACCGGCGCACCGGGGACCAGCAGCACCGGAACCATCATCGAGAGAATCATGTGGCCAACCATGTGGGTTGAGAACATGAACTCTTGGTAGGCATTGGGCGCCCCATTTGTCACGTAAATCAAAACCAGCATGCCTGCGACCCAAGAGATGGTTCTTCCCACAGGCCAGCTATCACCGCGAGATCTGAGCCTCGCTACCCCATACAGGTAGAGAGCTATAGCCCCAAGCGCGATGGACAGCCAAAGGATGTCTATGTCCCAAACCGTAAGCCAAGCGCTAGGCGTCAGCTCCGGAGGCAGTGGGTCGCCAGTTAGTAGCTCAGCAGGTGTTGGAGGAACAAACTCTGCGGGATCTTCCGGCAAGGCAGTGGTTGCAAGGGCTGTGCCCAAACCTACCGCTGCTCCCATGATTGAGAGTTCGACAGTAACTAGCCTCCAAAAGCCAGAAGCAGATGCGGAAATCTTTGAAAGTGCACCCAAGCGATAGCGAGCGCCGAACAGCCCTAGGGTCGTGAGCAACACCACCTTGCCAATTAGCAGCAGCCCGTAGGGGCCAAATATGTCTTCCGGGCTATAGAGCCGAATAAAGCCCGAGGTGATGCCAGATACGCCAACCAGAATGAATGAGGCCAGGGCGAGCGTCGAATACCTGCTAACCAGCACCTCAGTCCGCTCGCTTCCTGCTCGGAACACCGCATAGAGGGCGATAAGCCCCCCTACCCAGACGCTTATGCCAACAAGGTGCATGAGCAGCGAGTTCACCGCAAGCGCGTGGCCAGAATCTGACGATGCATGGCCTGACTCGGCAAGCGGATAAAGTCCCGCCATGCCGATGGCTGCGTTGATGGCAGTCATTCGCCTGCCACCAAATGCAATCGTGGTCAGGCTAAGCAGAAACGCGAAGCCTAGATTGAAGGCAAGTAGCGTGCCCAATTCAATCTGAGTGGCAAACAGCCAAAGACCCTCACTGAACTGCGGTCCGTAGGAAACCGCCGATCCTGAGGCGGAGAGGTAGGTCATCACAAAGTTAGCGGCAGCTGCGAATAGCCAAAGAGCGGCAGCCCAGCAGGCAACCGGTTGAAGTCGAGAGCGCTCCTGGTCATTCGCTGCAAAAGAGGCGAGCACCAGCGCACCTATGGCGGTTGCCATCGAGAGATTCAGAACCAGCTTTGTGATCGGCTGCCCCAGCCGCACAACAACACCTGGATCAGCAAGTGGTAGCGGCTCAGCCGCACCACCTAGAACTAGGCCAAGGCCAAGAGTGCCAATGGCACCGAGAGAAACTACAAGAAGTGCCCTTAGCGCAAATGGATAGGGCTCTGTCTTCACCTACCAAGCCTCGGGAAGAACCTTGGGGTCTTGAGTGCGTAACTGTCATAGGCCGGATACTTCTTTCGAAGCAGGCTCTCTTCAAACTCTGCCTTGGTGCTGAGTAGAGCAAACAAGAGCATGTAGACGATGACCTGTGGCCAGTAGCCGGCATCCAGCATCACGCCAAAACCCATAACTAGAAGCGCGAAGTAGATAGGGTGCCTAACCCTCGCGTACATACCTGTTGTGACCAGCTGGCCCTTCTCCTTTGGAGTTGGGAGCGCCGTAAGAGAGTTTCCGAGCCCAAGAAAAGAAAAGAGCAGAAGTCCCGAGCCAATGGCAATTATCGCGATGCCAATCGTGCCGACAACCTCGCTCGCACCGCCATAGGGGCTCTCCATGCGTGGTGACAGCACCAGCAGGAAGATCAGGATGAACTGAAGAGCAACATAGAACAAGCCGCGAGATTTATCGGTCATGCACTAAAGCCTATTCCAAAGCAAAGACGGCGCCCCAGTGGGACGCCGTCTTGCTGATTTAGGTTGTTACTTAACAGCAGCCTTTAGCTTGCTTCCAGCTGAAACCTTGACGGTGTTAGCTGCAGCAATCTGAATGGTCGCGCCGGTCTGTGGGTTACGGCCGGTGCGAGCCTTACGGTGGCCCTTGTCTACGCTTAGGTAACCAGGAATGGTGACCTTGTCACCCTTCTTGATGGAAGCGGCAATGGTGTCAAACATTGCGTCGATAACGCGGCCAACGGCGGCCTGCGACTCGCCAGTGTGCGATGCAACTGCTGCTACGAGTTCGCTCTTGTTCATAATGGTCCTCCTGGACTTGTTAGGGACATTAATGTCCCAATCAACCTATAGCCACCCACGGGGGTGCAAGCACCTCTGGCTTCGGCGTGTTGCGGTGGATTTTTCCCCGAGTTTTAGGGGATTTAGGCGCTTTTTGAGCCAGCTACTTATGGTCCGATTGCCACTAATGTTGGTTGGGTGAGTCAAGAGTCAGAGTCGAATGGCCAGCTAGAGAAGACCACCCCTTTCCTAAAGATTCAGCTGCTGTCCATGGCGGCAGGTCTAAGTTTCATGGGGAGCAGCCTCACAACCTTCGCTGTCATCCTCAGGGATAAGGACGTGGTTGGACCTACAGGGGTCTCGATAATCCTGTTAGCGATGTTGATTCCAAACGTCCTGATGGCCCCATTTTCCGGGCAAATAGCCGACAGGTTCGAGTCTCGAAAGGTCATCCCGCTCGCGCTTTGTGCGATGTCGCTGAGCACGCTGAGTATCGCCTTTGTCACGCTAAGTTGGTGGGCTCCAATTGCCCTATTCACCACCGCAACCTTCGGGACGATGGTTGG
>JAYORB010000055.1:0-6791 GCA_038123155.1 Aquiluna sp. | reverse complement strand
AAAGTCTAGTTTTGGCAAGCTACAGCCCCCTGACCGACTCGGTCACATTGTTGTTACTAATCACTTGCAGGCTCCTCCGGTGCCGGCTCTGGAGCCGGTTCAGCGCCAGGATCTGCTGGCTCACCTTCAGGATCCGTTGGCGCCTCCGGGTCCACAGGCGCATTTGGGTCCTGCTCCGCAGGAGCTG
Organism: Aquiluna sp.; assembly: GCA_038123155.1. Classification (GTDB taxonomy): domain Bacteria; phylum Actinomycetota; class Actinomycetes; order Actinomycetales; family Microbacteriaceae; genus Aquiluna. The sequence continues at coordinate 6,604 of JAYORB010000055.1, read as the reverse complement.
TCTCCACTGGATCTGGCTCGGGGATTTCAACCGGAATCTCCGCGAAGTCTCCGACGTAGTAGGTCACGTCGATGGTGCTCCCCTCGGCAATGCTGCCGGTAGGCGAAACCGCATAGACGGTTCTCACTCTCGGATCATCTCCGGGGATCAGCTCACCCGGGATGGCATTCACGATGAACCCCTGCTCTGTCAGCTGTGCCGTCACATCGCTGAGGTTTTGGTCGATGATGTCCGAACGCAAAAGCAGAATATTTCTAGGCTCATTTGCGGGTTCTGGCTCATCGGTTGGTTCCGGGCTCGGCTCCTGCGTTTGAGTAGTCGTGGGAGTAGGAGTTTGAACCACATCCTCCGCATTTGGCTCTGACAAGATCGCAACAATCACAACTACTGCGGTCAGACCCAACAGTCCCAAAGTTGCAACCCACGGCCAAACAATTGGCGCCTTTGGGAGCGGTGCGGTGTCGGTGGTGATCAGCTCTGTGAACGGATCGTCTTCGACCTCTTTAATGGACCTAGCTGCCGGCTTGCCTTTTTTCTCCCGCAAAAGCGCCTCGGCTCTGATGGCCAGCGAGTTTGCAGATTCGGGCCTTTGATTTGGCTTTTTGGCAAGGCAGCTAAGGACTAAGTTTTGCACCCGTGGGTCGATGGACTCCGGTAGTGCTGGGGGCATCTCGTTGATGTGAGCCATAGCAATAGCCATCTGGTTTTCACCCGTAAAGGGCCGCTTGCCACTCAATGCCTCATAGGCGACAACCCCAAGCGAGTAGAGGTCGGTCGCGGGAGTTGATGGCTTACCCGTTGCCTGCTCGGGAGCTAGGTACTGCACAGTCCCCATTACCTGGCCGGTCTTGGTGAGCGGAACTTGATCACCAACCCGGGCAATTCCAAAGTCCGTGATTTTCACTTTGCCATCTGGCGTAATAAGTAGGTTTCCAGGCTTTATATCGCGATGCACCAGGCCTCTGGCATGCGCTGCACCAAGTGCTCTCGATGTTTGCGCCATTATGTCTAGGACTCTGGTGTCCGCGAGCTTTTTCTCACGCTCAATTATTCGTGAAAGGGATTCTCCGGGGACTAGCTCCATCACCAGATATGCGGCATTCGCATCTTCCCCATAGTCGTAGACATTCGCAATGCCCTCGTGTTCCACAAGTGCTGCCGACTTAGCTTCGCTACGGAACCGCTCGATGAAGAGCGGGTCAGAAACATACTCCTCTTTGAGGATTTTTATGGCCACCTGTCTGAGGATCAGCTCGTCCTCGGCTTGCCAAACCTCACCCATGCCGCCAATGGCAATGCGAAGCTGGAGACGGTAACGATCTCCATAGAGCTGTCCTACCGCCGGCTTCATTCGAGCACCGCTTCCATGACCGCTTTCGCAATTGGAGCAGCGAGCTGATTTCCAGTTCCGTTTTGGCCAATGCCTCCGCCGTCTTCAATCACCACGGTGACCACAATCTGAGGCTTTTCAGCGGGCGCAAACCCGGTGAACCAAAGGGTGTAGGGCTCGGCCGGTCCATTCTCAGCAGTTCCCGTTTTTCCCGCCACCGCTACCTGCGATATCCCGGCGCGACCGGCAACTCCGATTTCCACCGAATCGACCATCATGCGAGTTAGATATCCAGCGGTCTCTCGGGACATAGGTGAGGAAAAGACTGTTGGTTGCGGCTGGGAAAGAATATTCAGGTTGCTGGCAACAACCGTCTTCACAAGCTGCGGGTTCATTATCACGCCCTGGTTCGCGATCGCTGATGTCACCAGCGCCATCTGCAGCGGAGAAACGCGAACGTCGAACTGACCAAACCCACTCAATCCCGTCTGGGCAAGATCCATGCCCTCGGGATAGGTGCTTGGGGTTACGGCCATTGGGATCTCGAGTTCGTCCCCAAAGCCCATGAGCTCGGCCTGGGCTCGAATCCTGTCCTGTCCCAGCTCAACTGCCAGCATCGCGAAGGGAATGTTGCAGGAACGAATTAGCGCAGTCTCAAGTGTCACGCTCTCCTCTGAACCACAGGTCGAACCGTTTGAGTTGTATACCGCTGTTGAGGTTCCCGGGAGCACATACTCCCCAAGGTTTTCAAAGCTTGACTGGGTGGTGTAGTTGCCAGACTCAAGAGCTGCGGCAGCGACAACTAGCTTGAACACCGAGCCCGGATGGTAGAGGTTGCCGGCTATGGCGCGGTTCACAAGCGGGTCCTCGTCGTTCTCGACGTAGTTCTGATAGGCCTCGACTACCTCGCCATAGGTGTGGGAAGCCAAGAGGTTTGCATCAAAGGTTGGCTTCGAAACCAGGGCAAGGATCCTTCCGGTCGAAGGCTCAATTGCAACAACAGCACCTTTGCGGTTTCCAAGAGCATCCCAGGCTGCCCGCTGGGCCTCGGGATTAATGGTTAGTTCCACAGCCGCTCCGGTAACGGGGGTGCCATCAAGAAGCGCATTGATCTGCTCGAAGAATTGTGCTCCGGACTGGCCTGAGAGGTAGCTGTTCATAGAGCGCTCGATGCCGGTGGTTCCAGAGAATACTGAGTAGTAGCCGGTTACAGGGCTGTAGATGACGCTTTCATATTCCCTGAGGAATCTGTAGTCATCATTCACGGGCCTAGAGGTGACAATCGGGGCACCACCAACCAAGATTGCTCCGCGCTGGGTCTTATAGGTCTCGTACGAGGCGCGGACGTTTCTGCTGTCCTGATACAGCTCCCCAGTTCTAATTACCTGGATCGAGCTGGCCATTGCGAATAGCGCGATGAACATGATCGTCAAGATCAGTCCAACCCTTCGAACCTGACGATTCACCTATTGCTCCTCAAAGAGGAATCGCTGATTATCAGAAGCAGCGCAATGATGGACCAGTTAGCTAGGAGCGAGGACCCTCCCGCTGCCAGGAAGGGTGTGGTTAGGCCAGTCAGAGGCAGGAGCCCCATCACTCCACCGGCGACCACAAAAACCTGCAACCCGATGACAAATGCCAACCCGAGTGCCAAGAGCTTTGAGAAGTCATCCGGGTGGCTATTGGCAATCCTTAGACCCCTGTAAACCAGCAGTAGATAGACAGCAAGGATCACAAAGACACCCGCAAGCCCAAGCTCTTCGCCAAGTGCTGCAAAGATAAAGTCGCTCTCCGCGAGCGGGATCAGCTGAGGAAAACCACCACCGAGGCCAGTCCCGATGACATCGCCGTGGGCCATGCCAAACATGCCCTGGACTAGCTGATAGCTACCGCCGATTGAGTTGTAGTTGGCACTCGAAAATGGGTCAAGCCAAACCTCAAACCGTCTCTCGACATAGTCAAAGAATCTTGAGGCGACTAGAGCTCCGGTCACCATCATCACAAGCCCGGCGCCGATGTAGAAACCCCTACCGGTGGCCGTGTACACCATGACCAAAAACAGCCCGAAATACAGAATCGAAGTTCCCAGGTCACGCTGAATGATTAGCACTCCGAGAGAGGCGAACCAAAACAGCAAAATTGGCCCGAGGTCCTTGGCCCTGGGAACCTTGATGCCCAAAACCCTCGAACCAATCTCGGCCAGAGACCCCTGCCTGGATACCAGGTAGCCCGCAAAAAAGATGGCGAGCAGAATCTTTGCAATCTCACCGGGTTGGAAGCTCAACTCATCGGTGCCAACCCACAAGGTTGCTCCGTTGACTGTTCTGCCAATAACGGGAGCCGCTGGTAGCAGCAGCAGAACTACCGCAGCCAGCCCCGAGATGAAGGGGAAGCGCCTGAGTGTGAGGTGATTCGGAACCACTCTGATTACCAAAGCAGCAATGAGCATTGCGAAGCAGCTGAGCCACACCTGGCGCTGAGCGAACAGGTCACTACCACCAGCGGCTAATTCCGCAAGATCTAGCCGGTAGATCATGGCAATGCCAAGTCCATTGAGCAAAAAGGCCAGAGGAAGCATCAGGCCGTCGGCCTTCACCGCATACTTTCTTAGCACCCAGTGGACAATCATCGCTGTCAGGGTTGGGGGTGCCCAGTAAAGCAGCAGCTCCCAGGTCATGATTTGGAGAATGGAAAGCTGTATCTGGGCCAGGGCGAAGGCATGAATGCCCGCTACCCAGAAAATCAGAACCGCTTCGAAGTTCCTAGAGCGCGGAACCGCCCGAATCAGGTTGGGTATTGCACTGGTGAGGCTGAGGTTACTCATCCAGGCTCGCCTCCAGCTGACCTAGGATTCGAAGCGCGTCCTCCAGTGACTCCGCGGAAATTGATCTATCAATGAGCTCCTGTTGGAAAGGAGAAAGCTCTTCTACGTCAATCTCGCTCACCTGATAAGGCTGAGAGAACTTGAGCGGCCCGAGCTGCTCCCGGATGCCCTGATAAATAGTTACTTGACCCTCGTACTCGGCAACGTAGTACCTGGTCTGGGTGTAGCTGTAGGCAACCCAGCCAATGCCGATGACGGTTGCCGCTAGCAGGATCCAACCAAGGATTGTTCTGGCCCCGCGCCAGCGAATCTTTCGCCTGGTCTCGAGGAGAATCTTCTCGAGCACCTCTTCGGACTCTGGCCGGTACTCGGCAGGGTCTTCCGGTGTCTGCAAAAGCTCGAGCAGGCTTCTTGGGTTCAGAAGTTGGAGAATCTTGCCGCCACGACGCTCCTCGATAACTACCTCATTTGCGGCGCTACCGACAAACTGAGCGCCCGGTTCGAAATCAACCTGGGTTCCCGAGCGCATAATGTCTGCAACGACGACGGTCACGTTATCGGGAGCACCAAACTCGAGCGCCTCACCAACCAAGAGCTCGGCAGCCTCTTCGGTTGGGATCTTGCTAGAAAGGATTCGCTCCATCACGTCTTCGGGAACCACTCCCGACAGCCCATCGCTGCACAGCATCCAACGGTCGCCGACCTGAGCATCGAATAGCGCAATGTCTAGCTCCGGCTCCCCCTGAACATCTCCCAGCACTCGCATTAGAACGCTGCGCCTGGGGTGAACCAGAGCCTCCTCAGGAGTGATTCGGCCAAGCTCGACGAGCCTCTGAACAAAGGTGTGGTCGGTGGTGATCTGGCTGACCTCGCCATCGCGCACTCGGTAGATGCGGGAGTCTCCGATGTGAGCCGTGATTATCTGATCGCCATGGATGAGCATGCCCGAGAATGTCGTGCCCATGCCCTCAAGTTCGGGATGTTCCTTGACGGTCTCGTTGAGCATGCCATTGGCCTCAAGAACACCCTGCTTTAGGGTCTCAATCGCCTCTTCGGCGCTGTCGTATTTGTTGTCTGTGAGTGCGATGCGCTGGCTCGAAATAGCGCTGGCAATATCACCACCCGCGTGGCCACCCATGCCATCTGCCACAAAGAAGAGCTGGTAACCGGCATATCCGGAGTCTTGGTTTGAGCTACGGTGCTTTCCAATGTCAGAGGCCGCATAGCTAACGGTTTTGATGGCCAATTGACTATGACCTCAAATCGAAGGTCGTGGTTCCGATTCTGATGGTGGCCCCAGCCGTCATCGTCACGGGGGTCGTTACGCGCTTACCATCAATGAAAGTACCGTTGGTTGAGTTCAGATCTTGCAGCACCCACTCATCACCAACAAGCACCAGTTTTGCGTGGGTGTTCGATGCAAACTCATCAGAAATCACAAGATCAGAACCCGGTGACCGGCCGATGGTGATCTCCTTCTTTTCATCAAGATCGATGCTCTCTCCAGCGCTTCTGCCAGTGAGCATCTGAATCTTCGTCGGCTCAAAAGCATCGCTGTCGTCGATGTCCAGCTCGGCAACTGGCGCCTGGCTTAGCTGCGGCGCACTCTGCTTTGCGAGTCGGCTAATTACCCTCCGGCCATAAAGGTCTGCTCGGATAACTGAAAGCAAGCTCAGGACAAAAATCCAAAGCACCGCGACAAAGCCGATGCGGACCAAGAACAGCGCAAGTTCACTCACTGCTCTCACCCGCCAGCGCTAGCAGTTGAAAATGAAACTCGGTTCTTCCCGCCGAGATTGTGCTACCGGAGATCAGGACCAGTTCATTCACGCGAGCTCCGTCAAGGAAGGTGCCATTGGTTGACTGCAGGTCTCTAATTGCTGCAACCTCTCCGTTCCAGGCAATCTCAAAATGGATGCGGCTAAGGCCCCTATCGTCTACGCAGATGTCCGCCTTCTCATCGCGGCCGACCGTGGATGTCCCAACCTTCAGCTCGTACTCTGTATCGCCGATTGTCAACACCGGCCTCCAGGCAACCGATGTGTCGACAGGCTGAGATCCAACCCGGATTCGACCCTTTGAGATTTTGTCATCCGCGGAGACCGTCAGATCAATCGAGTCAGCGAGGCGGTATTGGCGCGAGGCGGCGTACTTGGCAATTTCGCTTCTAATGGCTGAAAGCATTGACGAGGTTATTTTCTGGGCGTCCGAGCTGTGAACCACAAGTAGGTAGCGGTGAGGGACGACGGTTGATCCAACACTGTCTGCCTTTGCCGCAAGGTCCATAGCCGAACGAACTGCCTGGGTTATTTCTACCGGCTGCAGCTCGGCTCTGGAGAGCTTGGAAAAGAGCGAGCTCACTGCGCCTTCAATGCGCTGCTCTGCCTTGTCCAACAGGCCCATTTCGCCTACTTTCGAGATGTCGCTGTGGGTTAGGTAAGTCTAATCCC
>JAYORB010000054.1:3966-6925 GCA_038123155.1 Aquiluna sp. | reverse complement strand
GTTGCCAGCTGGCCTCCTGCGGTGTCGTGGGTGTGGAGGTGAACGGGGAGCTCGAATCTTTCTCTCAGGGCTCCAACCAACGTGGCTGCCGCCTTGGGCCTGAGAAGTCCTGCCATGTCCTTGATCGCTAGCACGTGTGCACCCGCTGACACCACGCTGTCAGCCAGCTTGAGCCAGTAGTCCAACGTGTAGAGGTTTTCACTGGGATCCAGGAAGTTCCCGGTGTAACTTAGGCCCACCTCAGCAACGGCGCCGGTGTGCTCTCGCACAGCCTTGATGGCTGGTGCCATTTGGTCAACGTCATTCAACGCATCAAAGATGCGGAAAATGTCAACGCCCGTAGAAGCTGCTTCCTTGATGAACGCGTCAGTAACCTCGGTTGGGTATGGGGTGTAGCCGACGGTGTTCCTACCGCGCAGGAGCATCTGGATGCAAACATTTGGAAGCTGCGCTCGCAGGGCCTCAAGCCTCTCCCACGGATCTTCACCCAGGAATCGAAGCGCGACATCGTAGGTGGCACCTCCCCATGCCTCAATGCTCAAAAGCTGAGGTGTCATGCGAGCGACATAGGGTGCTGCCGCAATTAGGTCCTTACTGCGCACCCTCGTTGCAAGGAGCGACTGGTGAGCATCCCGGAAGGTGGTGTCTGTGACTAGCACCCTGTTTTGCTCTCGCATCCAAGCTGCAAACTTCTCAGGTCCAAGCTCGGTCAGTAGCTGCTTTGTGCCGCTTGGTGCCGAAGTGCCTAGGTCAACAGCAGGAAGCTTCAGAGCAGGATCAGACTTTCCATCACGCGAGCCGAAGGGCTTGTTTACTGTTACCTCTGCGAGCCACTGCAGCACCTTGGTCCCACGGTCCTGAGAAACTCTTGCCTGCATAAGCTCGGGGCGTTCGTCTATGAAGTGAGTTGAGAGCTCACCAGATGCGAAAGTCTCATCGTCAAGCACCGCCTGAAGGAAGTTGATGTTCGTGGCCACTCCCCTGATGCGGAACTCGGCTAGCGCTCTCCGAGTTCTCTCAACAGCAGATCGGAAATCCCGGCCTCGGGTGATGAGCTTCACGAGCAGTGAATCGAAGTGCGGTGAGACCTCGGCTCCAGTGGTTACCGTTCCGCCATCGAGGCGAATTCCAGCACCTCCCGGAGAGCGGTAGGTAGTGATCATCCCGGTGTCAGGCCTGAACCCGGCCGCTGGGTCCTCGGTTGTGATGCGGCACTGAATTGCGAATCCGTGTGGCTTTATGTCCTCTTGCCTAAGGCCCAAATCCTCAAGAGTCTGTCCGGCTGCAATGCGGAGCTGGGACTGAACAAGGTCAACGTCGGTAACCTCTTCGGTCACCGTGTGCTCAACCTGAATCCTTGGATTCATCTCAATAAAGACGTGCTTGCCAGTGTTGGGGCCCTCGGTTTCGATTAGAAACTCAACGGTGCCCGCGTTTTGATAACCAATTTCGGTAGCAAAGGCAATGGCGTCCTTGAAAAGCTGCTGACGCAAGCCCTCTTCTAGATGTGGAGCTGGCGCAATCTCCACCACCTTTTGGTTTCTCCTTTGGATCGAGCAGTCGCGCTCCAGAAGGTGCATGACGTGGCCCTCCAGGTCAGCAAGGATTTGAACCTCGATGTGGCGGGGGCGGATAACTGCCTGCTCTAAAAAGACCCGAGGATCACCAAATGCGCTCGAGGCTTCCTGCATCGCGGCTTCTAGAGCCTGCTTCAGATCGGCCTTTTGCTCTACTTTGCGCATGCCGCGGCCACCGCCACCGGCAACCGCCTTCACATAGAGCGGAAACCCAATCTTGTCCGACTCCTTCTCAAGCTTTGCAACATCGTCGGAAGACTCGGTGGATGCGAGTACTGGGACCTTCGCCCTGATTGCCGCGGCTTTTGCATTTACCTTGTCGCCTGCGAGTTCCAGTATCTCTGCAGCAGGCCCCACGAAGGCAATGCCGTTTTCCCTTGCGGCATTCGCAAGGTCTGGATTTTCACTTAGAAATCCGTAGCCGGGATAGATGGCATCCGCTCCAGATTCTTTTGCAACGCGGATAATCTCGTCAACAGAGAGGTAGGCGCGAACGGGAGATCCCTCGGCCTTGATCTCATAAGCCTCGTCCGCTTTGAGTCGGTGGACTGAGTTGCGATCCTCATATGGGTATACGGCCACGGTCTTCGCGCCTGTCTCATAGGCGGCACGAAAGGCCCTCACCGCTATTTCTCCGCGGTTTGCCACGAGAATCTTTTTGAACATCAAACCTCACTGAAACACAGGTGCCCTAAGTGATTAGGGCAGATAAACCATTAGCCTAATTCAATGCACGTGCTGAGTGTGAGCTCCCTCAAGGGTGGCGTAGGTAAAACCACGGTTGCGTTAGGCCTAGCATCTGCCGCACTCAACAAGGGACTAAACACCCTTGTCATTGACTTAGACCCACAGTGTGATGCGACAAGCGGTCTTGCCGCTCCCTCCGATCAAGGTTTCTCGGTGGCCGAGGTGCTGCAGAGTCCTAAGCTACAAAACCTAAGGCGTGCAATTGTTCCCTCTGCCTGGCATCGCGATTCCAAGATGGACGTGCTTGTGGGTTCGCCCAGGTCTTTGTTGCTGGACAACCCCGCCCCCTCGGTCTCGGATGTTTGGAAACTCGAGGAAGTTTTGGCCAGCATCGAAGACGAGTATGACCTTGTAATTATCGACACACCACCGTCAATCAATGCCCTTACTAGAACAGCGTGGGTGGCATCGGACCGGGTGATTCTGGTAACCGAGCCGGCTCTCTACTCCGTCATCGCTGCGGATCGTGCTCGCAAAGCCATTGTGGAAATCAGTGCCAAGCTGTCACCCAGGTTGCAGTTGTTCGGGGTGGTCGTAAATAGGCTCAGAACTCAATCTCACGAGCATGAATACAGGCTCAAAGAACTCAGAGACATGTTTGGCGATCAGCTCCTCATGCCATATTTCGAGGAGAG